>CAZUXV010000218.1:0-4816 GCA_964624445.1 uncultured Oscillospiraceae bacterium | reverse complement strand
AAATTTATCAGAAGCAGTAAACGCTTATCAGTGTCCTCCGGGCAAATGACCGCGAAAAGAACCCTACGATGGACGAGAAAGAGTTCACGCTGACACCCGAAAACCTGGTGATCTGCGACGGGAACCGTCCCGTGGCGCTGGCGGGCATCATGGGCGGCCTGAACAGCGAAATCACCGAAAACACGACGCAGCTGCTCTTTGAAGCGGCGAAGTTCGCCCGGGACAATGTACGTAAGACCTCCCGCGCTCTAGGCCAGAGCAGCGATTCTTCCGCCCGATTCGAGAAGGGCATCAGCGAATACATCACGGAGCTGGGCATGGCCCGGGCCCTGCACCTGATCCAGGAACTGGGCTGCGGCGAGATTACCGCGAGCGCCTTTGACTGCAGCGCCGGCGCGCCGCGGGAGGGGAAGCGCTTTACCGCGAGCCTGAAACGCATCAATGCGATCCTCGGCATCGAAGTGCCGGCGGAGGAAGTGCTCCGGATCCTGAAGAACCTGAACTTCGAGGTGGTCCGCGACGGCGATACGCTGGACGTGACCGCGCCCCGCTACCGCGAAGATATCGAAGTCGGTGAGCCGGATCTCGCGGAAGAAGTCATCCGTGAATACGGTTACGATCACGTGATACCGACCTTCCTGAAGACAGCGACGGTTACCAGCGGCGGCAAGACACCCGCGCAGCAGCGCAGGGACCGGGTTTGCCGGATCCTGTGCAGTCAGGGCTATCACGAGATTTATACACTGTCCTTCTACGCTGACAGCGATCTGGACTTCCTGCGGATCCCCGCGGACGCGCCGGAGCGGAACGTGTTGCGCATCCGCAACCCGATTTCCGCCAATCTCGCGATCATGCGGCCGCTGCTGGCGCCCAGCATGATGAACATCGTTGTCGAGAACCTGAAGAAGGGCAACAACGAAGGACGGATCTTTGAGATCAGCAACATCTATGTGCCGCGGGAGGGCGGGGAACTGCCGGACGAACGGCCCCACCTGGGCTTTGCCGCCTTCGGCGACCGGGAGGATTTCTTCACGGTGAAGGGCACGGTCGAAGCACTGGGTAAAGCGCTGGGACTGACCTTTGACGTGGAACGGGCAGTTGACGTGCCGTGGCTGCATCCGGGCATCGCCGCCTATATCCTGTGCGAAGGGGAGCGGATCGGCTGCTTCGGCAAACTGGCCAACGAAGTGACCGGGGAGCTGAAGCTGCATAAGGACGCCAAGTCCAACCACAAGATTTTCCTGGGCGAGATCGATTACGGAACCATGATGAGCCATATGGCTGCCAGCTTCCGCTATCGCCCACTGTCCGTCTATCCGGCGGTGGTCCGGGATCTGGCGCTGACCGTGGCGGAGGAAACGCCCTGCGGCGAGCTGATGCATGAAATCGCCCGCGCCTGCCCCCGGGTCAGCGATGTGGAACTGTTCGACATCTACCGGGGCGAACAGATCGGCGAAGGCAAGAAGAGCATGGCCTTCAAGATCACGTTCAACCCGGAGGACAAACCGCTTCAGCAGGAAGAAATTGACAAATACATCAAAAAGATTCTCGGCAATCTGAAATTCAAACTGGGCGCTGAGATCAGATAACGTTTTTCCGTAGATTGTGCGGTTGTACGTACAAAAATATGCAGGACAAGTACAGAAAATGTGCTGTCCTGCATTTTCGTTTGATTGACACTAAATGGATAAAGCGATATAATCATTCAGGTATTATTCTGGTAATATTCACTCCAATTTCACAAACCGGACACAAGAATTTACGGCGCGTCAGCGTCGTGAACGGGAGATGAACACATGTCAAGAAAATGGCGGAACATCCTCATCGGCGTCCTTGTTTTTGCCGCGATTATCGCTGCGCTTTCACTGCTGAACGGCGGAGCTGAGAATTTCAAGGCAAAATATGAGGGCGCTGACCTGTCCACCGATGTCACTGGCATCGGACGGAGCAATACCTACGGCGCATACGCGGTCCAATACGCGGATCTGCCGCCGGTAAAGGAATCCGTATCGGTGGATCTGAATGGTTTTGAAGGCGAGGGCGGATCGGTCTGCGCTGACGGTGTGATGACAGAAGACGGATCCGACCTGACGTGGAAAGTGAACGTGCCCCAGGCCGGACTGTACAATATCCGCCTGGACTATCTGACCACGGAAAGCCGGGGAATCGATGTTGAGCGTGAAATCGCCATTAACGGTGAAGTCCCCTTCGCCGGAGCAAGCACGCTGACTTTCTCGCGCCTGTGGACGGACGCTAACCCGGTGAAAAAGGACAACCAGGGGAACGATATCCGTCCGATGCAGGTGGAGCGTTTTGAGAAGCAGAGCGCATACTGCATGGACGACATGGGATATCAAACAGAGCCCTACGCTTTCTATTTCAACGAAGGCGAGAACGATCTGACAATCCGTGCCGTCAACGAGCCGTTGATCCTGTGCGGCATTACGCTTACGCCTATCGTTGAGTTCCCGACCTATGAGGAATATTCCGCCAGACAGCCGGAAGCGTCCATGAGCGACGAGGGAAAGAACTACAGCCAGACCGTTCAGGGCGAAGCGGCGCAGCTGCGCAGCCATCCGAGCCTGTACGCGCGGTATGACCGCAGTTCTTCCCAGACAGTACCGTATTCTGTGACGAACACGATCCTGAACTATATCGGCGGTGACGCCTGGACTCATCCGGGAGAATGGATCCAGTGGGATTTTGAGGTTCCGGAGGACGGGTACTACAACATCTCCGTCAAAGCGCGGCAGATGTACCAGCGCGGCGCGCTGTCCGCCCGGACCGTTTATATTGACGACGTTGTTCCGTTTGAGGATCTGGAAGCGGTGACTTTCGGCTATAACACGAGCTGGGAGATGCGGACGCTGGGCGACAAAGAGGGAAACCCGTTCCGTTTCTGGCTGACCAAGGGAAGCCATACACTCAGGATGGAAGTCACCCTGGGCGAGATGGGACCGATCCTGAAAGAGGTTGAGGACAGCATCTTCCGCCTGAACCAGATCTATCGCAAGCTGCTGGTGCTGACCGGCGTCAATCCCGACAGGTTCCGGGATTATAACCTTGCGCGTGTTTATCCCGAATCCATTGAGGCGATGGACCTGGAAAGCAAGCGGCTTTACAAGATCGTGGATGATATGGTTGCCATCACGGGCGAAAAGAGCGACCGCGTCGCAAGCGCGCAGACGCTGGCCAACCAGCTGGAACTGTTTGTTAAAGACAATACCCGTATTACCGAATCATTCCAGAACTTCAAAGACAACATCACCTCACTGGGCACGGCGATGCAGAACATGTCTGAGAGCAAGCTGGATGTGGATCTGATCATGGTCACGGGCGAAAACGTCAAAGTGCCTGATGTCCACGAGAATATCTTCCAGAGCATCGGTCATGAGATTCGCAGCTGCGCAAGCTCCTATTTTGTGGACTACAACACGCTGGGCGACAAATATGAAGATACGGACGACGTGGTGGAAGTCTGGATCACCACCGGCCGTGACCAGAGCACCGTGCTGAAGACCATGGTTGACGACACCTTTACGGCCAAAACCGGCATCAAGGTGAATGTTAAGCTGGTTCTTGCCGACGCACTTCTGCCGGCAGTCGTCGCAGGCAACGGCCCGGACGTGGTGCTGAGCGTGAGCAACTGGTTCGCCGTGAACTACGCCATGCGGCACGCTGTGGAAGACCTGAAACAGTTTGACGACTTTGAGGAAGTGATCAAACCGTTTACGGCAAGCGTTCTCGAACCGATGACCTATAACGACAGCAAACATATCGGTATTTACGGCCTGCCTGAGACGCAGGATTTCCCGGTGCTGTTCTACCGCACCGACGTCATGGAGGAACTCGGGCTGCCGATTCCCGAGACCTGGGACGATATCATTGCCGAACTGCCGACCCTCCAGGGCAACAGCCTGGAATTCGGCGTCAATTTCCCGGACGTCGGTTCAGCCGATACCTCCGTTCTGAACTCGATCATTTACCAGAACGGCGGATCGATTTACGACGCAGAAGCCAAACGGACGCTGGTTGACAGCGAAGCCGGCGTCGCCGCTTTCAAACTGTATACCAGCCTGTACAACGACTACGGCCTGCCGGTAGTATTTGACTTTAACAGCCGTTTCCGCAGCGGCCAGATGCCGATGGGTATTTCACCCTACTCCACATTCAACACCCTGATGGTTTCTGCTCCTGAAATCCGCGGCCTGTGGGAGTTTACCCTGTTCCCCGGGACGAAGAGAGCGGACGGTACCATCGACCATACGGTGCAGAACAGCCCGACCAGCCTTTGCTGCATGATGATCGCCACAGACAACGAAAACACGAAGAAAAATGCCTGGGAATTCATGAAGTGGTGGGTCAGCGCGGAAGCGCAGGTCCGGTTCGGCCGGGAGATGGAAAGCATCCTGGGATCTTCCGCCCGGTACCTGACAGCCAACCAGGACGCCATGAAACAGCTGGCCTGGTCCGGCAAGCAGCTGAAGATTCTGATGGATCAGAAAGCTCAGACAAGAGGCTTCCCCGAAATCGCCGGCGGTTATTCCACAACACGCCACATCACGAACTCCGTTCGCAAGGTTATCAACACCAAGGAAGACCAGCGCGAGACCCTGCTGAACTACGCCCGAACCATCAACGAAGAGATCAGGATCAAACGGCAGGAATTCAACCTGCCGGTTGACTGAGAAAGGAAGGAGGGAACGCAAACATGCAGTCACAGTCTTTTGCATCCAGATACCTGTCGATGAAACGGGATAAAATGGCTCACGGATGGGCGCTGGCGAAGCGGAACAAAGGTTGCTATCTGTTCCTG
>CAZUXV010000217.1:0-4822 GCA_964624445.1 uncultured Oscillospiraceae bacterium | reverse complement strand
GTTCAGAATAATGTCACGGGCTGTACCCTGATCATGAACCGAACGCTCCGGGATCTGATTGCCGCCCACGCGGTCGCCAAAGACCTGTTCATGCACGACTGGTTTATCGCGCTGACCGCTGCTTCCTTCGGCCGGATCGCCTTTGTGGATCAGCCGCTGACGCGTTACCGCCAGCATGAGGGCAATGTCATCGGCGCCAGCTCCCGGAACCTGGTCGCCCGTGGCCTCGCCGCCCTGCGGAATCGGCAGGACGCGAAGCGCCGGATTCTCCTGACCTATACCCATACCAAGGTGTTCAGGAAAATCTACGGCAAAGAGCTTCCTGCCGACGCGCGAAATACCGTGGACGCTTATCTTTCCACCCAGCGGATGCGGAAACTGCCCCGTGTCCTGGCCGTCCGCCGGATGGGTTGCGTCATGCAGAGCCCGGTCACCCGTCTCGGGCAGATCCTTTTCGGATAAACAATTTCGCAAAAAACTGCTTGCATTTTGATTTCGGCCGTGATATCATAGTCAGGCTTGATGTGTAACACTCCAACGAGGAGGATGATTTCCATGGGTAAGTTTTGTGAGATTTGCGAAAAGGGCACGCTGAACGGCAATAACGTCAGCCATTCCAACCGCAAGAGCCATCGGATCTGGGCGCCCAATGTGCAGAGCGTTCGTGTGATGGTAAACGGAGCGGCCAAGCGGATGAACGTGTGCACTCGCTGCCTGCGCAGCGGCAATGTGCAGCGCGCGCTGCCCAAGATTCACGAAGAGGCCTGAGCCCCCGAATGAAAGATCAACCCGTCTGTTGTGCAGCAGACGGGTTTTTCATTTGATCCGTATTCATTCTGAATCATGCATTCTGAATTGTTTCCTTAAGCCATTCCCTTCCCGTTGTTCTCAGCTCATCCATCCCTGTGGTTTTCAGCAGCCGCCTGAACTGATCCACGCGGCTGTTTTTGCTTTCCGGATCGTCTTCCCGGTACCGACGGAGCACTTCCGTCCGGGTTCCGAAGATCGAGCCGAATACAAATCCGTGGAAACTGTCCGTGCAGAAGCATGCGGCGTCGCGAACGGCCGTCAGGAATTCTTCCGGTCCTGCACCGTCCAGCAGCTCATATCCGCTGCGATAACTTTCCGCGGTTACCGGCAGAACAATCACCCGCAGGCCGGTCTCCTTTTGCACCGTTAGGACCCGCTCCCAATACATCGGATTGCTCCCGATAAAATAGCACAGCAAGTACGGCTCCCCTTCCGGCGCCTTTCCCGCAATCCTGTTCCATTCTTTCGCGGACAGCAGGCACACCGGATCCGGCAGAACCGGCACCTCGCGGCCCGTCATCTGCTTCAGAAGTTCCGCGCCTTCCGCCTCCCGTACCGAAATCGCGCGGAAATTCTTCGTCCAGCGGCGGATCTTCCGGATCTTGGATGCCTTCGGCAGCCGGCTGACGCCCAGGCTGGGCGCGTAGGCAGCCTTCGGCACTTCCTTGCCGGCAAACGTCAGGAAATAGGCCGGGTTCAGCCACACCGGATTCCAGATCTGGTCGCTGCCGCACAGCAGCAAGTCACAGTCTCGGCTTGCCTCCCGCAGTTCCTTCCGGTTCCTGCAGGGCGCGGTCAGCTTCATCCTCCGCTGATAGAATGCAGGGATCGCTTCACTCTTGCGGCGCGCGCCGCTCTGGTCTGCCTTGACCTCCCGTTTCCGGATGCCGTCCAGGATCAGCTTCGGGTTGTTCCCGCTCGTCAGCAGGTTTCGGATCTTCTCAGTGCGGTCCGGCTGGTAATCCAGATGGACGCATTCGTATCCCATCTCCCGCACCGTCTGCTGCAGGGCGTACGCCTGAAGTGAAGAGCCGAAATTATCGTTGTGCAGGAAGGTGATGATCCCTGCCTTCTGACCCTTATTCATCGTCCCAGTCTACCAGCCCTTTGGATTCCAGGTATTCCTGCTGATAATCCATATAGTCGTCCACCAGGGACGCCAGTTTGACCGCCTTCACGGGATCCAGGTCATTCTCTTCTGCCAGCTTCTCAACCATATACTCAAAGGCCTCATCGTCCTCATAATATTCCGTGCCGGCGTTTCCGTCCTCATCGATCACATGGTGTTCATGCATATAGGCCATGTCCGCGTCAATCGTCTGACTGATCAGTTCCGGAAGGCGGTCCGCCAGTTCCGGATGATCTTTCGCATGGATCCTTTTCAGAATGTACTCCAGCGCTTCCTGTTTGTCGTATCCGTTCATCATAGGTCCGTCATCCTTTCTCAGTGCTGTTTGACATAAATCATGGATCGCTCCACGGAGGGCACCTCGCTGCCGTTGGGATAGAAGAGGATCTTCCCTTCCTTCATCATCAGGATACCCGTGGAACCCTGCAGTTGTTTCTTTTCCAGCAGCAGAAGCAGCAGTTTTTCCGTAATCGCGGGTCCTCCGCCTTTCTGCAGGCAGTCTTTCCAGATCGTGCAATTGCATCCTTTTTCCGTACAGCTGAAAGCCAGGGCGCTTTCGCGTATCCCGCCCCTGCCACAGATCGGGCAGACAGCTCCCTGCAGGGGCGCCGCCGGGGTTCGCCTGCCGCCCTTCTTGCCATACCGTTTTTCCTCTGCCGGAAACGCGACAGACGCGGCGTTGTCTCGTGCATAGTTTACCAGAAAACTGCTCATACGGGCAATCCCGTCCATAAACCGCCCGGGATCCTGTTCTCCGTCCGTAATCTCGTGCAGCGCCAGTTCCCAGCGTCCGGTCAGTTCCGGACTGGACAGTTCTCCCGGTACCACGTCGATCAGCATCACACCCTTGTCTGTCGCGTTCAGGGTCTTTCCCCTCCGCTGGGCATAGCCAACCTTCAGCAGCCGCTCGATGATCGCCGCACGGGTGGCCGGCGTACCGATCCCGCTGCCCTTCATCTGGCGGACCAGTTCCTCATCATCCAGTTCCTTCCCGGCAGTCTCCATGGCCGCCAGCAGGCTGGCGTCCGTATGCGGGGCCGGCGGTTTGGTCTTGTCTTCCTTGATCCGGGTGCCTTTGACCGTCCGGGTATCTCCTTCCGCCAGCGGCGGCAGCGGGTTCTCGCTCTCGCCTTCCTCCGCCTGTTTCTTTTTGGCTTTGGGCGGGTTCTCCAGCGGCGGCACGTCATGCCAGCCGTTGATTGCAATCACCTTGCCCGTGGTACGGAAAGTATGCTCTTCAATCTTCGTAATGACTTTCGTCGCGTCATATTCGCACCAGGGATAAAAGGCAGTCAGCATCCGGCGGGCCACCATATCGAACAGTTTCCGCTCGTCTTCGCTGAATTTCGACGGGTCCGCTTTCTTGGCCGTCGGAATAATCGCGTGGTGATCCGTCACCTTTGTCTGGTCGATCGTGCGCTTGCTCACCGGCAGCTTTCCGCCGGGCAGCGCGCCGGCAACATATTTCTGATAAGCTTCCGGCAGCAGCTTCATCGTCTGGACCACCCGGGGAATCATGTCCGGAGGCAGATACCGGCTGTCCGTGCGCGGATAGGTCAGTGCCTTATGCTTTTCATACAGGCTCTGGGCGGTCTTCAGCGTCTTGTCCGCCGTAAACCCGAGCATTTTATTGGCGTCCCGCTGCAGGCTGGTCAGGTCATACAGCTGGGGCGGCGCTTCCTTTTTCCGGGTCGTTTCCGCCTGGACCACCGTACCTGTTTTGTCTTTTACCGCTTCCGCGATCGCTTCTGCGTCTTCCTTCTGCTTCAGGTGGGTGTCCGGGTCCAGCTTATCCGAAAAGTATACGCCGCTGTAATCGCCGAAATCGGCTGTCAGCGTGCAGAAGCCTTCCGGTTTGAAGTTCTCGATCTCTTTCCGCCGCTTCACCAGGATTGCCAGCGTCGGTGTCTGGACCCGGCCGATGGAAAGGAGCGTATTGTATTTCAGTGTAAACGCCCGGCTTGCGTTCATGCCCACCAGCCAGTCCGCCTTGCTTCGGCACCGGGCGCTCTCATACAGTCCGTCGTAATCCGCGCCGGGCCGGATATCCCGGAAGCCTTCGGTAATCGCTTCGTCTGTCATGGAAGAGATCCAGAGGCGTTGGAAGGGCTTTTTGCAGCCGGCTTTTTCATAGATATACCGGAAGATCAGTTCGCCTTCCCGCCCTGCGTCTGTGGCGCAGATCAGCGAATCCGTTTCCTTGTCGTTGATCAGTTTTTTGACCTTGCTGTACTGGTCTTTCGTCTGGGAGATAACCTTCAGCGGGATCGTCTCCGGCAGGATCGGCAGCGTGGCAAAGGACCATTTTTCATACTTCGGGTCAATCTCGTTCGGTTCCATCAGCGTGACCAGGTGGCCCACCGCCCAGGTGACGATATACTTCTCCCCGATCAGGCAGCCGTCCCCGCCGGTCCTGCAGCCCAGCACCCGGGCAATATCCCGGCCCACGCTGGGCTTTTCAGCCACCACAACGATCTTTCCCATGCCGCACCTCCGTTTCTGATATTTTACCATACTTCCCTGTTTTTGCCTATTAAAGCAGCCTCCCGGGGGAGGCTGTTTATCACAGGTTATATACTTTCATCGCGTTTGCCGTCGTGTATGCGGCCACCTCTTCCGGATCCTCTCCGCGAAGCTCTGCCATCTTCAGACCCACATACCGGACGTTAGCCGGTTCGTTCCGTCTTCCCCGTACCGGTTCCGGCGCCATATAGGGGCTGTCCGTCTCGATCAGCAGGCGGTCTTTGGGAACGAGCAGGCAGGTTTCCTGCAGTTTCGGCGCCTTCCTGAACGTCAACGGTCCGGCAAAGGAGATATAGTACCCGAGCTTCAGGTATTCCTTCGCGATCTCGGCACTGCCGGAGAAACAGTGGATGATCCCGC
>CAZUXV010000216.1:0-4836 GCA_964624445.1 uncultured Oscillospiraceae bacterium | reverse complement strand
ACTTGCCGTCATTCTGATCATTCTTGTCCTGTGTTTCGGCTTTGCTTCTCTTGCAACACTGCTTCCCAGTCTTTACATCATTCCGATTGCCCTCGGTATGATTCTTGGTACCGTACTGATCGGATACCGTGCCGGTCTTGTCATGACCGTGCCGCTTGCTCTTCTTTTTGCCGGTATCACTTCCGTATGCAGCACGACTACGTTCTACGATGTTTTTCTGATTATTTCGATTACACTTTCCGGCGGCATTGCTACAGTATGGTTCCTGAAAGGAAGACCTCAGCGTGTCAGGGTTCTGCTGTCCGGTCTGATTGCAGCCCTTTTTTCCCTTATCATGATCGCCGGTGTCAAACTTCTTACCGCGGATGAAACGCTGGATCTGATCCATACAGGCGTATGGGCCCTTGCCGGCAGCCTCCTCAGCGGTGTTCTTGCGGTAGCGCTTCAGCCCGTGTTTGAAGGCATTTTCCATCTTGCAACGCCCAGTCGCCTTCTGGAGATAACAAATCCGAATCAGCCGCTGATGAAACGTCTGATGCTTGAAGCTCCGGGTACCTATCACCATTCCATTATTGTTGCGAATCTGGCCGAATCGGCTGCTGACAAAATCGGCGCAAATGCCTATCTGGCCCGTGCAGGCGCCTATTATCACGATATCGGCAAACTGAAACGACCCGGATATTTCAGCGAGAATCAACGTGGCAGAAACCCTCATGAAAACACCGATCCTTATGTATCTGCTGCTATTCTTACAGCTCATACGAGAGACGGCGCTCTGATCGCACAGAAGAATCATCTTCCGCCAGAGGTACAGGATATCATCCTTCAGCATCATGGCGTTACGCCGGTCATGTTCTTCTACCATAAAGCGCTTCAGATGTCCGACGGGAAACACGTTGATATCAACGATTTCCGATATGCCGGGCCAAAACCTCAAACCAGGGAAGCATCCGTCGTAATGCTGGCCGATACCATCGAAGCTGCGGTACGATCCATGAAGGATCCCACGCCCAAAGGAATCGACCAGTTTATTGAACGTCTGATCCGCGGCAAACTTGAAGACGGACAGCTCAGTGACTGCCAGCTCTCACTGCGCGATATCGATCAGATCTGCAGCGCTTTTTCCGGCATTTTGAAAGGCGTCTATCATGAACGGATTGAATATCCGAAAGTGCAGCAATTTGCGATCAAAAACGAAGGAATCATCGTTGCGAAACAGAATTCATCCGATCATGAAACTGACCAGAATCCTTCTGCTCAGAATACCCTTTCGTCTGCCGAAACCGGTCCTGTTCATGAATCCGCTGATGCGGATACACCGGCTCAGAATCTGAAAGGGGATACAAACCGTGCAGATTGAGTGGAAAATGATTTCCTTTCTGGATAATCGTATTGTTGCACGAATGCAGGAAGCCGCAGATGAATGCCTCAGGGCGGAAAAAATTTCCTTGCCCTGTTCGATTACCGTTTGCCTCTGTGATGATGATTATATTCATGACATAAACCGTCAGTTCAGAGATACGGACCGTTCAACAGATGTTTTGTCTTTTCCCTCGGTAACTTATCCTTCAGGAAGAACAGCCGGTTCCTGCACCAGTCTGCTTCGTCAGGAATATGATGCAGACAGCGGAACATGTTTCCTCGGAGATCTGTTTATCTCGGTTCCTCATGTCATTGCTCAGGCTGACGAATACGGACATTCCATTCTTCGGGAAGCTGTTTATCTGCTCGTTCACGGCATTTGTCATTTGATGGGTTACGACCATATGAAAAATTCAGACAAGGAAATGATGAGACATATGGAAGAGAAAATTCTTTCCTCGGTCAATGTTCAGCGTAACAGTTCTTCGGAAAACAATGATGAAACACTGCTTGCGCTTGCCCGGGATGCAATGAAACACAGTTATTCACCTTATTCATCCTATCCGGTCGGCGCCGCGCTTCTCTGCACGGACGGAAGAATCTTTCAGGGATGCAACATAGAGAATGCTTCTTTCGGGCTTTCGAACTGCGCTGAACGTACAGCTGTTTTCAAAGCGGTCAGTGAAGGCGCTTTATCCTTTGAAGCAATTGCGATTGCCGCGAATACAAAAGCCTGGCCATGCGGTGCCTGCCGTCAGGTGTTGAATGAATTTTCGCCTCATATGCGTGTTCTTGTTACATGGGACGGACATGTTGAAATGATGAACCTTTCCGATCTTTTACCCGGAGCGTTCGGTCCGGACAGCATGCATTCTTAATACGGGAGAAATATCGATGAATCAAAAAGAAAAAGATTTTCATTCAGGATTTGCAACGATTATCGGTCGTCCGAATGTAGGCAAATCATCATTAATGAACGCCATGATCGGTGAGAAGATTGCGATTGTTTCCGCCCGTCCTCAGACAACCAGAAGCAGGATTATGGGCGTTTTGACCGACCCCGGTCATCAGGTCGTTTTTCTTGATACACCGGGCATACATAACCCGAGAACGAAACTCGGCGAATATATGATGCATTCAGTTCGTGACGCTTTGGAAGGAACGGATTTACTGCTGGTCATCTTTGATGTGACACATATTACGGACAACGATCTGCAGATCGCTGAAAACATGAAAGGGAAGAAGATTCCTGCTGTTCTGGCGCTTAATAAAATCGATCTTGTTTCACCGGAACAGATTCTCTCCGCCACCGCCAAAGCTGCAGGGATCGGATTTGATGAAATCGTTCCGGTCAGTGCACGTACAGGGAACGGTATCGATGATCTGGTTGCCTGTCTGAAAAAACATCTTCCCGAAGGGCCGCAGTATTTCCCGGATGACATGATCACTGATCAGCCGGAAAGGATTCTTTGCGCTGAAATCATTCGTGAAAAAGCACTTCGTCATCTGCGTGACGAAGTGCCTCACGGAATCGGTGTTGAGATTATGAAAATCGATACGCTGAGTGACGGGCTGACTGAGATCAATGCTACCGTTTACTGTGAACGGGATGCGCATAAAGGAATCATCATCGGAAAGCACGGCGCAATGCTTCAGACCATCGGAACGGAGGCAAGGATTGACATTGAGAAACTGCTTGATACACATGTCAATCTGAAACTTTGGGTAAAGATCCGTCCGGACTGGCGGAATAACGTCTCCGATCTGAGAAACCTCGGGTACGACAATTGACCCGCATCCAAGCCCGAATCATCCGTTCATCGGAAAAACCTGATAGATACCGCACTTCAGATATTGTGTTTCGCGTGCATACGGCAGTATCGGATGATCTTTTCCCTGTGTCCTGAATTCAACTAGACGCAGCAGTACTTTAGCATCTTTTGCAGCATCAAGCACCATTTCACGGAACATTTCGGGAAGCACGTGCTGGCTGCAGGAGCAAGTGACCAGATAGCCGCCTGGTTCAATCATTTTCATGGCTCTGAGATTGATCTCCTTATATCCGCGCATGGCGCTGTCCACAGCGCTTTTTGTTTTCGTAAACGCCGGGGGATCGAGAATAATCACATCATACTTTTTCCCATGGCGGCTTTGTTCTGAAAGCAGATCAAATGCGTTTGCCGAAATGAAATGGACACGATCGTCCAATCCGTTCAGTTTGGCGTTTTCTGTTGCAAAATCGCAGGCGAATTCGCTGATGTCAACGCCTGTTACTTCTTTTGCACCGTATTTGCCTGCGTGAAGTGCAAAGGATCCTGTATGCGTAAAACAATCCAATACGCTTTTGTTTTTAACAAAAGGAGCAATTGCTGCGCGGTTTTCCTTCTGATCCAGGAAAAAGCCGGTTTTCTGGCCTTCCTTAACATCGACCAGAAACTGAACTCCGTTCTCCGTCATCAATACGCGATCAGGAACATCACCGTATAATAATCCCGTACTCATTTCCAGGCCTTCCAGTTTTCTGACCGGAACATCATTTCTTTCCCAGATCCCTTTCGGATGCACTTCTTCCACAAGCGCATCCACAACATCCTTTTTAAACCGTTCCATTCCCAGGGCGAGGCACTGCAATACAAGCACATCCCCGAACGCGTCGACAACCAACGCCGGAAGCCGGTCGCTTTCAGCGAAAACAAGCCTGCAGCTTTTCAGATCTGCAAAAGTCCTTCTGTATTCCACGGCGTCGTGAATCCTTCTGAAGATCAGCCCGCGGTCAACTTGTTCGTCCTCTTTATATGTCATGATTCTCAGGGCAATCTGGCTGTTCGGATTGTAATAACCCCGGGCAAGAAACCGACCTTTTGAACTGACGATATCAACAATATCCCCGGGCAGGAATTCGCCTTCCACCCGCGCAATATCGCTGCGGAAAACCCATGGATGACCTGAGTATACTCTTTTTTCCTTTCCCGGAAGTAAAACTGTTTTCGTCATGATTATCCTTTATCCTCCGTTAGCTGCTTGATATAGACGTATCTGTCTTCCTTTGTCCCGTCGGGCAGTTCAAAAGCATCCGGAACCGTTTCAGCAAGCGAAAAACCCAGTTTTTCAAAAACACGTATCATTCTTGTATTCCTGCCCATTGTATCCCCGATCATCATCTGAATTCCATATTTATCTTTTGCAAGTTTCATGCCCAGTCGGATTGCTTCGGTGCCGATCCCTTTGTTTTTCACACTGTCATCCCGCAGTATGATGCCGAATTCACATTGCTTTTTTTGACGGTCTATTCTTTTCAGCTGAAAGGATCCGACCGGTTCTTGATTCATAAATATCCCGAAATGTTCATAATTGTCCCTGTAACCGTCGTGGTTGTATATATAGGACCTGGAAATCTGCTCATACTGATAGCGGAAGGGGGCCTTCGCGGCTTCGCCTACGAGGCTGTGCGTCTGAGCGGCCACTGTCTCCGTG
>CAZUXV010000215.1:0-4850 GCA_964624445.1 uncultured Oscillospiraceae bacterium | reverse complement strand
GATCATCACCTTCCTGCTCGTCTTGGCGCTCATCTACGTTATCAAAGCTGGTGCAGTCATGCTGTCGCACGAAGAGCTCGCTGCCGACAGCGCTGAATTCGTTTGGCTTCATGCGAATGAAGACGAAAGCGACATGAAGACCGCATGGGTTTATGACGAGGAAGAGGCCACGGCCGAGTCCGAACCGCGCGTTGCAAGCCGTCCGATGCGTCGTCTGGTGGCGTAAACGCGCCTTAACTGCAAACAAGCAAGAAGGCCCGGAAGGATATCCTTCCGGGCCTTCTTTCATGCTCTATGCGGTATCGGCTGGAATCGGATACCCGATGCGGTTTGATCCAGCTTGATCCAGCTTAATCCAGCTGGATGGTTCTTACTTCGAAAACACCATGACGACATCCATGCCGCTCACGATACCAGACATGTCGACGACGATATCGCCATTGTCGAACGCCTTGATGGGGACCGTCACACCATCGATTGAAATGGAGGCGCCGTCGGATCCCACGGACCATGTCGCATCTCCACCCATGATCTTGGCCGAACCGTCCTGTTCGATGGAGAAGGACGTATCGGTGTCGCCCGCTACTGCGGCGAGGTCTTTGGCATCGCCGTACATGCTGATGCCCATCATGTTTACACCGCTAAGGCTCCAGTTGCCAACGAGGTCGCTCTCGGAGGTTATGGCCTTGGCGTTTTCGATATCGATGGCCGCCAGTTTCGGATACGTGCCGTCCTTGGTGAGGATCATCACGCCATTGAAGCTGTCGTTTTCCATGGTCATGAATACAGCATTGTCGTTATAAGCAAGTGGCGCAACATTACCATTGAAGGTAACCTTTGCAGCGGTGTCACCCGCGGTTTCCCATGTGCCGTCGTATGTTTCATCGCCCATTACCATGTTGGCAGAGCCGTCGGCGTTCAGAACGAGTTTCACTTCGGTGTTGTCAAGAATCGCGCCCAAGTCGCCGACCATGGTTACGCCTTCTGTCTCGACTCCGGCCATCTTCCATTCGCCGGCGAACAGCTGCTGCGAATCAGCGGCAGCAGCGCTCGAGCTAGCTGCAGCAGACGATGCACTTGCAGAAGCTGACGAGCCCGATGCGCTTGCAGATGCAGCCGAGCTGGACGCGCCGCCCCCACAGGCCGCTAGCGCTAAGCAGCACACGCACAGCATGGATGCGCACAAGAGTGCCAGGTACTTCTTCATGATTCTCCCTTTCCCTTTGGTTTCCACCCTGGCGAAAGGGTAACATGGTACAGGCGTTTCGATGCCGCAGTCTTGGATACAGTTTGGCGACTGATGGGCTATTTTGCTCCTGTTTAGGCGTGGAGGTCGTTGAGACTCGAGCCCGTTCAGGAGCCGACTCTTCAAGGAGTTGAGGTTCATGGGCGACAAGGTCAACATCACAAGCTCTGGCAAACGTGTCAGTGGCGAGAAATCTGACGAGCAAAAGAAACGCCTCGATGAAATCGAGGGAAAGAAGGCGGCCGACCGCAAGGTGGCTGCAGAAGCCGAGGCTGCCGAGCGCGAGGCTGCGAAAGCCGCCGAAGAGAAGAAGCGCGCTGAGCAGAAGGCGGCGGAAGAGGCCAAGGCAAAGGCCGAAGCCGACGCGAAGGCTCGTCGCGAGGCTGTCGAAAAGATCGGCACCGCCGCCCTGTCAGCTGGTGGTGCCGCTGTCAGCTCAGTTGTCGATGACGCTCGCAAGGGCAAGCTCAAAGTGTCTTCGAAAACCGTCGTATTCGTTGTGATTGGCTTGGCGATTGTGGCGTTACTGCTGTTCATCGCATGGCCGCGTCTTTCTGCGTTGCTGTTTCCCGAACCCGAATCGACAACTGTCGTCGAGCTGAGCGAAAGCGCAATCATGGGCAACACAACTGCTGAAATCGGGGATGCGATTCTCGGGGAAGCGCGGCAAAAGCAGGAGCTCGTCGTGTGGGAGCAGGACGTGCAGGTTGATAGCGAAATCTCTCAAGCGCTCGCAAACCTCGCCGTGTTTTCGAAAACCAAAACGGTGCGCAGCTTCGGCACGGGTGTCTACACGGTCGACATGGGGCAGATCGACGAATCTTCGATTGCAGTCGACGAGCATGCGCGCACCGTCACGATGAGTATTCCGCACGCGCAGCTGCAGTACATCACGAAGGACCTCGAGAAGACCGAGTTTGAAGACACGCAACACGCGATTCTCGGGTTCGGCGATGTGAAACTCACGCAAGAGCAGCAGAACCTGCTTGAGCGCTCGATCGAGGATGCCATGCGCGTCGAGCTCGAGTCGGATGCCTGCTTCCAGGATGCCGACAGCGCAGCCTTACTTGTGGTTTACGACGTGTACCAGCCGCTCGTTGCGCAAATCGACAACACCTACACGCTCGAGGTGAAGTTCGCGTAGGGGTTGAAAGCGGGGCGACTACGCAAAAGCTTAATATCTGAAATCATGCTTGGTAAAGGGTGGCTGAAAACGGCTCTGCGTAAAAATTCTCGCGATTTTGGCAGAAAATGACGTTTGTGCATGTCCTAACAAGCATGTTGGCGGCTCGGCAGCAATCGCGACCTGGGGTTATTCGATTATGTTGTTCTAAGTTGCTTAAAAACTGGCCAAATTTATGCTTGCCAGACATGCACAAACGTCATTTTCTGCCAAAAAGTGGGAAATAATTACGCAGAGGCCGATTTTTGGGCGTGTCGCAGCCCAAAATGCTAGACGTAAGGCCATCCAGTTGGCTTCAGGTCGTCCCGCATTCGCTTTTTGATTGCTTCGTTGAGCTCGAACCGCTTTTCGAAGGTCTTTTGTGAAGTCGGGCGTGTTCGGATTCCCAGGTGATGTGCGACTTCGTTCATGATCCCGTCGAATTCTGCGATGCTCTGAAGTTGAGAAGGTGTAACTGTAATGACTTTGAAGCCCATGCAACCTAGTGCGTTTCTTCTGACGGAGTCGCGTTTGCGATCCGAAGCCCGTTCGTGGTGCAGGTGGCTTTCATACTCGAGACAGAGTTTTTCCTTGCGCCACATCATGTCAGGGTAAATGTGAGGCTTGTAAGCAATCTGCAATGCTTGGTCTGTTAGCGTCACCTCACCGTTCAATTCTGGGTGGGGGTAACCATGTCCCCCTTCGATCAAGGAGAACACAGTTTTGATTGCCATGTCGGTTTCAGCTGGCGATTTCGAGTTTGGTAGTACGCGCCTGACAGCTTTCAGTGCGAGTTTCCGACCGGATGCGCCTTCAAGTTTGTGGCAAATTGTTTCGATCTGCTTTGGAGTGGTGAGTCGGTTGTATCGATCGATGAAGCCATTTCCGGATCCTGGCGTTCGCGAATATGCGCCGCAAAGCTCATAGCCGAGTTCGGCTAGTTCGAAGTAAGAAAGTGAGTTGGCCGCTTGAAGAAAACACAAGGTGGGTGATGCGACAAACACGTCATGTCCTATGGCGACGAAACTCTTTTCCGCAATCGGCGTCATCCAGACGTGGCATTTTTGGAGCGCTGTGTTTCGACGTTTTGCTGGACTGTCGATCATGATGTGCAGCGGGTTGGGGCCGAAAGCATCGCGCGGTAACGGGAACGATTGAACGTCGAGCGTGTTGTACGCGCAGTGCGATAGCGAATGGACTCGGCATGGCTCTGCAGACCAAAGGCCGCTCGAACCGCGCAGCCAGAAGTAGAGCGCAGATTGGTGTCCTATGAACAATCTCATGGGCGGATTATAGTGATGGAGGCTTCTCCAAGAGAAAAAGCCCGAAGAACCTCCACTAAAAAATGACTATTGTATATACGCAGGTAAACTAGCGAATTTTGAGAGAAAACAAAAGTTGTTTTGACATAGTTTTCTTGTAATCGTGGTGCAATTATGCGAAAGCAATCAGCTCTCGCTCGCAAGCGCCTCGAGCGTATCGCCCTCGAGACGGTACGTGGTCCAGCATCCCATCTGTTCAGCACCGAGCGACAGGTAGAAGTCGATGCTCGGTTGGTTCCAATCGAGGCAGTTCCACTCGAGCCGCCCGCACCCACGCTCGACTGCGATCTGCGCCAGGTGGGTGAGCAAGCCCTTGCCATAACCTTTGCCGCGCTCGTCGGGCAGCACGAACAGATCCTCGAGGAATATTCCCGCGCGGGCAAGCCAAGTCGAGTAGCTGGTGAAGAACACAGCGAAGCCGACCGCGCGTCCCTCGGCCTCGACAAGCAAAACCTCGGCAGCACGTTGCTCGAACAACGATTCGTGCAGCAGCTTCTCGGTTGCGACCACTTGGTCGGCGGCCTTTTCGTATTCGGCCAGCTGCTTGATGAGATCGAGGATGACAGGCACGTCGTCCTGGGCCGCGAATCTGTATGAAGCTTGAGCCATGATGGCCCTCCTGTCGACGACGGCAAGAGACCGTTATAAAACCATTGGCAAAAGTCGGTTTATGCCAATGCGCTCACGATTGTTTTCAGATTGTAGCAGGTGAACTGCCGCTGTTCGCGCGCATGGGCGGCTAACCGTTTATTGGTGGCAAGAAACAGAACTCGGTTGCCACCCCATTTGTTGACGGCAAGAAACCGAGCGTAGTCGCGTTCGCGTACAATATGTCCATCGATAGTGCCAGCTTTTTTTGGAAGGATTTGCACTGTGGATGACCAGCAGGTTTCAGCGATTGTTTCTGCTCTTGGGGGCTTGGGCAACATCGCCTCAGCTGCGAATTGCATGACTCGACTACGCATAACCGTTGTCGACGAAGCTCTCGTTGACGATACTGCCATCAAGCAAAACCCTGCAGTTCTTGGCGTGGTGCACGACCAGCATGCCTATTACGAGATAGTTGTGGGTCCGGGCAAAGCCAAGACCTACGCGAATAAAGTTCGGGACATGCTGAAGA
>CAZUXV010000214.1:0-4896 GCA_964624445.1 uncultured Oscillospiraceae bacterium | reverse complement strand
CAGTTCCTCTGCGGCTTTGCGATGGAGACACAGAACCTGCTCGAGAACGCTGCCGGAGGTGACAATCAGTTCCTGGCCCTTCAGGTCCGGCAGAAAGCTGAAACCGGTGATTTCCACGCCGTTCTTCAGACGGATCACACCGCCGTCATAGGCGGGAATGACCTGCGGCTTTGTCGCTCCGGGCACCGCGCCGGAGGTATCCATATGGGCGATCAGTCCGATGGCCGGCCTGTCTGTTTTTCCTTTTGCGGGAATGAAACCGTAGACATACCCATGCTCATCCATGAAGGCGTCCTGCATTCCCAGGGCCTGCATCTCACTGACCAGCATTTCTCCCAGCACCTTCTGGCCGGGCGTGGAGGGGCAGCATTCGTTTTCCTCGCAGGAGGTAGTCTCCACCTGTACGTATCTCAGGAACCGTTCTTTGACACTGCTCATCATGATCTCCTTCCTGTTCCACGGGTTATCCACGGAAAACTGACAATATGAATGACCGGTATACCGGTATTATAAAAAATCGGAACTGCTTATTTCAAGCAGTTCCGGAAAATGAAACATGATTCATATTCAATTGTCAGATGCGTTCTGCCGGCGCTCATAGTCTTCCAGGGCGGAATGGATCGCTTCCTCGGCAAGGACGGAGCAGTGGATCTTGTGGGCGGGAAGACCGTCCAGCGCCTCCGTGACCGCCTTGTTGGTCAGATTCCTGACTTCGGACAGGGGTTTGCCCTTGATCATCTCCGTGGCCATGGAGCTGGAGGCGATCGCGCTGCCGCAGCCGAAGGTCTCAAACTTGACGTCTTCGACGATATCGTCTTTGATCTTCAGATACATCTTCATGATGTCTCCGCATTTGGCGTTGCCGACTTCACCGATGGCGTTGGCGTCCTCGATGACGCCGACGTTCCGGGGATGAAGGAAATGATCCATGACTTTTTCACTGTACAGTGCCATATTGATATCCTCCCGAATTACAGAATAAAGGGCGTTTTGCCGCTCTGCAGATCCCGCCAGACTGGTGAGAATCCGCGAAGGTAGGAAACGACGTCTTTGACTGCGGAGATAATGTATTCCACATCCTCCGGGGTATTCTCTTTCCCCAGCGTCAGCCGCAGGGAGCCATGGGCCACGTCATGCACCCGGCCGATGGCCAGCAGTACATGGCTTGGATCCAGGGAACCGGAGGTGCAGGCGCTACCGGAGGAGGCGCTGATGCCCTTCTCGTCCAGCAGGAGCAGGAGAGATTCGCCTTCGATGCCTTCAAAGCAGAAGCTGACGTTTCCGGGGAGCCGCTTTTCCGCGTCGCCGTTCAGGGCGGAATGAGGGATTTCATTCAGGCCCGCAATCAGGCGGTCCCGGAGAACGGTGAGCCGGGCGGCTTCCGCATCCCTTTCCGCGACGGTCTCTTTCAGTGCGGCAGCCATGCCGACGATGCCGGGCAGGTTTTCCGTGCCGGCACGCTTGCCTTTCTCCTGAGCGCCGCCGTTGATCAGCGGCAGAAGCGGCACACCCTTGCGGGCATACAGAAAACCGGTGCCTTTGGGGCCGTGGAACTTATGGGCGGAGGCGGAAAGATAGTCGATATTCTCCACTTTCACGTCAATGGCCAGGGGACCGACGGCCTGAACCGCATCGGTGTGGAACAGCACCCCGTGCGTTTTGCAGATGGTGCCGATCTCCCGGATGGGCTGGATCGTGCCGATCTCGTTGTTGGCGTACATGACAGTCACCAGGGCAGTCTCCGGCCGGATGGCGCCCTCTACCTCTTCCGGGAGGACAACGCCGTTCTCATGCACGGGAAGCAGGGTGACGTCAAAACCTTCGGACTTCAGCTGTTCCAGGGTATGAAGCACCGCGTGGTGCTCAAAGGAGGTGGAGATAATATGGCTCTTTCCCTTTTTCTTTCCGGCGAGGGCGGCGGAACGGATCGCCTGGTTGTCCGCTTCGGATCCGCCGGAGGTGAAATATACTTCCCGGGCTTCGGCGTTGATCACGGAAGCGACGTCCTCCCGGGCCTGCTCCAGGACTTCCCTGGCCCGCTGGCCGATTCTGTAAAGACTGGAAGGATTGCCGTATTCCTCCCGCATACATCGGGTCATGGCCTCAATGGCCGCCTCACTCATGGCGGTGGTCGCGGCGTGGTCCGCGTAAATACTCATTCGGACAGACTCCTTTACGTTTAGTGCACAGAGAGTATAAATCCTTTTACCCACCATGTCAATAGGTAAAAAAGACTTGACTGCCTATTCACCCTGCGGTAAAATAGGCAATAAGAGAATGAATTTGTTCGGAGGATATCAGGATGATCTCCACAAAAGGACGTTACGCACTGCGGGTCATGATCGACCTGGCGAAGAATGAAAACGGACAGCCCATGCCGCTGAAGGATATCGCGGAGCGGCAGGGTATCTCCAAGAAGTATCTGGAGATCATCGTAAAAGACCTGGTGGACGGCAAGCTCATCAGAGGCGCCAGCGGCAAGGGCGGCGGCTATGTGCTGCTGCGAAAGCCGGAGGAATACTCCGTCGGCGAGATTGTGGAACTGATGGAGGGAACTCTTGCACCGGTCGCCTGCCTGCAGAAGGACGCGGAAGAATGTCCCCGTTACGCCAGCTGCGCGACGCTGCCGCTGTGGCAGGAACTGGACCAGCTGGTTCACGATTTCCTGTATCAGAAAAAACTGACCGATCTGCTTTGATCGGTCAGTTTTGTTTGCTGTTTCATTAAGCTTCGGTCAGACGGCGCATGATTTCCCGGTAGGCTTCCTCGACGCCGCCCATATCCCGGCGGAAACGGTCCTTGTCCAGTTTCTCGTTGGTCTCGCTGTCCCAGAGACGGCAGGTGTCGGGGCTGATCTCGTCCGCCAGGACGATGGTTCCGTCGGACAGGCGGCCAAACTCCAGTTTAAAGTCGACCAGGGTTACGCCCACGTGCTTCCAGACTTCTTTCAGTTCTTCGTTGACCGCGAAGGCATATTTCTTGATGGTCTCGATCTCTTCCTTCGTGGCGAGCTTCAGCGCCAGGGCGTGATATTCGTTGATCAGGGGATCGCCCAGATCGTCGTTCTTATAGGAGAACTCAATGGTCGGAGCGTCGAAACGGATGCCTTCCTCCACACCGTAGCGCTTGGAGAAGGAACCGGCGGAAATGTTCCGGATAATGACTTCCAGCGGAACGATGGAAACCTTCTTCACGAGGGTCTCGCGCTCGCTGAGCTCCTGCACGAAATGGGTGGGGATGCCTTTCTTCTCGAGCCGCTGCATCAGCAGATTGCTCATCCGGTTGTTGATGACGCCCTTGCCCTGAATGGTTCCTTTTTTCAGACCGTTGAAAGCGGTGGCGTCGTCCTTGTAGTCGACGATCAGCAGTTCGGGATCATCCGTGCTGAATACCTTTTTGGCCTTTCCTTCGTAAAGCTGCTCACCCTTAATCATGCCAGTGCCCTCCTGAGATTTTTTACGGGAGAAATTATAACGCAGGGAGGTAGAAAGTCAAGCGAAAGCGGGATCCCGGTACAAGGAAAAACCAACCGGGAGATTGACAGACGTCCTGTTCAGTGATAGCATACGGGCAGCAGGGCAAGGGCGTCATGTGGAACGCTCTGCCCTGCGCTCTCTTTTTGGCAAAGATAAGAAAGAAACAAGAAGAAAAGAATAAACAAAGGAGTTATTCGATATGTGCGGAATCGTGGGATATACGGGTCATGTACAGGCGGCGCCGATCCTGCTGGACGGGCTGGCCAGACTGGAATACCGCGGCTATGATTCGGCCGGACTGGCGGTCCGCAACGGCGCGGAACCGGCGGAGGTTGTAAAGGCGACCGGCAAACTTTATCACCTGGCAGACAAGACGGACCAGGGGCGCGCTCTGCCCGGCACCTGCGGCATCGGCCACACCCGGTGGGCCACCCATGGGGATCCGAGCATGGTGAACGCGCATCCGCATGTGAGCGGCAACTGCTCCGGCTCCGGCAGCGGTCCGGTGGAGAGCGACGTGGTGGGCGTTCACAACGGCATTATTGAGAACTTTACGGAACTGAAAGAAAAGCTCCTGCGGCACGACTACGCCTTCTACAGTGAAACGGATACCGAGGTCGTGGTTAAGCTGGTGGATTACTACTACAAGAAATACAAGATCGGCCCGGTGGACGCGATTACCCGGACCATGGTGCGCGTACGGGGCAGCTATGCCCTGGCCCTGATGTTCAAGGACTATCCGGACGAGATCTTTGTGGCCCGGAAAGATTCCCCGCTGGTGATCGGTACGGCGGACGGCGCCTCCTACCTGGCGTCGGATGTGCCTGCGATCCTGAAATATACGCGGAATGTGTATTATATCGATAACCTGCAGGTCGGCCGGATCAGCGCCGGCGAGGTGAAGTTTTACGACCTGAACGGCGACGAGGTTACCCTGCCGCTGACAGAGATCACCTGGGACGCTGCGGCGGCGGAAAAGGACGGCTATGAGCACTTCATGCTCAAGGAAATCCATGAGCAGCCGAAGGCGGTACGGGATACGCTGAACAGCCTGGTGAAAGACGGAAAGATTGACCTGGAAAGTACCGGCCTGACGGATGAAATGCTGAAGAGCGTCAGCCGGGTCGATATCGTAGCCTGCGGTTCCGCCTGGCATGTAGGGATGGCGGCACAGTATGTGATCGAGGACCTGGCAAAGCTCCCGGTCCGGGTTGAACTGGCGAGCGAATACCGTTACCGCAGTATTCCCGTTTCGCAGGATACGCTGGTGATCATTATCAGCCAGAGCGGAGAAACCGCGGACAGCCTGGCGGCCCTTCGGGTGGCAAAGGAACGGGGCGCGAAGACGCTGGCGGTGGTGAACGTGATCGGTTCCACGATTGCCCGGGAGGCCGAGCATACGCTGTATACGCTGGCCGGG
>CAZUXV010000213.1:0-4990 GCA_964624445.1 uncultured Oscillospiraceae bacterium | reverse complement strand
CTGTCCGTCGGGGAGGGCGCGGTCGTCGTCCACGACGACATCGCCTACACGGTCTTCCGCGATGCCACGTCGCACGTCGAGGACCCAGGAACCTTGCTTGCCGCCGTTGAGGAGGGCGCGTTCGGCGCATACTATCTCTTGTCATCGAAGGACCCTAGTTCGATCGAAGCGCGCTCGGTTGAGGTCTCCACCTACGACGAGCTCGCCGCGGCCTTGGCCGACCCCTCGGTGCGCCGGGTCGTGCTCGCTTCCGACGTCGAGGTGCCCGAGTCCGCGAGCCTTCCCATGGCCGGCGCGCTCAAGGAGCTCGACGGGGCCGGGCATACCGTTACGGCGCCGGAAGGCCTTCTGATCGAGGCCTCCGACTACGCCAAGTTCTCCGACGTGAGGTTCGAGCCGAGCGGGGCGAGCCTCTGCCTGCGGCTCCTCCAGGGCGGGTCGCTCGAATCTGTGGCAGGGCCAGTTTCCTTCGAGTCGCGCGGGCAGCTCTCTGTGTCTGATTGCGAGCTCGCGGGCGGCTCGGTCGGAGAGGGCGGCGGCTCGCGCTTCGTTGACTCGACCTTCGGCGGCCTTGTCTCCTTCGACGGCTCCGACGGGTTCTCGGTCGAGGGGTGCAACATTGCGAACGCGGGCGGGGACGCCCTGCACGTGGGAGCGTGCACGGGCTCGGTGGCCGACTCGACGCTGGCGGGCTCCGAGTACGGCATCCGCGCCTGGCTGTACTGGCACGAGGTCGAGGTGTCCGGCTCGTCTGTCTCGGGCGGCGTCGGCGGCATATACAACGACGGGTCGGTCCAGGGCGGCAGCATCGTCCTGCGCGGCTGCGAGGTGTCGAGCGAGTCGTCTGCCGGGGTGCTCTTGGCCGGCCCGGACTCCAGCGCGACCGTGCCCGCCGGCTCGACGCTCGCGCTGTCGACCTCCGGGAACGTCGGGGTCAGCCTCAGGAACGGAGCGACGCTGTCCGTCGGGGAGGGCGCGGTCGTCGTCCACGACGACATCGCCTACACGGTCTACCGCGATTCCGAATCAGCACTCGAGGATCAAAGCAACACTCTTATTGAGTTTGAAGATTCAGAAGATTCATCCGTTGGTTATTACTTGTTCAAAAAAATGAGTGCATTTTTTGAATGGGCCAATGATTACAGTGCAGCATCAGTGACGGTTTCAAATATTAGCGATCCAAGCAAGTCGTTTAGTCGCGAAGCGGAAATAACAATTGAAGTGCTAGCTGAAGCAACATGTGAGGAAAACGGCAGAACAAGATACACCGCATCGTATGGCCCGTTTAGTGAAGCGGTGGAAGTCCAGGACGTTCCAGCGATCGGTCACGACTGGAATGAAGGTGTAATAACGAAACAGCCGACATGCGATGAGCCAGGTTCGCGCGAAAGGGCTTGCAAGAACTGCGGCGATACAATTGTTGAGACGCTGCCAGCAAACGGGCATGACTGGAACGATTACTACACAATTGATGTTGCTCCAACGAGCGCTAATGATGGTTCCGTGTCGATTCACTGCTCCATATGCGACGAAATAAAGGATGATTCAGTAAAAACAGTTTCTTATGATGACGTTTTGGCAAGTGGTACATGCGGTAGCGATTTGAGTTGGTCGCTCACATGCTCCGGGACTCTCGTGATCGACGGTTCGGGAGAAATGTGTGATTGCGGATATGGAACTGCCCCCTGGAATTCGTATAAGGATGTAATCATATCGGTCGAAATCCGCGACAACGTATCATCCATTGGTCGTGGCGCGTTTGAAGGTTGTGCGAATCTGAAAACTGCTTCCTTGGCGAATAGCATTACAACTATTGGAAACTATGCTTTCTATGGTTGCACCGCACTTGAGTCAATCGATCTACCCGATGAGCTATGTCTTATTGATGGCAGCGTTTTTTCTGGTTGCGTAGGTTTGACCAGCATTGTCATTCCCACGTCAGTTACAGAGATTGCAAGTGCTGCTTTCTGGGGCTGTTCAGAATTAGAGTCGGTGTACGTTCCCGACAGTGTGGAAGTGTTTGGGGACAAATGCTTCAATGGCGTCGACCGGGCATTGTTCTATGTGAAAAAAGGGTCGACTGCCGAGGAATACTTATTGTCCAACGGCAAAAACGTTGAATACACGTGTATCTATGGTCATGTATTTAGCACCACATATACCGTAGATAAACAGCCGACTTGCACCGAGGAAGGATTGCAGTCTCACCATTGCGCAGTTTGCGATTTGGTTGATGAAGGGTCCATTCAGAAACTAGATGCTCTCGGCCATGATTACACTTCAATGGTGACAGAGCCGACTTGCACTGAAGCTGGATATACAACTTGGACATGTTCGCGATGCAGCGACTCCTACACCGATTCCGAGGTGCCGGCTCTCGGCCACGACTGGGATGAGGGTACGGTGACTGGCGAGCCGACCTGCACCGAATCGGGGGTGCGCGTGTTCATCTGCAGTCGCGACCCGTTGCATGTGCGCGCCGAGGAGATTCCTGCGATTGGTCATGTTTGGTCGTTGGAATATGCCGTAGACATCCCCGCTACCTGCGTTCAGGAGGGCTCCGAGTCGATTCACTGCACGGTGTGCGGCACATCGGAAGAGGGGACATCTCGCGCGATATCCAAGTCCGAGCACGCATACGGAAACTGGACCGTGACCAAAGAGCCGACCTGTATCGAGCCTGGATTCCGCGAAAGGGTCTGCACTGCATGCGGTGATAAGCAGGTTGAGGCCATATCCGCACTCGGCCATAGCTACGTCGATACCGTGGTGCAGCCCACCTGCACCGAGCCTGGCCACACGATACACGAGTGCTCGCGTTGCGGGGAGTCTTACACCGACTCCGAGGTAGCAGCTCTCGGTCATGCCTGGCCCTCGGAATACACTGTCGATACACCTGCCACCTGTGCCTCAGAAGGCTCCGAGTCGATCCACTGCACGGTGTGCGGCGCCATGCAGGAGGGCAGTACTCGCCCGATCGAGAAGATCGATCACAATTGGGGCGACTGGGAAGTCGTCGAGCAGCCGACGTACGACAAGCAGGGTACGAAACAGAGGACGTGCCTTGCGTGCAGCGAGGTCGAAACAGCTGACATTCCAGCTCTCGAGCGCACTGATATCGCTATGTGCCAGATTGCCGAGATTCCTGCAGTGATGTACGACGGCGAGGAGCAGAAGCCTGAGGTGGAGGTTTCCTTCGACGGGAGGGCCCTGGCCGTAGGCGAAGACTTCACCGTCTCGTACCGCAATAACCTCGATGCGGGAACGGCTGAGGCCATCGTAGAGGGCATCGGTGCGTACAAGGGCACGGCGTCCAAGGAGTTTGCGATCGGGAAGCGAACAGTGGTCCTGACGAGCGCCAGCGCGGAGAAGCGCTACGACGGTGAGCCTCTCGTCGCTCACGAGGTCGAGGTGTCTGGCGACGGGTTCGCGCCCGGAGAGGGTGTGACGTACGACTTCACGGGCGCAATAACCGAGGTCGGCAGCGCACCCAACGCATTCACCTACACGCTCGAGGAGGGGACAAGAGAGGCAAACTACGAGATCACGGTGGTCGAGGGAACGCTCGCCGTTCTTGAGGCGGCAAACCCGTCAGTAAGCGTGACAATGGCGGTCGTGTCTTCCCCGATCAACGGCGAGACTTACGAAGTGGGGGAAGTGGTTGTCTACAACGCTGCCGTTACCAACAATGGCAACGTGGCGCTTGGAAACGTGACGATGAGTTGCCGGGTTGTTGGTGCTACTGGCATCTCCGTGATTGCTGGGGGTGCGGGTTATTCGGTCTCCGGCGATGCGGCCATAATAGGGACGCTTGAGCCTGGAGCGTCCGTCATCGTGCCGATCTCGTATACGGTGCTCGTGTCCGACTCAGGTGCCTTGATCGAAAGTTCAGCGGTGGTCTCGGCTTATGAGTTGGAGGATCCGCTCAACTTGGTCGGCGACATGGGCACTGCGGCAGCGGTCAGTGTTGCACCTGTGCCGACGCCCACACCCCCCGATCCGCCCGAGCCCGTAGCCAGGCATACGCTGGCGATTAGTTACGTATACGATACGGGCAAAACCGCAAAGCAGACATACATCAAGAGCTACGAGGAGGGCGCTTCGTACAATGTTGCCGTCCCCGCGATAGCCGGCTACGAGGCAACCGTTGGCGGCGTGAAGGCCTCGAGCGTCAAGGGCACGATGGGCAAGAAGGACGTCGCGGTGACGGTCATGTACACCGCCACGGTGCCCTCCGGCAAGGGCGTGGCGCGCTCCCACCGCCTGGCGGGCGACACCGCGCTCGACACCATGTCCAAGATCGTGGACGCGGGCTCGTTCCCCAAGGGCGGCACGGTGGTGCTCGCGACATCCGAGGGCTACTGGGACGCGCTGACGGCCGCCGGCGTCGCGGGCCTGGCCGACGCGCCGGTGCTCATGACGAACGGCTCGTCGCTGTCCTCAGAAACGCGCGCGCAGATCGCCAAGCTCAAGCCCAAGACGATCGTCATCTGCGGAGGTCCCGCCGCGGTCTCCAAGGCCGTCGAGTCGCAGGCGAAGTCGGCCGCGGGCGGTGCAACGGCCATCCGCTGCCAGGGCGACACGGCCACCGGCACGGCCTGCAAGATCTTCGAGAACGGATCGCGGTTCGGCGCATGGTCCGACGTGGCGTTCGTCTGCACCAACGCCGGCTACTGGGACGCGCTGGCAGCTGCGCCGATTTCCTACGCCAAGCACATGCCGATATTCCTGACCGAGGGCGCCTCGTCGATCTCGGCCGAGACGCTTAACGCCATGAGGGCGGGCGGCATCAACCGCGTCTTCGTCGTCGGCGGCAGGGCGGCCATCACGCCCGCCGTCGAGTCCCAGCTGAAGGGCGCAGGCATCGCCGTCTCCGGGAGGCTGTGGGGCAACACGGCCATCGAGACCTCCGAGGCCGTGGCCACCTTCGGCATCGACAGCATGAAGATGTCCGCGAACAACCTCGGCGTCGCCACCTCGTCGGGCTACT
>CAZUXV010000212.1:0-5014 GCA_964624445.1 uncultured Oscillospiraceae bacterium | reverse complement strand
AGACCGGCTGCAGGCTGATCATCCGGGCCGGAAACGAGCAGGCTGAGGCGGCGGATGCCGCGATCGGCGAGGTATTCCTGGCCGGCGGCCAGAGCAATATGGAACTGGAGCTGCGGAACGCGGACGAAGGGCCGGAAATTCTGAAGACGTACAACGATCCGCTGCTGCGGTTCTTCAATGTGCCGAAAATCGCCATCGCGGGTCCGGAACAGCGAAAGGCCAACGACGAAACCCGCTGGCACGCCATCCGTCCGGGGGAGGGCGGGGAGAACAGCGCGGTGGCGTATTTCTTTGCCGCGAAACTTCGGGAACGGATGCCGGAGATTCCCGTGGGGATCATCGGATGCTACTGGGGCGGGACGTCGGTCACTTGCTGGATGGAGGAGGAAACGCTCCGGACAGAGGCGGAGGGTGTCCGCTACCTGGATGAATATGCCGCGCTGAGCGCGGGCAAGACCATGGCATCCTGGCTGGCGGAAGACAAGGTCTTCTGGGACGTGCTGGACCAGTGGAACAAGGCTGTGGCGGATTATCAGCAGGCCCATCCGGACGCGCCCTGGAAAGAGGTGGAGGGCGTGTGCGGACCTGCACCGTGGAATCCGCCGCCCGGACCGGGATCGCCCTTCCGCCCGGCGGGGCTGGCGGTGACCATGGTCCGGGAGGTCGTACCGGTGACGCTGACAGGCATCCTGTATTATCAGGGAGAGCAGGACGCGGAGGTCACGGATCAGTATGACGTGCTGATGAAGCTCCTGATCCGGAGCTGGCGGGAACTGTTCCGGGAAAAGGATCTGCCTTTCCTGTTTGTGCAGCTGCCCATGTGGCTGAACTGGGATGCGGAGGACAGGCGCTTCTGGGCGAAACTCCGCCTGGCCCAGGCGAAAGCCCGGGACGAGATGAAGAACGCAGGCATGATCTGCCTGCTGGACCAGGGCGAATACGGCAATATCCATCCCACGGCAAAACGGCCCGTCGGGGAACGCCTGGCGGAACTGGCCGGCGCGATGATCTACGGCGGCGGGAAAGTGTCGCCGCGGGCGACCGGGTTTGAAACGGACGGGCATACCCTGACAGTGAAGATTTCCGCACCGGTGACGACCAAAGACGGCAAAAAAGCGAACCTGCTGGAGATCGCCGGGACGGACGGACAGTATGCGTCCGCCGAAGCAGAGATCCGCGGCGAACGGCTGATCCTGACAGCTGACGGCGTCAGCCAGCCGGTTCATGCCCGGTATGCCTGGACGGATTATTCGGATCGGGTGAATCTGTTCGGGAAGAATGGACTGCCGATGGAACCGTTTGCATTCTGACCTGGAATAAGTCGGACGGAGTGAATCATTGCTGATGAAAAAATTGAATCTTTGCGGAACATGGGAAATGACCGGAGACGACGGACGCAGTTTTCCGTCCGAAGTACCCGGGAGTGTGCTGAAGACCCTGCTGGACTGTGAAGCCATTCCCGATCCGTTTGACGAAACAAATGAGTTTTCTGTCTGTGCTGAAACTCTGCGCAGGTGGTCTTTTGCGCGTTCTTTCCGGGTTACGGAAGAGGAACTGGCGCACGCGAACGCAGATCTGGTGTTCGAGGGACTGGACACCCTGGCGGTTGTCGAACTGAACGGGCAGACAGCGGCACGGACAGACAACATGCACAGGACATGGCGTATTCCGGTCAAGAATAAACTTTGGGCCGGGGAGAACACGATCCGGGTGTCGTTTGTTTCTGCAATGGGATATGTGGAGAAAGCAGCCGCGGAAAACCCGGAAGTATCTTATAACGGCGGAAGCGAGTTAAAAGGCACCGGATTCCTGCGAAAAGCACACTATATGTTTGGCTGGGACTGGGGTCCGCGCCTTCCGGATGCGGGAATATGGCGCGAAACGCGGATTGAGTTCTACGACAACCGGCTGGAGGAGATCCGGATCTGCCAGGAGCACCGGACAGACCGGGCGGACTTGGAAATACTTGTTTCTTCCGGTGCAGAACAGATCGGACTTGAACTGACAGATCCCACCGGACGGCCGGTAGCCGGTACGGATGGCGAACCGGGGAAGACACTGCGCCTGATTGTGGAGCAGCCGAAACTGTGGTGGCCTAACGGACTGGGGGAACAGCCGCTTTATACCCTGAAGGTCATGGCTCGAACCGGCGGCAGGGCGGAGGACGTGAAAACTCTCCGCCTGGGGCTGCGGACGATGACAGTCTGCCGGGAAAAGGATGACTGGGGAGAAAGCTTTGCCCTGTGCTGCAACGGAGTGAAGTTTTTTGCCATGGGCGGGGATTATATTCCTGAAGACAGCCTGCCGGTCCGGATGACCCGGGAAAGGACGGAGCAGCTGCTGCAGGACTGCCGGGACTGCCATTTCAACACGATCCGGGTCTGGGGCGGGGGAATCTATCCGGAAGAGTACTTCTACGATCTGTGTGATGAAATGGGTCTTGTGGTATGGCAGGACCTGATGTTCGCCTGCAACACCTATAAGCTGACGGACGAATTCAGGGAAAACATAATCCGGGAGGCGGAGGACAATCTCCGGAGAATCCGGCACCATGCCTCTCTGGGACTGATCTGCGGCAACAACGAGATGGAGACAGCCTGGCTCAGTTGGGGCGGGGTAAAGGAACAGCCGGACTGCCTGAAGCAGGATTACCTGGAACAGTTTGAACATGTGCTGAAGGATGTATGCGCCCGAGAAGCGCCGGATATATTCTACTGGCCTTCCTCTCCGTCGTCCGGCGGCGGGTTTGATGATCCGAACAGCCTGGAGCGCGGAGACGTGCACGACTGGTCTGTCTGGCACGGGAGGAGACCGTTTTCGGATTTTGCGGAACGGTATCCAAGGTTCTGCTCAGAATTCGGATTTGAATCATTTCCCTGTATGGATACGCTGAAGAGCTTTGTGCATGAAGAACGGGAAATGAATCCCTTTTCCCGGGTAATGGAAAGCCATCAGAAATGCCTGTCCGGCAACACGACGATACTGTATTATCTGAGCCAGACGCTGCGTTATCCTTTCTCCATGGAAAAGCTGGTTCATGCAAGCCAGTGGCTGCAGGCAGAGGCTGTACGGACAGGCGTGGAGCACTGGCGGAGGCACCGGGGACGGTGTATGGGTGCTATCTACTGGCAGATCAATGACTGCTGGCCGGTCGCGAGCTGGGCAGGGATTGATTCAACCGGCCGATGGAAGGCACTGCAATACCGGGCGAGGCATTTCTTTGCGCCTACGGCGGTGAGCTTGTGCCGGGAGAACACGGGATACGCGGTGTACGTGACGCATGAGCGGCGGGAGCATTTCCGGGGAAAGGTCGTTTGTATTATCCGGGATCAGGAAGGGAAAAGATGCAGGGAATACACGATGGAGGTGAACTGCCCGGCGATGAGCTCCGTGAACGTCGGGAGGATACTGCCTGAAAGCGGGGAGACAATGAAGATTGTGCAGTGCGTTTTGCATGATGATAAGGGAATGGCTCTCAGCGAGTGCGAGGAACTGTATACTCCGCCGAAACACTTTCCCTTCAGAGAACCGAAAATCCGGATTTCCTGCGAAGGACGGATGATCACGCTGGAAGCGGACACCTTCTGCGCGGGAGTGGAGTTGCAGGCAGCGGACGCAAGATTTTCAGATAACTGGATTGCCTTATATCCGGGGGAACCAAGAACGCTGACCGCGGACCGGGAATTGGACGCGAAAGAACTGCACGTGCTGTGGCTTGAGTAGGAGAAAAGGACAAACGAACAAAAAAACAAACGAAAAACGTTGACAATCGACCGGGAAGAGCGTAAACTCCCGTTAAAGGCCTTGAAGGAGAGGGTTTCAGGTTTCGGCGTAAGAGACGCGGCGGGTGGTGCGAGCCGCGGGAAGAACCTGATCACTGTCGCTCCCGAGCCGGAAGGAAGAAAGCAAGCGCGCGAGTAGAGCCTTCCCGAACCAGCCGCGTAAGGGCAGCGGACCTGATGGGGTCCATGAGTGGCGGAGCAATCCGCAATTTGAGTGGTACCGCGGGTGTGAATTCATACTCGTCTCAAAGCGATTTGAGACGAGTTTTTGTTTCCATGAAGATCGCAATGGAGGGATGAATCATGGCGCAGATGACGGGACTGAATTACAAGATCCAGGAGATGGCTCACCGGATCCGGGAGCTGCGGGAGATCGAGAACTTTACAATCGCCGAAATGGCGAACAAGACGGGCGTCACCGAGCAGGAATACATCGACTGCGAAATGGGCCGGTCGGACCTGAACTTCGCGTTCCTGTACCGCTGCGCCCTGGCTTTCGGCGTCGACGTCGGAGACATCATCGAAGGTTCCAGCCCGAACCTGAACTCCTTTACCGTTACCCGGCGGGGTGAAGGCCAGCGCATTGAGGAAGCCCACGACATGATCTATTACAACATGGCGGCTTCCTTCCGCAACCGGATCGCGGAGCCCCTGTATGTGCAGGCAGCCTACAGCGCCGAGGCGGAAAAAGAGGACATCAAGCTGACCACCCACGAAGGGCAGGAATGCGATATCGTCATCGAAGGCCAGCTGAAGGTCCAGGTAGGCGAGCACATCAGCGTGCTGAACCCCGGCGATTCCATCTATTACGATTCCGGCACGCCCCACGGCATGATCGCCGTGGGCGGACAGGACTGCCTGTTCTACGCCATCGTCCTGAACCCGACCGGCGCGCCGATTCCAGAACTGACCCCCGAGAAGGCCATGCCCGGTACGGCTCTGCAGGAGTTCCCGGCGGAGAACGGACGTACCCGTGTGTGGCACCGCTACGCGGACGTGGAAAAGGACGAGAACGGCACGCCCGTGAAGATTGAGTTCAAGAATACCGACAAGTTCAACTTTGCCTTTGACGTAATCGACGCCATCGCGGAAGAGATCCCGAACAAGCTGGCGATGCTGCACCTGGACCGGGACAAGAACGAGCACCGCTTCACCTTCAACGACCTGAAGCGCGCGTCCAACCGCTGCGCCAACTATTTCAAATCCCTGGGCATCAAAAAGGGCGACCGGGT
>CAZUXV010000211.1:0-5024 GCA_964624445.1 uncultured Oscillospiraceae bacterium | reverse complement strand
CGGCATCGGACTGGTCGTCATAGCTGTCCGCCCAGAGCAGGAAACCGTTCTCCACGATCTCCCCGTTCCGTACCGGCCCGACGTCCGCGCCCCGCCACAGCGAAGAGGCCAGCACGCCCCGGTCGGTATAGCCCATCAAGATGGACGAGAACCGGTTGATAAACTGCGCCGTACTGTCATCCGTCTGGGGCAGCTTGTCCGGATTCTCCGCCAGCAGGGTGACCGCCGCGTTCTGCAGGTCCTCTGCGATCTTGTCCACATAAAGGACTTCATCATACCGCTGGCCGTTGCTGACGGATCCGTTCTCCAGCAAAAGGTGCGTATAGCCCCTCGCCACATACACATTGCAGCCCAGGGCCTTCAAACTGTCCACTTCTGTCTGGGTCAGCGCGGCCGGCTGGATCCCCTGCACGGTTTTATAGCACAGGGCAAAGGCAGAACCTTTGTGGGACAGCTCCAGCCCCATGGCCGTACCTATGACAGCGGCGCAGTCCGAAGCGGCAGCGCAGTAGAACGGCGCCGCCCGCGGCAATGGCATTCGCCACCGTACCCGTCACCGGCACGAAGAGCATAAGCGGAACAGACAGGCTCTCCACGTGCTGCACGAAGGTCAGGTAATCCGCCGCGGCAACAGAATCACAGGTCATGACCCCGTAGAACTCCGCCATCCGATCCAGGACCGCGTCCAGCGCCTGGCTCACATTTTCCGTCGCCGGATAGCAGGAAAACAGCAGCCGGCTGGGCGTCGGAGAGACGGCAAAGTATTTGATCACCGCCTTATAAGCCTCCGACGTGGACAGGAACCCCATCTCCGTCAGCCCGGCAGCAGCCTCCGCGGCCGAGCTGAAGGCGTTCAGGCGGTGGGTATCAAAGAACGGATTCTCCTGAGCCAGCAGCAGGCCGGTATCGAAAGACGCCGGGGAGGCCGCGGTCCGGACCGTGTTGATAACAACCCTTGCGATGGTATTGATAGACAGCATGAAACAACCTCCAGTTCTATTTCGTATTGTATTGTGGATTGCTTTTCGGTATCCTGTTTCTATCCCGTTTTCTGCGAAAGGACATGAACAAAGATGAAAAAAGCTGTCTTCCTGGTCCTGGCGCTTGCCCTGTGCTGTGCGCTGATTCCCTGTTCTGCTGAAGACGCTTCCCTCACCGGCACCTGGTACCTGTCCTGTGTAAGCACAGACCTCATGGATACATGGGTGACAGATAACAGCGGCATCATCCTGACCCTTCATGAGGACCACTCCTGCACCCTGTCTGCTGCCAGCCTTTTCCTGTCAGGCACCTGGTCTCTGGCTGACACCCGGGTATTCCTGCAGACGGAACCCACGGAATATGGAAACCCGGAGCCTGTTTCGTTCCGGCTTGAAGGGGATGAACTGGTCGCCGACCTGGAAACGGCCAGGGCTTTCCTCTCCCGGACCCCTGACGAGCCGGTGTCCCTTTCTCCTGCTGTCAAAGCGGAATCCGCCGATAGTTTCAGCGGCGTCTGGACGCCTTTTGCCCAGGTATCCAACGGCCTTTATATGCTGCTGAATGAAAGGGATTTGGAAATGGTCCCATTGCTGCGCATCGACGGAAGCCGGATCATGACCCGTTCATCCGACAGTGAACAGAAGGAGCCCACAGGAGAATATAAAAGCGTGTTCACAGACGGGATGCTGACAGCGGAGGACAACCGGGTCGTTCCCACAGCGATGACCTTCTCCCTGCGGGAGGACGGCACCCTCTTTTACACTGAGCATACAGATCTGGGTGACATGTTTACAGAGATTACCCTTATTTACAACCGGGCTGAACCGGCCGAATAAGTTCATCCGTCCATGATGGAACGCTCCTGCCGGAGCGTTTTTTTCAGCGATGGATGATCACTGCCGGTGCCGCAGTCATGGAACTGCGTGTCTGCCCCCGCTCCTCATCCCATACCCGGAGCTGGATCGTCAGATCCGCCCGCTTCCTCCACAGGCTTCCCTCCTCCTCATGCAGGAGCGAAGGCTCCGGCGGGTCCGGAACCGGAAAGATCCCGGCGTCCCGGAGGATCTGCCGGGGAAAGAGCCGGCCGTCCAGGTAAAACATGTGCCGGATACGGCGGGCGTATTCCTCACAGGCCGGACCGTAGCAGACAATGACCAGGTTATATTTCAGCGTCGTGCAGACCGTCGGCACATGAGTGCCGGACGTCCCGGCCTCCGCGTTCCACTCTGTGGAGACCGGATCGGAGGAAGGGTCCTGCAGCACGGTCCAGTAAATGACGTTCCGGTTCCGAGGCGGCCGTGGCACGTTTTCCTGCTCGGCATAGGCCTCATGGATCAGCTTGAGACCCTCCGCCTCCGTCAGGTTCAGGCTGGCACAGAGAGCATCGAAAACAGCCGTGTGAAAAGCAGAAGATTCAGAGATCATGCAGCCTCCCTCATTAGAACAGCGTAAGCCTGGTATTACCCAAACATCTTCCAGTCCCTCACCCTTACAACCCGCCATATCTGGTCGCCCCAGTGCACCCGGTCTGGGCCTATAAAAGAAGCACCCGTACTCTCTGGAGTACCGGTGCTTAATGCATAGTCCGTATAGATCGCAATGAACTGTTCTTCCCGTTCTTCCTCCGGCAGCAGCTGGATCATTTCCGGCGTTCCCGGGTGAATGCATCCCAAGGTCTGGGCCGTTATACTTCGTGAGGTCGTTCCCGCCCGGGTGCGGGTATAAGTGATCCGCTCCATAGTGAAGGCGGTGCAGCCCAACTCGGGATCAAATATGGCGGATGTGATGTCCATGTAAACTCCAATGAAAAATTTTTTTCCTGTTCAAGGTTATTTAAAGGTTCCTCCCGGATAATGCAGTTGTTCCCGAGAGGAACAAATCAATCCGAAAGGAGAAAACAAACCATGAAAAGCAAGAAACCCATCCTGATCGTACTGGCCCTGATGATTGCGGCCTGTCTTAGTGTGGCAGCGCTGGCCGAGGGTCCGGCTGAAACCGCTGCTGACACTGCTGCCGCTGATGCGGCAAAGGCAGCCGCCGACGAAGCACAGGCTGTGGCGGACGCCGCACAGGCGGAGGCCACTGCCCTGAACGAAGCCCTGGAAGCCTACAGCAAGGCAAAGGCCGAAAGCCGGAAACTTGAAATCCTGACCAGCCTGAAAGAAGAACTGGACGACTATGTGACCGCCGGTACCCTGTCCCAGGAACAGGCTGACCTGATCCTGAAATACTACGCCGAGCAGCTGACCCTTATGCAGCAGAACGGCACCGGCTTCGGCCGGGGCGGCAAAGGCGGACGCGGCGGCAAAGGTTTCGGCAACGGCCTGATGAACGGAACAACCTCCGGCAACGATGTGAACGGCCAGAACGGCTTTGGCGGAAGGCACGGCCGCTTCGGCAACACCGTTCCGAATCAGCCGCAGGCTTCGGCAGCAGCTCCTGAAGCGCCGGCAGCTCCCACTGACCAGGGTACCAATAATACCTGAGTCCATACATACCCGGCATCGCCCAAAGGGGCGGTGCTTTTTCAATTTATGGATGGATCACCTGCCCGTAATCTCATAATCGAAATCGTTATACAGTGCGCCGGTGTCAAACATAGGTTTGTCACCGGCTTTTCCGCTTACAAGAACGCCTTTTTTCGCCACCCGGTTATAAATCCAGCCGCCGGAAAGTGTCACCGGCGCGTTCGGCGGGCCGATACCTCCGTCAATATACTCCCGGATGCCGTCCGCACCCCTCCTGTTGACAGTAAAATGATCAGATGACATAATCAGAGCAGCAAAGATAAACACACAGGAGGAACCACCATGAGTGATTTCGAGGATAAATCCAATCAGCTGAAGGAATCCGGCGTCAGAATCACAATCGACTCCGACGGCATCAGATATGACGCCTACGAACCCCTGAGCATCGAAGATATCGACGACCTGGACTGCATGGAGCTGGAAGCGCTAACCAGAGAAGGCCTGGAAGACCTGCTGTCTAAGGCCGAAGACCTGCTGGACGAAGTAGAGGACCTGGAGCCCGAGGACGAGGGTAGCGAAGACCACGACCTATGGGAAGACCAGCTATCCGAAGTCGAAGACTTCATCGACCGGATCAATGACCGGATTGATGAACTGGAAGACGAAGAAGACGAGGACGACGAATAAGTCCCCTACCTGTACCCTTATTAAACTATAATATTTGGTATAAAAATGTAACTGACGAGCCCAGAATGCATTGATTTTACTACATTTCCCATTTTATTATCATATGATAATATAGTTCAAATCCCGGCTTCTCCGCCAATAAGACCCTAGGAAAATCAACGTTCCTAGGGCTTTTTTATGCCAAAAAATGGCAATGTACCCTTTACTGTACCCTTTAGAGAAAATGACCAAATTGTACAAATGATAATGCTTGAATAACAAAACCGCGCGGCGTTAGCGTTTTCAAACCGCTCGCACCGCGCTATATCATCCTATTGTTCCAAGCGAAATTTTAACCGGGATTAGATTTGTTGACTCGCAGATCCAATTTCAATCTATTATTTCAAATCTGTCCGAATAATATATACCGTCTCTTCATCCATACTCTCCGGTTTAAGGTCATATCCGGTATCAGTCAGATGATCCTTTGTGATCTTCCAGGCATTCAAAGCGCCGGTCAGATCCTTTTCCATGAGCGGAAGCAGCTTCTCTGCCGCACTTTTTTCAGCGGTAAGGATACTGTCTTTCAACACTTTTGTTCCGGTTTCCTGCAGCGTTGACGCGCCGGCGGATACCAGCATTGCGCCTGCCGAAAGCGTTGACACGGCATCTGAAGCCTGGGCTACACCGTCCGTATAATCTTTCAGTCCCGTTACGAACGTGTTCACCTGATCCAGCTGTTCTTTCAGGGCTTCCAGCTGCTCCCGGGCTGCTGTTGCCTGGGCCAGTTTCGCGATAATTGTTTCGTCCTTCGACAGATAAGCTTCCGTGTTCTCCGTCACCAGTTTTTCAATCTGTTCCTGCACGGCTGCTTCGGTCTGAGCCAGTATTTCTTCGCTGTTCATCTGA
>CAZUXV010000210.1:0-5059 GCA_964624445.1 uncultured Oscillospiraceae bacterium | reverse complement strand
GCGCTGTCCGAACAGAGCTTCGAGACGGTGATTGCCGCCTGCAGGACCGCGAAGAAATACGGCACCCTGGTCTCCTACGACCTGAATTACCGTCCTTCCATGTGGTCGGCGATCGGCGGCCTGGAGAAAGCCCGCGAGGTCAACCGGGAAGTTGCGAAGTACGTGGACGTGATGATCGGCAACGAGGAAGACTTTACGGCCTGCCTGGGGCTGCAGGTGGAAGGCAACGACGAGAACCTGAAGGAACTGAACCTGGACGGGTATTACAAGATGATCGCCGAAGCCGCGAAGCAGTATCCCAACTTCAAGGCCATCGCCACCACGCTGCGCACTGTGAAGACTGCTACGGTGAACGACTGGAAAGCGATCTGCTGGGCGGACGGGAAAGTATACATGTCCAAGGCCTATGACGGACTGGAAATCCTGGACCGCGTCGGCGGCGGCGATTCCTTCGCCTCGGGCCTCATCTACGGCCTGATGACCACCGGCGATCCCGAACTGGCCGTAAACTACGGCGCCGCCCACGGCGCGCTGGCCATGACCACCCCCGGCGATACCAGTATGGCCAGCAGGGAAGAAGTGGAGTCCATCATGAAGAACGGCAGCGCCCGGGTCAAACGGTGATCCGGTATTCCCAACGCGACGAACGGAGAAGGAGAAGGACGATGAAACAGTTTCTGGACAGGGATTTCCTACTGAACACGGAAGCGGCGAGGAAGCTTTACCATGAGGCGGCGGAACATCAGCCGATCATCGACTATCACTGCCACCTGAGCCCCCGGGAGATCTGGGAGGATATCCGGTATGACAATATCACGCAGGTCTGGCTGGGCGGGGACCACTACAAGTGGCGGCTGATGCGCTCCGCTGGCGTACCGGAGAAGTATATCACCGGCGATGCGGATGACTGGGAGAAATTCGAGAAATACGCGGAAGTGCTGGGAAAGGCGATCGGCAATCCGCTGCATCACTGGAGCCACCTGGAACTGCGCCGCTTCTTCGGCTATGAGGGCATCCTCAACAAGCAGACCGCGAAGGAAGTCTGGGATACAGCCAACGCGAAGCTGCGGAGCGAGGGATACTCCGCCCGTGGCCTGATCATGATGAGCAACGTGGATACGATCTGCACAACGGACGATCCCGCGGATACCCTGGAATGGCATGAAAAGCTGGCGGCGGACAGGACCTTCCCGGTGACGGTGCTGCCGGCCTGGCGCCCGGACAAGGCGATGAACCTGGAAAAGGAAACCTGGACGGAATACATCGCGCAGCTGGGAAAGGCTGCGGGTATGGAGATCGCCTCGTTCGCGGACCTGAAGGAAGCCCTGCACAGGCGGCTGGACTTCTTTGCCGCCCGCGGCTGCAAACTGAGCGACCATGCGCTGAACTACGTCATGTACGCTCCCGCGGCGGAGGAAGCGATCGAAAAGATCTTCCGGGACCGCATGGACGGGACCCTGCCCGGACCGGAACAGGAAGCGAAGTTCAAGTATGCCTTCATGACCGCCATGGCGGCGGAGTACCGGCAAAGGAACTGGGTCATGCAGCTGCATTACGGCTGCCGCCGGGACAACAATCCCGCCATGTTCCGCGCCATGGGACCGGATACCGGCTTTGACTGCGTGGACAACTATGCGCCCAGCGCCCAGACGGCGGCGTTCCTCGGCGCGCTGGAGGACGCGGGAAAACTGCCGAAGACGATCCTGTACAGCCTGAACACCAATGACAACGCGGCGATCGACACGATCCTGGGCTGCTTCCAGAACGAGGAAGCCGCCGGCCGCATCCAGCATGGCTCCGCCTGGTGGTTCAACGACCACTTTGACGGCATGAGCGAACAGCTGAAGAGCCTGGCCTCCCTGGGATACCTGGCCGGGTTTGTGGGCATGCTGACGGACAGCCGGAGTTTTCTGAGCTATCCGCGGCATGAGTACTTCCGCCGGATCCTGTGCCGGATCTTCGGCGAATGGGTGGAGGAAGGCTTCTATCCGGAAGACTATGACACCCTGAAGGAGATCGTGGCGGACATCAGCTACCGCAACGCGAAGCGGTATTTCGCCTTTGAGGAGAAAAAGATCTGATCCTCAGGAACCGGGCGCCGGCATTGTCCGGCGCCCTTTTGACAGGAGGCCAAGGATGAATATCGGAATCAGGCTGCACGATACCCGGCCGGGAACGCTCCGGGAGCGGCTGACGTATGCTGCGGAACAGGGATTCAGCTGCGTTCAGCTGGCGATGGGGAAAGCGGTGCCCGGCTTCCAGATGGAGGAGGCGCCGGCGCTGCTGACGGAGGACCTGGCAGCGGAAGTAAAGGAAGAACTGGAACGGGCCGGAATGGAATGCGCGGTCCTGGGCTGCTACCTGAAACTGGCCGCGAAGGATGAAGAGGAAGCGCTCCGGGTCCGGAAGATCTATTTGGCGCATCTGCGGTTTGCCGCGCGGATCGGCGCCCGCTGCACGGGGACGGAAACGCCGCCTGCCGCCAGCCCGGAAGGAAGCGGCTGCCGTACGGAAGAGCAGTACCGGCTGTTCCTGGACCGGGTGAAGCCTGTCGTCCGGGAAGCGGAGGAAACCGGTGTGACGCTGGCCGTGGAGCCGGTCTGCAGCCATATCATCCATAGCGCGGAAACGGCGGAACGGATGCTGGAGGACCTGAAAAGCGATCATGTACGGATTATTCTGGACGCAGTCAACCTGATCGATTCCGCCCATACGGACTGGGCGGACGAACTGGTCCGGGACGCGGTCCGCAGGCTGGGGGACCGGGTATGCGTGCTGCATATGAAGGATTTTGTTCCGCAGCCCGGGGCGGACCGGCCCCGGCCGGTTCCCTGCGGGCAGGGGCAGATGGCGTACGAACCGCTGTTGGCGCTGGCGCGGGAAAAGAACCTCCCGATGACGCTGGAGAACACGACGCCGGACAATGCGGAACAGACCCGGTCCTGGCTGGAAAGCCAGCTTTGATCGGATATGGACAAAACGGACACGATACAGCCGGATACGGAGAGAATGGCCGGAAGGCATTGAATCCCGATCGGCTTTTCATATATACTGTCAGCGACGGAAAGAAAAAACCGGAAACTGTGGATCAAATCCTGTACAATCCGGCAAAATTGTTCGGACAACTGAGAGGGAGAACATGAAAGAACTGTGCCTGACATCCCGCAGCTGCAGTGTACTGCTCGATCCGGAAGGCCTGTACGAAGCCCGGGAAAAACATGACCTGTACCTGAACGGGGAGAGGCTGGGGGAAGAATACCGCTCGGTCACGTCCCTGTTCGGCCTGGAACCGGATACGGAATATACCGTGGAGAGCGTGACGGAAAACGGTGTGCGGGACCGGCTTGTATTCCGCACGAAAAAGGAGACCTGTACGCTGAACGTCCGGGACTTCGGCGCGAAAGGCGACGGAAAAACGGAGGACACGGCAATGCTGCAGGCCGCGATCCTCTGCTGCCCGGACGGCGGCAGGGTGCTGATTCCCGCAGGTGATTATGTGACGGGACCGCTGTTCCTGAAAAGCCGGATGACGCTGGAGATCGTGGACGGCGCGACCCTGATGCTGCTGACGGACAGGCATCGCTTCCCGATCCTGCCGGGGGAAACACCCGCGGACAATCCGGACGGGGAGATCCTGCTGGGGCTGTTTGAAGGCTGCAGGACGGACGGTTTTGCCGGCGCGCTGAACGGGATCGGCCTGACGGATACAGCCATTATCGGCGAGGGAATCATTGATGGCCGGGCGCAGGAAGGGGACTGGTGGGTCCGCCCCAAGGAGATCCGGATCGCTAGCAGAGGGAACCTGCTGTATACCCAGCGCTGCAGCGGTATGCTGGTCCAGGGCCTGACCTTCAGGAACAGTCCGAGCTGGAATCTTCATCCGGCCTTCAGCGAAGACCTGGATTTCATTGACATCAGGGTACAGGCACCGTGGGACAGCCCGAATACGGACGGCTTTGACCCGGAGAGCTGCCGGAACGTCCGGCTGCTCGGCGCCGAGATCTCCGTCGGGGACGACTGTATCGCCATCAAGAGCGGAAAGATCGGCCTGGGAAGGAAGTATAAGCGCGCGTGCGAGGATCTGGAGATCGGCTGGTGCGCGCTGCTGGACGGTCACGGCGGGGTGACGGTCGGCAGCGAGATGGCCGGCGGCGTGAAGCGGGTCAATGCGCATCACTGCTATATGAAGGGAAACGACCGGGCGCTGCGGATCAAGACCCGGCGGGACCGGGGACGGGACGGTGTGGTTGACGGGATCGTTTTCCGGGATATCCGGATGGACGGCGTTAAAATGCCGCTGGTGGTCAACAGCTTCTATTTCTGCGACGCGGACGGAAAAACCGACCGGGTACAGAGCCGGGAGAAGCAGCCGGTGGACGATACGACACCTGAAATCGGAACGGTGTGCTTTGAACAGGTGGACGCATCCGGATGCAAAGCCTGCGCGGCCTACGTTCTTGGGTTACCGGAAAAACCGATGGAGCACCTGATCATTCGGAACAGCCGTTTCGGTTTTGATCTGGACGCGAAGCCGATGACTCCGGCCATGGCTCTGCATGTCGAGGAATGCTGCCGACGCGGAGTGATTGCCAGATATGTGAAGGAACTCACACTTGACAATGTATCCTTTGAGGGGATCGAAGGAGAACCGCTGGAGACGGCGGAGGTCGAAAAAACGGATATCAGCCGGGAAAGATAAAGGGAGGAACAGGAAATGGATATTCGCTACAGCTGCAACCAGAGGGATTTCAGACGGTATACAACAGAGGAGATCCGGAAGGAATTCCTGATCGAAAAACTGTTCGAAGCAGATCAGGTGACGGCGGTTTACAGCCATGTGGACCGGATGGTGACCCTCGGTATCATGCCGGTGAAGGAAAAGGTTTCCATCGACAAGGGGATCGATATCTGGCACAACTTTGGAACGGCATTCTTCCTGGAGCGCCGGGAATGCGGCATGTTCAACGTGGGCGGCGCCGGAAAGGTGACGGCGGACGGGCAGGAGTACGAGCTGGGATACAAGGACTGCCTGTACCTGACCCGCGGCGCGAAGGAAGTA
>CAZUXV010000209.1:0-5063 GCA_964624445.1 uncultured Oscillospiraceae bacterium | reverse complement strand
AGGTCACACAGCAGAGCTTGGACAGGCTATCCCGACTTGAGCCGGAGCAGCAGGACCATAGGCAATGTACCAATGCCAACCAAACTGATTACTGATGCAAAGAAACGACCAATATGTGTTATCGGATATACATCACCATAACCGACAGTCGTTAATGTACAGATAGCCCACCACAGCGATGAGATCACATTAGGGAACTGTTCAGGCTGAACAGGGTTCTCCACTGTATACATGATAATTGCTGAAAAGAGCATGACAAAAAAGCAGAGTACCACTGACATGACCAATTGCGGCCCGGATGTTTTTATGACCTTCATGATTACCTGAAGAGCTTCAAAATACCTGCCCAGTTTAAACACACGTAAAAGCCTGAACAAACGGAACAGGCGCATCATACGCAGAAACCGTAAATCTACAGAGATGAAAGGAACATAGAATGGTAAAATCGCAAGAAGATCAATAATAGCCAATAATGAGAATATATATTTAACTCTTGGGTGAGCAGCCTTTGGATAAAGCATATCTGCAGTCCATACTCGCAGGATATACTCAACGGTAAATACAACAACAGTAATGACTTCAAAAATCTGGAAAACAGATTGCCATTTTTCATATATGCTAGCAAATGACTCCAGGATTATCGACAGAATGCTTAGAGCAATCAAAGCCATAATCGTATAGTCAAAAACCTGGCTGGCACGGTCACCATGTTCTGCTTTACTAATGATCGTGAATATACGTTTTTTTATCGCTTTATAGCTCATATTCAGCACTCCAAAATGAATCTTTAGAAATCTTCAAAAGGTGAAACCGGTTTCATCAGCCATGTCTGGGATGCCTTGATCCTATTGTCAAATCCACTAATAAACTCCAAGGGGTTGATTTCCTGCAAACAGGTATTCTCAAAACTGCTTCTATCGTATTTCACAGAATAAAGGCATATGTCCTCAGCGTCTTCTCTCTCTTCAGAACTAGGAACAAAACCAGAAATGAGAATGCGCTTTATTGCAGGAGAGATATCGAATACTCCTGATGTGATACAAATCCCCACCGCTACCCTCAGTCTTCCCCCAGCACATCATCCAGCGCCTCTTCCAGATACCCGGCATACGCTTCCCGGACATATTCCGGGCTGAGGATGCTCATCTTCCCCACATACTAGGGCACCATTCATCACTCCGGATCTTTTCATTCAGTATTCTCGATATTGTTTTCCGCTGCTACAGACTGATCATCCGTCTGATCACGTCCCTAGGCAGGATGCATGGCCGTACGCCGTATGGATTGAGGCAGACGCCGTTGCATTTCTGATCCTCCGCCGCTGTCGCCACAATATGATCCATCCCGATGACCACAACGGAATCCTCCGGGCACAGGGCAGCCTCCTCCGGGGATGTGCAGAGAACATACATCATGCCGTCCGACGTTTTCACCTTTCCAGGTTCAAAGGTTCCGGCGGCGGAGTCAAAGGATTCAGCCGGGCAATAAGCTGCCTTCCCGTCCCTGACCGCAGTGAAGAAGGCCACCAGCACCTGCTCATAGACTTTCGGACTGCTGTCCTTATAAAACCGGATCACCGCATCCCGCAGCTCACGAATTGCTTCCTTCTGGTCGGCTGTCATCAGCCGGTCCAGGGTATCTCTTTTATTTGTTTTCATCTTTCAGTTCCTCATCTACCAATTTCACATCTCAGAAGAAGCAACGATTCTTCCCAAAGTGTTCCTCATTCTCGTCAATTAAACGCTTAAGCCGGTCCAGCTGATCCATGAGCGTTTGCCTGCGTTCAGCGATTGCCCTTTCAAACGCCTCAGATCCATATCCTTCATCCATGCCCAGGGACGACTCAATTCCGCCGTCATCCCAGTGCACCCAACCCTCCAGATTGGCTGATATATCCTCATAAAGCTTCCTACAGAAATCAATCATACTGACACGCACGGTCTGAACGCTTTCACAGACATGATCCCGATCATCGCCCTCAAAAATAAGATAGCAGTTCCAGTAGCTGACTGTGCAGACCATTCGTCCTGGTTCGCAAAACCCATGGACAGAGAAAACATCCAGCGTTTCCAGCCCATGAATTGCCTGAACAAGCCATTCAGCTGCCACATCCGTCAGATAGCTCAGGCAAAAAGCAGTATCCTCACTGCCCAGCTGAAAATCAGTCCATCCGTCTTCAGGCTTACTCAGCATCTGTTTCATGTCCTTTCTCAGTCTTCCCCCAACACATCATCCAGCGCCTCTTCCAGATACCCTGCATACGCTTCCCTCACATGTTCCGGGCAGATGATGCTCATCTTCCCCACATACTGGAACACCCAGGCGTAGAAGGTGGTGCTTAAGGATACCGGCACTGTGACCGTGAAGTGCTTTTTCCCCGGCTTGATCTCTATCCCGTCCCCGAACCGGTCAATGACCTGGTCCAGGATCTCCATGCTGCATCGCAGCGTCACCTTTTCTTCCTGTCCGCCGTACATCCGGAACACCTTATCCGTATAATCCCGGATATCGAAACCTTCCGGTTCCGGCACCCGCCTGTTCGGCAACTGCCTGGGGACCTCCATCCGGTCGATCCGGAAGACCGTGATCTTATTACGTTTGTCCGACCAGCCCACCAGGTAATACCGGTCATCATTCCAGACCGTGGCATAGGGGGAGACCACATACCATTCCTCTTCCGTCCCCTTGTGCTTCACGACCTGTTCCTTCTTCGTGTTGTATTCCAGGTACCGGAACCGGATCTTCCGGTTCCGGTCTATCGCCCTGCGGATCTCCTGCACGGCGTAAATCATATTCTTATTTTTCGCCTTGACATGCTCCGACACCAGGATCTGGGGCTTCAGCTCCTGCACATGAGAAGGCCCCGCCATCGCTGACAGCTCGGCAACCAGTTCCTCGCTCCGCTTCTGCGGAATAAACTGGGCGGCGCTCACCGCATCCACCAGGATCTGCAGGTCCGGCATGGACAGTTTCCGGCCCATCCAGGCATACCTGGTAAACATGCCTTCCGTTTCCTGGACGGCGATATCATAACCGCAGTTATTCAGGGACTGGACATCCCTCCGCAGGGTGCGGATGGAGCACTCCAGCCCCTCTGCCTCCAGCGCAGCGCGAAGATCCCCGGTGGTCAGCCAGGTCTCATCATCCGAATTGTTCTGCAGCGTCTGCAGCAATACCAACAGCCTGTCTTTGGTCGGCATATTGTATATTCCTCTTTTTCCGATTTGTAAAATCAATGAATTATACCATGACAGCCCGGAAACTGTCTACTGGAAACTCCTGCCAAAAACGGAAGGGGTTCCCGAACTTAGCCTTCCAGGCCATTGACAACCCGTAAACCCGCTCCACATACTGAAGGCGGAATCAACCGTATCCGTATTCCCTGTGTCAATGGGTACGGATCCCGGGGATTCCCCCGCACAGGAAACGGAACCCGCAGCGCAATCCTGCCTGAGTCCGTATTAATCCTGTGCGGCGAGGCATGCTCGGCATAACGCTTGCATTCCCAGTTTATACCGGCTGCAAGGAGTAGACGTGCCACCTAATTGCTTTCAGGATCAGGCTGCCGCCCGACATACCCTACTTGCTTCTTTCGATGTACGAAAAAGCAGCATCGGCCACGATGCTGCAATTACACAACCGTCTGGAATCACCCGTCAATTCAAATCAAAAGCAAGGAAAATCAACGCTTCCGTGTCTTATTGAATTACACTTCTGTCTGTAATTCATCCATTTCTATCTGTTCCGGCTTCTGTGTATGACAATACTCATAATACCAGCACTCATAGGGGCAGGAGCACTGCTCTCCCGTTTCCTGTTTCGGTTCTTCCTTTTCTTTCCACATCCGGTTCAGATCCCAGATGTTGTCATTGATCCAGTTGTAATATCCTTTTGCTTCCTCCGTCACTTCCACCGGCACAAACGGATTCTCCTCATCCGGCCCGTGGATCACAATGAAGATCCGGTCGATTCTCAGTCCGCTTCTGGAAATGATGTAATACTGGAATCCCGCATCCCGGACAAACTGTTCATGGACTTCAGATGCATTCTTCACTTCATACAGATCATGCCCGGTATCTGTCTTTCTCAGGATATCCGCCGCGCAGTAATTGTTATAGTTGCTGAAAGCTGCCTCACAGATCACCGGTACTTTTCGTCTCAGGGCATCCTGAGTGTTTACCAGCATCTTCTGCTTGTCCGGAACCGTTGTGCCGGGACGATAAACCGTCATCTCCTCATAGGGGCCGAACATGCCCATGGCCAGGTCGCCGAAGTCGTTCCCGGCATCCAGCCTGGCCTGGACCTCCGGCGGGATCACCCGGAGGCCCGGCTTATGCCGGTCCAGCCAGAGCATCTTCCGGCACTGCATGCCCCGCATGAAATCAGTCTTTGTTATACCCATTCAATCATTCCGCCGTCTTCAGTTTCAGCATATAATTCCGGAGCTCATTCTCATTCCGCAGCACAACTTCCGGCGCTCCATTGAGCATCACATTGTCAAACCCGTCAATGAATGACCGGGCGTCCGTCTTATACCCGATGCACCGTTTCCCTTTGGCATAACAATATCCCAGCTCAAAACATGCTCCTTCATCCGGCACCCGGCCGTCAAACAGGAACAGCACCGCATCACACCAGTCCATATGGGAACAGTCCAGTTTGAACAGATACTTCCGCACCGGCATCCCCTCAATCTCAGCGGGCAGATCCGCGACACAGCCGCCTTCCCGCTGGGGCAGGAAGGTCTCATGCCCGCATTCCCGGACAATCGCATCGATCTTTTCATTGAATGACCGCTCGCCTTCGGAGAACAAAGGGGCCGCAATATAAATCCTCATATTTTATATCCTCTTTCTGATGCCTGACCGGCACTGCATCCTTCAATTCTCCAGGTATCTGACCTGTTTTCCGTTTGCCATGGCATACTCAATCTCCGACCGGGTACTGGAGCCGATATACCCGCCGACGTTGATCACAAAAATCTCATCCGCCATATCGATCTTCCGCTTATGCATATCGTCCAGCATTTCCTTGGTACCTTCAGTCCAGACCTCCTCATCCCC
>CAZUXV010000208.1:0-5089 GCA_964624445.1 uncultured Oscillospiraceae bacterium | reverse complement strand
ACTTGGTTCTCTCTTTGCTTTCCCTTTCTGTTACCTATGTATTGTACTCATACAATACAAATATCGCACGGCTTTCCCAATACAAATATCGCACGGCTTTCCCAAAAAATCATAAGAGGGGGATCGGATCAACCTGGTCCATGCAATCTCTCAGGCATCTGACGCAGTCGCTCATATTTCATCCTGCTGAGATTGTCAACCATCTCCTGCACTATTTCCTGTGCCTCTTCATCACTTCAGTATCTCGTAAAGTGCTTCTCCCTGTCATTCAATCCCGGTCAGGTCAAAGCTTTCCAGCCATCTGGTCGCGGTCTCGCAAACCTCTTTCAGGCATGCCTCGTCGAAGGGCGTCTTCAGATCCGCGTGTTCCAGCAGGCCGGTGAACGTGCGGCTGCCGCCCTGTTCGGTATATGCCATATAATGTTTCCAGGCGTCCTCGGGATTCTTTTGAATCATCGCCCAGATCTCCAGGGCAACCGTCTGCGCCAGGCAGTAATCGATATAGTAGAAGGGCATCCCGTAAATATGAAGCTGGCGCTGCCAGCCTTCTCCCTCGCTGTAGAAGGGAATCTCCCCGTCCAGTTTCATCCAAGGCATATAGATCCCGAGCAGCCGCTTCCACTCCGCGTGGCGTTCAGCCGGCGTTATCTCCGGTTTTTCATAAACGATATGCTGGAAGTGATCGACCATTGTACCGTAGGGAATAAACGTGATTGCGTCCGAAAGATGGCTGTAGACAAACTTCTTCGCGTCAGCGCCGAAGAATCCTTCTGCGTTCTTCCATCCGAAGAACTCCATGCTCATGGAGTGTACTTCGCACGCTTCCATGCTCGGGTCTGCGTACTCAGTGGGAATACGCCTGCGGTTCATCCAGTAGGCAAAGGCATGGCCCGCTTCGTGGGTTACAACCTCAACATCATGCTGGGTGCCGTTGAAATTCGCAAAAATGAACGGACGCTCGTACAGCGGAAGGCTGATACAGTAACCGCCCGCCTGCTTCCCTTCCGTGGAAAGCACATCCAGGAGCTGTTCATCCAGCATTGTCCGGAAAAAACGACTCGTTTCCGGTGAGAGCGCGTCATAGAACTTTTTCCCCTGCGCCAGAAGATCGTCCGGCGTTCCGACGGGGCGCGGATTGCCGCTTCGAAAACTCAACGCGGCGTCCGCGAAGGTCAGCGGATAGGTTTTCCCAAGCCGCTTCGCCTGCTCGCGCATGATTGAATCCGCTACCGGAACGAGATACTTCCGTACGGCAGCACGGTACTTTTCAACGTCGTCTTTCGTGTAGCAGTTCCGTCCCATCCGGTAGTAACCCAGCCGGGTATATCCGTCATAGCCGAGCTTTCTCCCCATGCCGTCCCGCAGACGGGTCAGCTCGTCATAAATCCTGTCAAGCTGCTCCTGGTTCTCCTTGTACCATCCGCCGTCCGCCTTCCAGGCGGCAAGGCGCCGCGCGTCATCCGCATCGGTCCGGAACGGTGCCAGCTGGGACAGGGTATAAACGCCGCCTTCGAACGGAATCTGGGCCGAGGCGATCAGATCGTCATATTCTCTGACCAGCTCGTTTTCCTTCTGCATGTCGGAAATGATTTCGGGTGAAAAGGTCTTGCGCTGGATCTCGGCGTTCACGAACAGCAGATCGCCGTATTCTTTTTCAAAATCCTTGCGGAAAGTCGACTGAAGCATCGCTTCAAGCCACGCCTGTTTATATTCTTCAATTTCCGGTCCGAAGTTGTCCCAGAATTCTTTTTCCTTGCTGTAGAACTCGTCCCGTGTATCGATGGACTGGCGGATATACGCCAGCGTCGCGGTCGTCTCAGAAGCCTTTGACCGCTCTTCAGCCTCCAGAAATGCTGCCCGGGCTTCCTCATAGCTCCTGGCGTTCTTCAGTTTTTCGGTGGCTTCCTTGATTTCCGCGATGATTTTTTCAGGATCAGGCCTTTTGTACGACATTTCGCTGAATTTCATAATGATATGTTCTCCCTTCAGACCGGCCTGTTTGTTCAGTGCAACAGGCAATATATGATTTTACCGTGATCAGGATATAGCGCAGGCTACTTTCCGTCATTTAGCGATAAGAAAAAGGCGCTCGGTATGAGTTCGTTTCATACTGTGAATAAAGCTCGAAGCTGGTCCTGCCATGGATTATTCTTTTTTTATCTTCAGTCCGTCACTACCGAAAGACGATAATATACCATTCCTGGCAAGCCAGAGCGAAATTTCATTTCCGGACGCGGCTGCCCAATCCGTGTCCTCGGTGCCTTCATAAGTAAGCAGATTCAGGAAGCAGCAAAGCAAGTCTGCGCATCCTCCTGTTTCGGAATATGCTGCCAGCCCATCCACAGGCTGTGAATCCAGTCCTTCTTCGGCCGAGATCCACGCTGTCCGGAGCGTTCCATCCTGATAGCGGTAGGAATAGCTCCGGTCTCCTCCAGGTGCCGGCAGGAGCATCATCAGGGACGCCGGACCGCTGTAGTCCATCTGTGCGATCTGCTTTGCGCCGGCATCCGTATCCGCGTACATGTTCAGCGTGAACGATCCCCGGCCGTCCAGGCAGCGGATAAAACCGTCCCGGCTCGACAGCACCGCCCTTGTCCACCCGGATGAAACCAGCGCGTCCGCGAGATCGTCGATGATGAAGGCGTTTTTCTGCCACCCAAGATCGATCCACCGGGTGATACCGTTCTCCTCACCGAAAGCGCGGTACGCATCGGAAACAGCCAGGCACACCTCCTGATCTCCCCGCAGTTCCAGCCTGATCTCCCCGGAACGGATAAACCCGGCGATCTCCGCCAGATAAGCCGCGAGTTCGCTGTCCCTCCGCGGATCCGCCGCCGCCGCTTCCCGGTCCTCCCGGCTGAACCAGACGGAATCCCAGACTTCATATGCCGGCCCGAGATACAGCCAGTCCCCCGCGGATACGCTTTTCTGCAGCGCGCGGTACAGCTGTTCATCCACCCGGATCACTTCACCGGGATGGTGGTTGATATACCAGATGCCGCTGACGCCGCTCACATATTCCTGGGCCGTATAGCGTGTATAGGCTTCCCGGGCGGCGCCGGAATAAACCGTCGTCAGTCTTTTCCGCTCCGCAAGGGGCGTTTCGCTTCCCGCGCCCAGTTCAACCTGCAGGCGGAAATCCGCCGATACGTTCAGGCCGACAGCCCCGTCCGCTTCCAGAAGGGTCCATCCCGGCTCCACCGTGACCAGTTGCCGGAAAGCATACCAGAAAGCCCCGGCGGCAACCGCCAGGGCCAATATCACCAGTGCCAGGCGAAGCCGCGGGTTTTTGATCTCCAGGGGGATCCGCTTCACCGGTCTCGGCGCAGCTTCCCGGAAATCCCGGACTTCCCGTTTCATGTTTTTCCTCCTTTAAGGAAGGTCTTACAGCACCGCGATCAGCAGCGCGATCAGGAATATGAGCACAACTGCTCCAAGGACACAGAAACCTGCGATCGTTCCCTTCCTGCACATTTTATAATTCCGGTAATAGCGCTTGCGCTTGAACAGCAGCGTCGCGATAATACCCAGCGGCGCCAGGAAGAAGCACAGCACCGCCAGCCAGATACTGCCCGTGTCATGGACGGGGGTATTCAGGAACTCTTCGTCAATCGCGGTATCCTCCGCCACGGAAGAAGGATCTTCCTCTCCTTCGCCCAGGATCGTGATGGACTTCAGCGGCACGCCGGCCTCGCGCTGGGCTTTGTACTGTTCGATCTCCGCGCTGTTGCCGTACACAAGGTGGTTATGGCCGATATCTGTCAGCTGCGGTTTTTCCTGGCTGTAATCATGCACGGACGGATCATAGGTGAAGAGCACTTTATGCTTCTCCAGTTTCGGATCCGGGATCGGAATAGCGGAAATCAGGGACCGGGTATAGGGATGCAGCGGATAATCGAACAGTTCCTCCGTCTCCGCGATCTCCACGATATCGCCTTTATAGATGACGGCGATCCGGTCCGAGATGAAGCGGACGATGGAAAGGTCGTGCGCGATGAACAGATAGGTCAGACCGCGTTCCCGCTGGAATTTTTTCATCAGGTTCAGCACCTGCGCGCGGATGGAAACGTCCAGCGCGGAGATCGGTTCGTCCGCGATGACCAGCTCCGGCTCCATGATCATGGCCCGGGCAACGCCGATGCGCTGGCGCTGTCCGCCGGAAAACTCATGGGGATAGCGGGTCAGGTGCTCCGGCAGCAGACCGACCTCCTCGATCATGGTCTCCACCTTTTTCACCCGGTCTGCTTCGTTCTCGTACAGGTGAAAATTATACAGGCCCTCCGAGATGATATAGTCCACCGTCGCCCGTTCGTTCAGGGACGCGGCGGGATCCTGGAAGACCATCTGGATGTTCCGGATCACTTCCCGGTCCAGGGACTTCGGGATCTTGCCCGAGATCCGGACGCCCTTGTACTGGATCTCACCGGCGGCGCACGGGTTGACACGGATCACGGCACGGCCGATCGTGGTCTTGCCGGAACCGGATTCGCCCACCAGCGAAAAGGTCTCGCCCTTATAGATGTCAAAGGTGGCGTTCTTGACCGCCCGTACCGCGTTATCACCCTTGCCGAAGGTAATATCCACGTTTTTCAGGGAAAGCAGGATCTCCTTCCCCTCCGCGTTCAGCGGACCGTGCTCCGGCAGCGTGCTTGCTGTATTGCTCAGATTCTGTGCCATGCTTCTTCCTCTTCCGTTCCGGGTCTTTACAGACCGGATTCATGATCAGATGTGATACGCTTCCATCAGTTTCTCGTGAATGTTCCCGATGATCTTCGGCTTCTCCACCTTGGGTGCCCGCGGATCCAGCAGCCATGTCTTGGCGTAGTGGGTATCGGTCACCCGGAACATCGGCGGTTCCTTCAGGGTATCGATCTTCATACAATAGGCATTGCGGGGAGCAAAAGGATCGCCCACGATCTTGTTGTACAGGGACGGAGGTGTGCCTGTGATGGAGAACAGCTCCGTATCCCGCTCCGCCAGCTGGGGCAGGGAGGACAGCAGCGCCCAGGTGTAGGGATGCTGCGGATGGTAGAAGACTTCCTCTACGCCGCCGTATTCCACACTCTGGCCGGCGTACATCACGGCGACC
>CAZUXV010000207.1:0-5114 GCA_964624445.1 uncultured Oscillospiraceae bacterium | reverse complement strand
GTTATTCCAGCACGTCAAACTGCCTGTAATACCGATATATCGCGATTCCCCAGCAAGCGGAAACCAGCGGATAGATGAACGATTTTTCAAACAGTTCTCCGTTCAGCTCGTAAATCCGCCAGTCCACAAACATCGCCACGGCTGCCGCCAGGAAAGCGATCAGCAGCAGTTTCAGCCCGGCTGCTTTCATTTTGGCCAGGTCAAACCGCGCTTTGATAATCGTCAGGCCCGACGCAGCCAGAATGACCTGCATCAGGATCACCAGGATCAGGGGCGAAACGCCGTCCTCGATAGCGATATGCGTATTCATAACCCCGATCAGGATCAGGCCGATTCCGCATATCCACAGCATTCCGTTAATCAGAAACTTATGGAACCACATGGCAAATTCAGGTTTCTTCTCGCTCATTGTTCTGCTCCCCCTTTCGGTTCACGTTACTGTATGTCCTGCGTATACGGATTTTTCTCTGCAGGCGGAAGGATCGCGTATGTAAGCTGCTCATCCGTTTTGTACAAGTTCAGCTTATAGCCGGGCAGCTCGAAAACGTCTCCTGCGTCCTCCGCATTGTCAAACCAGTTTGTCAGGTCGTCCAGCGATACCTGGTCCTGGAAATCATAGGCGATCATCGTCCGGATCGCATACTTCGCCAGGTATGCCATCACTTCCGGAACTTCGGGTTTGATCGTAAAGTTCAGGATCAGCGCCGACGCGTCCTCCGACACCGATTCCTCGTCCCCATACATGAAACCCGCTTCAACGGTCCAGGCGTTGTTGTCATAGTAGAGGATCGCGCCTCCAATGTCCGTTTCCGTCAACGTATAGTGTTCCTTGACGGTCCGGACGTTTTCCTCACCCAGCTCTTCGGAAAACTCATCCGCCAGCGTCTCCATCAACAAATTGAAACGCGCTTTAAAAGACGAAGGAGTCATAAAGACCGGCGTGCTGTTATCGACCATTCCCGTTTCCGCGGGGGCGGCTGTTTCCGTCTCCTCCGGGCCGTAGGGATAATCCTGGTGGCCGATCATCATCAGCAGGCCGTCCTTAAACATAATCATGGTGTTGTACTGGTTCAGCACCGGGGCGCTGTCGGCGTTCGTCACCATCGCAACAAACTGGTCCGCGTCGTACGTCCCGCCGATATTCCCGTCCGGATCCAGCCACGTATAGTTGAAGTCGTTGGCCAGGGGCATCATGATCTTTTCCTCGCCGACTTTCGTACACGGCACCCAGTCGTCCACAACAGCGACGCAGGCGGTGTTGGACGTCTTGCTGAAAGCAATATAACCGGGAATGTCTTCCTCTACATACAGCTCGCGCCGTCCGTCCTGTTCCGGCTGCAGGGACTTCACCGTATAGGTCTTCCCGTTCACCTGCACCTTGTCCCCGGCCTGCAGGGCCCCGGCTTTGTCCGCCGCGTAAAGGTCCTGCACGTACAGTTCCGCCGTGAAGTATCCGCCGTCCATAATCTTGTCCGTATCCTTGATCCGGGCCCAGTAGGTTCCGTTCTGGTTGTCCACCAGCGTGTTCGATACGTCCACAGGCGTCAGGACGCTGCCGGAAGCCGGCTGCGGTTCGGGTTCAGGCGCAGGTGCGTCCGCGTCCGTTTCCCTGTAGTTTCTCACGGCCTCTTCTGTCGCGGCCAGGATGGCGTCGCCCTGGCCGTCGATATATTTCACGATATATTCCACGTCCCCGGCGTCCCGCACCTCGATCAGGACCTGCAGCACGACGCTGTATTCGCCGACCATGTACATATACCGGGCGCCCAGCAGCTCTTTCCCGCCGACTTCCCAGGTCTTTGCGGGGTTCATGCCCCGGCTGTCGTCGCCGTATTTTTCCTCAAGATACTCCCGATACACGTTGTTCAGGTAATTGGTGGGGTTCTTGAACTTCATGTCTCCTGTGCGGCGGTGCACGGCCATGTAGGGGATATATCCCTCTTGTTCCGTATAGATCACCAGGCCGTTTTCCGTCTCATAGCGGGAAACCGCAGTAGCCGGAACCTTTGTGGCAAACTGTTCCTCCGCGCAGTTGAAGTCTTTCCATTCGTCCTCGGCCGCGGCGCCGCAGATCATGGCAGTCAGCGCCAGGATCACAGCCAGAACCATGGCCAGCATTTTTTTCATGCCTGTTTCCTCCCTCCGGTTCTTCATTGTGAAATTGTCGGTCAGTTTTACGGTTCATTTAGGAATAATATTCTCCTTTCAGAGAAGAATTTCCTTTATTCCGTGTTATAATGCTTCTATCAAGATCAACGGGGAGATCATCGATGAAAAACGCTTCTGACGTCTCCTGCATGGACGCCCTGCAGCTGGCCGGAAAGATCATCATGGAAAACGGCGGCGAAACCTACCGTGCCGAAGAGACGATCAACCGGATGGGCCGGGGCTTCGGTCTGGAGCAGGTGGACAGTTTTGCCGTGCCCAGCGGCCTGTTTATCTCCTATAAAAATGAAGATGGCGAACCGGTCACCAGCGTCCGCCGCGTTCGCAAGGAAACCCGGAACCTGACCCGGGTTGACGAGGTCAACCAGGTCTCCCGCCTTGCTGCCGCCGGAAAACTGGACTGCAGCCAGGCCCTTGCCCGCCTGCGGGAGATCGAGTGCCATCCCGGCAGCTTTGCCGGTATGTGGTGCCTGCCCGCCGCCTTCCTGTGCGCCGCGGGTTTCGCGCTGCTGTTCGGCGCCGATCTGCTTTCCATCGCGGCCGCCGGCATCGTTGCCCTGCTGGTCCAGCTGATGGAGACCTTCATGGCCCGTTTCCGCAGCCGCGGCATGGCCGCCTCCATTCTGGGCGGCCTGCTGACCACGCTGCTTCCCCTGCTGCTTTCCAGGGTCCTGCCCGCCCTGCAGACGGAGCTGATTGTTGCCGGCGCCGTCATGCCGCTGGTCCCCGGCCTGGCCATGACCACCGCCGTCCAGGATACCATGCGCGGTGATATGGTCTCCGGCATTTCCCACGGCGTCCAGGCGGTCCTGACCGCCTGCCTGATCGCCGGCGGTGCGCTGCTGGCGGTGGAGATCATGCATTTCATTCCGGGAGGTGCTGTCTGATGCCGATTGCAGAACAGATCATCCGCGCGGTGCTCGGCGCATTCTTCGGCACGGTCGGGTTTGCCATGCTGGTCCACACGCCGAAACGCGCCTGGTTCGTCTCAGGCCTGATCGCTTCCCTGTCCTATCTGCTCTACTGGCTCGTGACATATCTGGGCCTGCCGGATCCCATGGCGATTTTTATCGGTTCCCTGTTCGGCTCCCTGGTCGGTCTGCTGTCCGCCCGCCTGATAAAGATCATCGGTACCGTATTCCTGATGTCCGCGGTGGTCCCGGTAGTGCCCGGCCTGGGCCTGTACCGGATGATGGCTGCCCTGGGCCAGGGCCAGCTGGCCGCCGGGGCCAAGACCGGCGTCCAGGCCATGATCACCGTCGCGATGATCGCCCTGGGCCTGGGTGCCGGCGCCTTTGCCGATCGCATTCTCTGGTCCCGCAGGCCTCACCATGAAACATAACCGGATGAAATACGACACCCGCAGGCGTCATGCCTGCGGGTGTTTTTCATATGTCGTAATCAATCAGCAGTTCCCCGGATATACATATTTCAGGTTCTTTTTCGCTTCTTCCACCAGTTCATAGACCAGCCGGACATCCGTCGGGCCCCGGTCCGTCATGCGGTACCGCGGGAAGAACCGGCTGATATGCAGCGGGATCTCCTTCCCGCTCTTTCCGCCGTTGACGCCCTTCAGTCCCGCAACCCAGGCGCTCAGTTCCCGCATCTCCTCAAGGCTGTCGTTCTCCCCGGGAACGATCAGGGTGGTCAGCTCCACATGGCACTGCTTCACCGCTTCCCGGATGAAGTCCATGACCATCTGCCGGTCGCCCTTCAGCACCTCTTTGTAATACCGGTCCGTAAATCCCTTCAGGTCGATGTTCATCGCGTCGATATGTGGCGCGATCTCTTCCAGCACGGGCAGGGTCGCCGTCCCGTTGGTCACCAGCACGCGCTTGAGATCTTTTTCGCCGGCCAGTTTCGCCGTGTCCCGGACGAATTCATATCCCACCAGGGGCTCGTTGTATGTAAAGGCGATCCCGATGTTTCCCTTCTTCCGGTAAAACTGCGCGATCTCCACCAGCGTCTCCGGTCGCACGTCATCCGTCTGGATGCTGAAGGTTCCGTACTCTCCGATCTGGGCAATCTCATGGTTCTGGCAGAAGGGGCAGTGCAGGTTGCAGCCCAGGCTGCCCACAGAGAGAATCATGCTTCCGGGGAAAAAGTGATACAGCGGCTTCTTTTCGATGGGATCGAGGGCCAGGGAAGAAATCCGGCCGTAGAAAACCGGCCGGACCCTTCCGTCCCGGTAGGTCCGCGCGCCGCAGTCGCCGATCTGCCGCTCGGTCAGATGGCAGTGCCTGAAGCATACTTCGCAAACGCCCATCCCTGTTTGTCTCCCTCCGTTATCTGTGGCGGATCACTTCAAACCGCTCCAGTGTGATCTTTTCCCGGGGCGAGATGCCGCCCTTGCGCATGGCGATGTCCACCTGTTCGTCCACGGTATCCACGCCGTCCAGGTCCGGCAGCAGCAGGCCCCGTTTCCCGCCGCTGGAGACGATCACGCCGTAGCGTTTCACGTCCAGCTCGTCCTTGCTTTCGATCTTCTCAGGCGTCGTCAGCACGTCCACGTTGATCTCCAGCCTGTCCAGTTCGTCGGGCCGGATCGGGTCGAACCGCGGATCTCGGGTCGAGGCGCTGATCGCGTTGTGGATGATCTCCTCCGCCACCGATCCGTATACCGGCAGGATCGTCCCGATGCAGCCCCGCAGCCGTCCGTCCTTATGGATCGATACGAATACGCCGGCCCGGCGCTGTGTCATCTCCGCCGTCGCCCATTCCGGAACGTCGTACCGTTTCCGGATGGAAACATACTGCTCAATGGTCTCCCGCGCCAGGCGGACAAAGCTGTCCTCTTTCGCGCGCATTTCCGCCAGTTTGGCTTCCTGTTTCCGTCTCCATATGGGCAGGAACTGCCGTTCTCCGTTCGCTTCTCCAGGGTGGAACATACAGATCCCGTATCCCACGCCGGTCACGTCCTCGTGGGACAGTTCTTTCGCCTCCACTTC
>CAZUXV010000206.1:0-5123 GCA_964624445.1 uncultured Oscillospiraceae bacterium | reverse complement strand
TTGCCTTGACCCTGCTAAGCCCGGAATGTGTAACCTATGTTTGACAAACCAACAGCTTTTTGTTTTTTTCTTGTGCCTTTTTATAGACTCTTCATTGCAGTTGTGATAAAATAAATTGGTTTAATATGTAGTAGAATTCCTTTTTGCAGGCTGCAGTTTGAGGAGTGATAAAATGAACGATTCAGCTTCAAAAATTAATCTGAAAAAGCTGTTCTTTTATATTCTTAAACATATATGGATTATGATTATCTGTGCCATTATCGGATTTGGTGGAATGTATTATTATACACAGTATTATAAGACGGATACTTATACAGCATATGCGACCATGTATGTGATTAATGGCAACCCAAACCTGGTCAATTATCAATATACAAATGCAAATGACCTGAATTCAGCTGTACAGCTTCTGGACACCTATATGGTTGTGGTACGAAGCAGTAAAGTCATGGATGTTGTGGCTGAACGTCTTTCTGAACAATATCCAGGGATTTCTGCGAATTATATATCGAGCACGCTTTCGATGGGATCAGTATCACAAACCGGTGTTCTTCGCATTAACTGCGTTACCGGAAATGCACAGCTGTCTGCAGATATTTGCAATGCTGTAGTAGATGTTGCACCAGCCGAGATTATTCGCGTAGTCAATGCAGGCAATATCGAGGTGATTGACTATGCAGTGCCTCCTAAAAGACCAGACGATCGTGCTCCCCGGAAGAAAGGAATCATGGGAGCGCTTGCCGGTGCTATATTGGCAGCCGGTATCATGGTATTTTTGTTTTTTATCAATCATAAAGTGACTGAAGAAGAAGAATTGACTGAAGCATATACGCCGCCGGTTTTATCTGCAGTAGTTCGTGAAAAAAAGAAAGGTAAGGGTCCTCAGATTTTCCTGCTGAACGAAAAAAGCGATTTACAGACCAGTGAGAGTTATGCAAAATTACGAATGAACCTTCTTTATACGCTGGTTAACAAAGAGAACAAGGTGATTGCTGTTACCAGTGCTATTTCCGGTGAAGGAAAGTCAACGATTACCGCAAATCTGGCCATTGCCTGTGCAATGAGCGGAAAGAAAGTATTACTTATTGACGCTGATATGCGTCGAGCCAGCCAGCAAATAATCTTTGGTTATGATCAGAATCTTCCCGGTCTATCTGATGTGCTGATCGATAAATGCAAATGGTGGGATGCGGTTCTAACTGATTTCCGTGAAAACCTGAACATTCTTCCAACTGGACATTTGCCGCCTAATCCTGCTGAGTTGCTTGCACTTCCGGATGTGGCAGAGCTTCTGGCAGAAACACAACAGCAGTTTGATATTGTCCTGATTGACCTTCCTCCGATTAATATTGTATCAGATCCGTTGATTGTTTCGTCACATGTTGCAGGATGCCTGTTAATTGTCAGACAAGGTTATTCAGATCACAGGGCAATCAAGAAGGCTTTGGTAGCGGCGGAACTGACCGGTATGAATGTGCTTGGGTTTGTCTTTTACGGTGAGAACATTAATCAAGGTTCCTATTACAATAAGAAGTACTATAAGAAAAACTATTACAACAAGAACGATATGTGAGTGTGCTGATACCATTAAACCGAGAATAATGACTGGAGAAATCCGAATGAGAGTATTTAAACACTGGATCAGACTGCTAATATTAGCTTTGTTATTAGTTTTGGTGCTTTGTGTCAATGCTATTGCTGAAGATGATTTTTCTTTTCCGAAAACAACTGAGACTGAGTGCAAATGGGATGGGAATGGGAATCTGATCAGTGAAACAACGCACGATCTTTCAGGGAATCCCGCGATTAACAGCAGGGGATTTTATAAAGCTGAGTATGTATGGGATGAGAACAATAATCTTTTAGCAGAAACTTATTTTGATAAAGAGGGTAAACAGACGGAGATTGATAAAGGATATGCACACGCGGAATATACGTATCATGTTGATCATAGAGGTGAATCTCATTTATTAACGGAAGACCGTTATAATCCTGATGGAAGCAGGGCAGACATCCCGGGAGAGTACAGCTATCGCCGGAACGCATGGGAAGATGACGATTTGCAATTTAGCAAATATTACAATGCAAACGGACAATTAACAAGGCCAAATGGCGGATATGCTCAAATAATTGTTGATACAGCAAGAGAGGGCAATTCATATGTTATAACTAAAAGATATCTGGATGCGGATGGCTCACCTTTAATCGGAACTGAAGGCGGAGAAAAAGTTGTTTCAATCTTTACAACAAAAGCATATCTAAGTGCAAAGATACAGGCGGGGTATCCGGATTATGATATGATGCTCCCGTTTTCAGTACAGACAGATGATCCTGAATATGAGCCTGTCCTTCTTTCCCGTGAAATCCTTATGTCTGACGGAAAAAAAGTGCTTGGATCCGAACGCTGGTTCCGCCAAGAAAACACATATGACGAAAAAGGGAATCTATTACGTACCAGTTATTATGATGCAGAAGGTGAGCCGATTCTTTCTTCTTCAGGATACGCATCAATCACCCATATATATGATGAACTGGGGCGTATGATTGAAACAGACTATCTCGATGTTGATGACGGATTAATCAAGATATTGACTGGATATGCCAAAGAAACTTTTGAATACTACGGAGAGACTGACAGAATCCACTTCGAGCGTTTCTTTGGAGCGGACAATCAGCGGACAATGAACACCTATGGATATTCAATGGCTGAATATGAGTATTCAGGGGGAGATTATGACTGGCGCGTTACTTATTATGATACCGTAGACGAATATACCATGTGCCTGGATGGATGGGCACGTTGGGAAAAGAAATATCGCAGAGTAAGAGAAAAAAGAGATTCTGACGATTTATGGAAACTGTATCCGGATCAGATAACGCGCGAACGTTATTATGGTACGGACATGCAGTTGATCCGATTAAAAGCGGGATATGCGGGCCGGGAAAACCATTTCAACGCTAATGGACAGGTAGTCAAATCTGTTTATCGGGATGAAAACTGGAAGCCGGTTAGAAATGATGAAACACAATATGCATCTATAACTTACCGTTATAAATCCTCTGCATACGATGCATTACCGGTATACGAAGCGTATTTTGACCAAAATGGGAAACCGTGTGAAAGCACGGATGGCTGTTATGCCAGAAAAATGGAATACAGCGGCCCCAAGGGGAATCTTTTGATTTCGGAAGCATTTTTGGATGCTAATGGGAAACCGGATACATCTGTTTCCAATGGTGCTCATAGAATTGAATATCGTTATAATGGTTCGTTGCTTCAGGTCTCTACTCGTTATTATGATGAAACAGGTAGTCTGTTCCAGAGCTATAAAGGATATGCAGCAATGTACCGGGAGTATAACAGCAACGGATCCTTGATGTGGGAAGTCTTTCTTAATGCATCGGGAGAACCTGTATCCGTTGACGGACAATATGCTGCTCAGGTCCATCAATATGACTTTTCCGGTCATCATACAGGAGAAAAATATTTTTCACCATCTGGAGATCCACTGATTCAAGCTGAAGGATATGCTTCGGTTCGCTACACATATGATCAGGAAGGGAATATTATTTCAACCACATACTATAACTCAGCAGATGAGCCGGTGGTTGTAAATGGCAGGGCAAGAACCGAAAGAGAATATGATGATCACCATCACCTTATTCAGGAGCAGTTTTTCGGTGCGGACATGAAGCCTGTTTTGATCAGTGAAGGTTATGCTTCCCGCCGAATGAAATATGATGAGGAGACAGGACTTCTACAGAGAACCGAGTATCTGGATCAGAATGGAGCTCCAGTCTTATTGGCAACGGGATACGCTTCTTATGAACAACGATACGACAAAAACGGAAACCTGCTGTTGCGTGCCTATTACGGTACTGAAGGAGAATTAGTTATTCCGGCTTCAGTCGGGTATGCCCGTTTTGAACGTATATGCGATAAGTTGGGAAATGTGCTGGAAGAAGCCAAATACGATGCAGAAGACAATCTGATCATGGGACGCAATCAATATGCCGTCCTTGTTCAGGAATATAATGCGAATGGAACCATGACAGCAGTCATGTATCTGGGAACCGATCGGAAACCGGTCAATGCTTCGTTCGGTTATGCCAGGAAAGAAGTCGAATACGATTATCTTGGCAACATTACAAGTGAAGCCTATTTTGACGCGGATATGATCCCGGTTTCTAATTTTGATGGATATCATAAAGTGGTATTCACTTGGGACACGGACGGACATCAGCTTTCAGAAGCTTACTACGGACCAAACGGAAAGCCCAAAAACTGTCCAAAGGGATATGCTTCATTTATCTGTGAATATGACGTAAAAGGGAATCTGGTCCGTGAAGTTTATTATGGCGAAGACGGGAAGATTACAGACGTTCGAGCCGGTGCGGCTGTTGTTGAAAGAGAATACGATCAGGAAAACCGTCTGATTAGTGAATGCTATTATGACGAAACAGGTGCTGCTTATAAACTCAGGGGCGACTATGCTTCCGTTTATTATACATATAACCATCAGGGAGAAATCCTGACAGAAGCATATTATGGTACGGACGGAGAGCCTGTTATTTCTACAAAAGGATACGCACTACGTACATGCACTTATGATGAAAGAGGCAACCTGCTAATGGAAGAGTTTTCAGACGGGAAGGGCAAACTGATTGTCCAGACGACAGGATATGCCAGGTTAGAAAAGACATGGAATGAGCAGGGGCTTCTGGCCAGTGTCGGCTATTTCGGCGATAACGGATGGTATATTCTTCAGGACAACGTATACAGCTACAAAACGTATCAATATGACAACAACGGAAACTGCACTGAAGAAGCCTGGTACTATTTTGAAGAAAAAGGATCACAGATGCTGTAAGACAGCTGTCTGTTGAAGAAAACAGAAGTCTTCGTTCTCAAAGAAAGAAGACTTTTCTTTCCCGAAGGAAATGTCTATATATTAAAGAAAAAGTTGTTGAAAGGGCATTTTCTTTGTGGTAAAATATTCCCGTTGCAGCTTCCCAGGAAGCTTCAACCGCTCTTGATAAGGTTGTAAAAGTACGCAAGTCACCTTATGAGGCGAGTCTAAGTAGAAACAGGAGGTAAAGCTATGTACGCAATTATTGAAACA
>CAZUXV010000205.1:0-5124 GCA_964624445.1 uncultured Oscillospiraceae bacterium | reverse complement strand
CCTGCATCTACAAGCGGATCTCCGGCTGCGGTTCCGGAACGGAATATATGGCGGTCACCCCCTGGGGTGACCTGTATCCCTGCCACCAGTTCGTGGGCGAGGAAGCCTTCCGCCTGGGCGACGTCTGGCAGGGCGTCACGAATGAAAAAGTGCAGCAGGAGTTCGCCGCCTGCAACGTCTATGCCCGGGAAGAGTGCCGGGACTGCTGGGCAAAGCTCTACTGCTCCGGTGGCTGCGCCGCCAACGCCTACCACGCCACAGGCTCTGTCCGGGGTGTGTATAAGTACGGCTGCGAACTGTTCCGCAAGCGCATGGAATGCGCGATCATGCTGCAAGCCGCATTGCAAGAGGAAGACGCATGAATACACCGGTCTGTGATTTTGTCCGGGCGTACGCGGAGGGGGATCCCGTCCGCATGCATATGCCGGGACATAAAGGGAGGGCGCTCATCGGCCCGGAAGCCCTGGATCTGACGGAGATCGAGGGAGCGGACGTACTGTACCGCGCCCGGGGCGTGATCCGGGAAAGCGAGGAGAACGCCGCGCGCCTCTTCGGCGCCGCCCGCACGGTCTATTCCGCGGAGGGTTCCTCCCTGTGCATCCGGGCGATGCTGTACCTGGCGCTGCTTACGGCGAAGGAGAAGGGCCTGCCTGCCCGGCTGCTGGCCGGCCGCAACGCCCACCGTACCCTGATGACCGCCGCGGCCCTGCTGGATATTGAAATCGACTGGCTCCTGCCCGCCCCCGGGGAGGACCTGCTTTCCTGCGGCGCTGATGCGGAAGCCCTGGAAAACAGACTGAACAACGGTCCTTATATGGCGGTCTACCTGACCTCGCCGGACTATCTCGGCTGCCGGGTGGATCTGCGCGCAGCCGCGGCGGTCTGCCGCCGGCACGGCGTCCCGCTGCTGGTGGACAACGCCCACGGAGCTTACCTGAAATTCCTGCCCCGGGATGAGCATCCGCTTTCCCTGGGCGCGGACGCCTGCTGCGACTCGGCCCATAAGACCCTTTCCTGCCTGACGGGCGCGGCTTACCTGCACCTGTCTGCCGGCGCTCCGGAAAGCTGGGCGGCAAGGGCGGAACAGGCCATGTCCCTGTTTGCCTCCACCAGCCCGTCTTACCTGATCCTCCAGTCCCTGGACCGCATGAACGCGGAGCTGGCCGGAGACTATCCGGACTGGATCTGCCGGGCGGCGGACCGGGTGGCGGATCTGAAAAAGTTCCTTTCCATTGAAGGCTGGACGACCGTGGGGGACGAGCCGATGAAGCTGGCCCTGAATGCCGCCGCCTGCGGCTATACCGGCACGGAACTGCAGGATCTCCTGCGCCGGGACGGGATCGAATGTGAATTTGCGGACCGGCAGTACCTGGTCTGTATGCCATCCGCAGAAACAACGGAGAAGGAATGGAGCAGGCTCCTCGCCGCCCTGCGGGCGGTTCCGCGGAAGGAACCCCTGACGGAATGCGCGTCGGCGCTGCCTGCACCGGAACGGGTCCTGTCCGTCCGGGAGGCGATGCTCTCTCCCCGGGAGACGCTGCCCGTGGAAAAAGCTGTCGGCCGGGTTCTGGCGGACGCCTGCGTCAGCTGCCCGCCCGCTGTGCCGGTGGTTATTGCCGGGGAGCGGATCACGGAGGAAGCCGCGGCCTGCATGGCCTGGTACGGGATCACGGAATGCGATGTTATCAAAAGCGTCTGAAAAAGACGCTTTTTATTTTCGGAAAAATCCTGTATAATGCTCTTACAAGCGAAAACTTCATATCATCGACCGCCTGTAAGGAGAATAGGTTATGTTAAAGGATTTTGAAAAGAGCAAGTCTGAGGAGAAGGATGTCCTCAACCAGGAAATCAAGGCGCTCCGCGCCCGCCTGATCGGCCAGCAGCAGCAGATCCGGGAAAAGAAGCTGCCTGTTCTGGTCCTGATCGAAGGCTGGGCTGCCGCCGGCAAGGGCAGCCTGATCAAGGAGATCATCAGCGAGATCGATCCCCGGTTCTATAACGTGGTTTCCCCCGCAGTAATCCCGGAGAGTGAGATGCGCTATCCCTTCCTCTATCCCTATGCCACCGCGATCCCGGAAAACGGCAAACTGATCTTCCTGGATTCCGGCTGGATGGAGGCCGTCGTGCGCAAAAAGCTGCGTCTGGAGATCACCGGAAAGGAATACAAGCGCCGTGTCCGCGCCGTCAACGAGTTTGAGCGTCAGCTGCGGGACGGCGGTTATCTGGTGCTGAAGCTTTTCCTGCATATCAGCGAGGACGAGCAGGAGGAGCGCCTGGAGAACCTGTGCGAAAATGCGAACACCGAGTGGCGCGTGACACCGGACGACCTGTGGCAGCACCGGGAATACAAAAACTTCCTCAAGGCCTATGACGATTTCATGGACGAGACGGACGACCCCGTCAAGTGGCATGTGCTGGACGGCCAGCGCCGCCGTACTGCCGTCCGGGACGCCATGAAACTGCTGGTGGAAAAGATCGACAAGGCGCTGTCGAAGGAGCGTTATGTAGGCGATCCCTTTGAGGAAAAGTTTCCCCTCGTGAAGATGCCGAAGCTGGCTGAGGTGGACCTGTCTCCGACGATCTCCGACGAGGATTACAAAACTGAACTGAAGAAGCTGCAGAAGCGCCTGAGCGAACTGCACAACGTGATCTACCGGAAAAAGATTCCAGTGATCCTCTGCTATGAGGGATGGGACGCCGCCGGCAAGGGCGGCAACATCCGCCGCGTGGCCTATCCGCTGGATCCCCGGGGCTTTGACGTGCACCCGATTGCCAGCCCGCTGCCCCATGAACTGAACCGCCAGTATCTCTGGCGCTTCTGGACGCGGCTGCCCCGCTCCGGGCATATCTGCATCTTCGACCGCACCTGGTACGGACGGGTCATGGTGGAACGGCTGGAAGGCTTCTGCACGGAGAAGGACTGGAAGCGCGCCTATAATGAGATCAACGAGTTCGAGCGCCAGCTGACCGACTGGGGCGCCGTGCTCCTGAAGTTCTGGATCCATATCGACCAGGACACCCAGCTCGCCCGCTTCACCGAGCGGCAGAACACCCCGGAGAAACAGTGGAAGATCACCGAGGAAGACTGGCGCAACCGGGAAAAGTGGCCCCAGTATGAAGAAGCCGTGGACGAGATGCTCCGGAAGACCAGCACAGAGAACGCGCCCTGGTTCATCATCGAGTCCAACGACAAGCACTATGCCCGGATCAAGGCCCTGAAGATCATCGTCCGGGAGCTGGAAAAAGCCTGCGAAAAGCATTTCAAAGAATCATTTGATTGACGGAGACCGGTCTGATGAAACACGCCCTGGCATTGTTCCTGGTTCTGCTCCTGGCCTGCGCCTGCATCGGCGCGGCGTCGGCGGAAGCGGGCAAACTGTATCTTCACTATATCGGCGGCGACGCGGATTTTGAGGAGTGCGACAACAATGTGCCCCGGAACATCCTGCTTCACCACGAGGACCTGCGGGACAGGGCGGAGGCTTTCTTCGTCCGGGCCAGGATGAAGGACTATACCAACGCCACTGCGATGCAGGTGCTGCAGACGGCGGAGAAAAACATCTCCCCGGACGGGATCAATGTGCTCATCGCTTATTCCCACGGCGGCCAGTCCGCTTTCTTTGCGGATGTGGAGGCTGATCGATTCACCGATATCTTCCTGCTGGACGCCTGCGTCAGCATCGGGGGCAAGTGCTCCGACGTCCCGTCCAAAGGCAGGGTCTGGGCCCAGTGGGCCATTGATACGGCCCGGAAGGGCGTCAATATCCATCTCTTCGCTTCCATCGGGAAGCATAATGAGGCTTCCGGCCAGAAGACGGCGATCAGTAATCTGGAGAAGGCCGCGGAAACGGATGATTCCCTCATCGCCCTGGGGGATGGAAAGTACCGGGTGCTCGACGAGGACGGAAACCCGGCCGGTATAATCGAAACCGGCCTGCTGGAAGGCAACCACAAAACGATCTGCAATGACATCGAGGATCACATCACCGAATACCTGTATACGCTGCTGGAATAATATCGTTATTTTATGAAAAAGGATGGCTTGCATAAAGCAAACCATCCTTTTAACTTTAAGTAATGATGAATTATGAATTATTATTTGATGATCTGTTCCAGCCCGTACAGCAGGAGCAGATGGGCGGGATAGATGGCGTAACCGACCCATCTGGGCAGTTTCAGGTCCTTTTTGAAAGGGATCAGGATGAGGGGCAGGCACAGCAGTCCGTAGGTTTCCAGCCGGAGCAGGGAACTGAGCGGCTTGGACAGCGAGGGGTCCAGGCGGCCTACGTCGAAGGAGGCGCCGAAAAAGCTCTTCGTAACGGAGAAGAAGGAACCGTAGAACAGAAAGTACAGCACCAGTACCGCTGCGATGCCCGGGCGGCTGTCCCGCACCGCATAAAGCACGATGAATAACAGTACGCCCTTCCAGCCGTAATCCACGTTCAGCAGCGTCGCCAGGATGATTGCGGCCGCCGGTGCCCAGATGTGGCTCAGGTATTTCTTTTCCCGAATGCCCCACAGTGCGCACAGTCCCAGGAACAGGCACAGGAAAACGTTAGGCTCTTTCCAGGTGTGGTGCAGGGCCAGATTGTACAGCGGCTGGGAAGCCAGGCCGACAATCAGCACCCGCAGCAGGTATTTTGGTACGCTGCGGGTATAATGGAACCCGACGATCATGCACCAGACGTAGATCGGGAAGGCGATCCGGCCCAGCATCCGCATTTCCGGGATATTCGGAAAGAGCATCTTGCCGGCATGGTCGATAAACATAAAGACCAGCGCGATGATCTTCAGCCATGTGGTGGCAGTGTTGCCGGCCGGCCTGCCAGTGACGGGAACGGGTGTTTCCATGCGTTTTCCTCCTGCACGGGATCCGGGATACAAACACAATCTGTATGACGGTTTACAAGGATTATACCACATCTTGAGGGGTTTTTCTTCGTTTCTGAAATCCTTTTGTGATCATCATTTCCGCTCCCAAATTTAATTTGGACAAATCCGCTTGTTCCCCTTGCAAATCAACGGTTACTCTGTTATAATCCCTAATCGGCACATCCTTGCGCTGCAGCAAGCAGCGCCAAAAGTCCGTGAGGAGGTGAAAGAATGATGAACAGGTATGAAATG
>CAZUXV010000204.1:0-5138 GCA_964624445.1 uncultured Oscillospiraceae bacterium | reverse complement strand
TTTGGCTAATGAAAAAACAAACCCCTATCTCTAGAGGTTTGTCGATGGTCTGAGATATCCGGTAAAACCGGATATCTTTTTTCTTTATTCTCCGTAAATATCTTTATACAGTCCCTGCTGGATCAGCCTGCTCCGGAGGCTTTTCATATCCTCCCAGGCTTCCTTTTTCTTGTCCGGATCCCGCAGCAGCGCCGAAGGATGATAGGTCGGCATAATCCATACGCCCTTGCGCACCGTCCACTTGCCCCGCTCCCGGGTAATCCGCAGTTCCGGATCCAGGATGTTTTTCGCCGCCGTGCTGCCCAGCAGCACAATCACCTTCGGTTTCACCAGGTATGTCTGCATCCGCAGGTGGATCCGGCAGGCCTCCGCCTCCTCCGGCGTCGGTACCCGGTTGTTCGGCGGGCGGCATTTGACGATGTTGCAGATATAGACCCGCTCCCGCGGCAGCTGGATCGCCTCCAGCATTCTGGTCAGCAGCTGGCCCGCTGCGCCGACAAAAGCAAGTCCTTCCTCGTCCTCCGTCTGTCCCGGTCCCTCGCCGATCAGCATCAGCGGTGCGTTCCGGTCTCCCTGTCCGGGAACCTTATTCCGGATATGCTGGCAAAGGGGGCAGAGCCTGCACTCCGCCACCTGCTTTTCAAACAGTTCCCAGGTGATCTCCGGCATGGCTTCTGCCCCCTCTGTTTATCGGCTATTGGTACGTTATTGGGTAACCGCGGATGCGTCTACCCATAAAGCAGGACGGACACACAACCTGTGGAAATGCTCATAGGCATTACTAAACGATGCAGCAGGACTTACACAGCCCGCATTGTTCTTATATACGCTCGTACGGAGCCACCAGTAGCAGTAGGCGCGGCCGTTGTTCTTTTCCACCAGTATCTTGTTTTTGCTCTTGCTTGTTACTGCAGACGGTTCACAGCAAGCCATCTGAGGGGTAAGAAGCGTACGCGCCTCCAGATAACTCAGGCAGAAAACCTTATCCTGCGTCGTACCGGAAAACCGGCTGGCTGTATTCCATTCGTAATAGGTATGGTCAGCATTGTCCTCCACCTGCGTAGTCAGAATTGCTGCAGCCTCCTGGGCGTTGAACGCTCCCGTATAGAAATCGTAATTCAGCCACTGACGCAGGGTGCTGGCCGCCCAGGATGTCCCGTCGCTCTTTTTGTTGAAGGGAAGATTCGCAAGTGCCTTCTCACTCAGCAGAAAAAGCTTACTGCCGTCAACCTGAATAACAATCCAGCGGATCGGGTCCGCGCCGTCCCCCGTGTAATCGTTCTGCTCCCAGTGCCCCAGATACACATAGTCTCCGGGCTGCAAATTGGTCGTCCCCGGTTTAGCGGTTCCACAGCCGGGGCAGAACGCGCCGTCGTTGTCCGTCCTTCCGCAGTTCGGACAGGTCCATGTCTCAGCCAGAGCGCCGGCCGTTCCCAGAATAATCAGCGCTGCAAGCAGCAAAGCAATCAACCGTTTCATGTGCTACCTCCTTATTATATGTCTTTGTTTTTTCATTCTCTCCGGATATCAGCAAACACCCGAGTCTTCGCGTGGCCTGCTTTTCCCGAATATCTGTTCTTTGTCTGAGTTCATTATATGGGCCGCAGCATAAAAAAGCAAGCACGGATTCATACGCTTGTTGATCGCTTTCCTTTATGCTATAATTTTTCTGATGAAAACAATCTCACACACGTCAATGCAGCGGAGGACAGAACGGATGGCGTATGCGGTCAAGGAATCTTCCCGGGTTCAGGCCTGGGAACTCGGCGCTGGCTCCGTGATGGAGCAGGAGATGATCCGCTGCAGAAAGATCGTTCCCCGTCCCGGCGGGATCTATGAGATCTTTTCCCGGGAGGCAACGGGAAAAACGGGACAGATTGCCTCGGCCGGCGACTTCTTTAAGGTGGATAACTACGGTTTTCCCCATCCCTGGCGAAAAGCTGCTTTCCTTCAGCAGCATCAGTTCCTGGAAGGAGACTGGTATCAGGAAGCTGCCCGGCGGGTGAAGATCTGGCGCCTGTCTGATCCTGTCTGCGAAGAAATCCGTTTTCTGCTGAACCGCGGTATCCTGCGCATTGATCCGGGCAATCCGGACCGCTGCTTCACCGCCTTGATCTGGGGAACGGAAGAGACCGCGGTCTCTGACGCCGTGGTCGTGATCTTAGACACGGACCGGGGCGCGGAAGGCTGCATCACCGGGGTCAATTTCAATTTTGTGGAGATCGGATATTTCAATAAACATTACAGGGTGATCGAATCATGACATCTTCCGGAGAAAGGGTTCAGCATCCTTTCAGCCCGCTGTTCTGCCCGGACAGCCGGGTTCTGATCCTGGGCTCCTTCCCTTCGGTAAAATCCCGGGAACAGAACTTCTTTTACGGCCATCCTCAGAACCGTTTCTGGAAGGTAGTCGCCGCGCTCTTCGGACAGGATCCGCCTCAAACCATTCCGGAGAAAAAGGAACTGATCCTCTCCCACGGCCTGGCCCTGTGGGATTCCATCGCCAGCTGCGTGATTACCGGCTCTTCCGATGCCAGCATCCGGGATGTCCGTCCCAACGACCTGCGGATCATCCTGGATCATGCACCCATAGAGCGCATCTACTGCAACGGGCGGAAATCCCATGAGATGTATGAGAAGACCATCCTGCCGTCCCTCGGGCGCGAAGCGGCCTGCCTGCCGTCCACCAGTCCGGCCAATGCGGCCTGGTCCCTGGAAAAGCTCATCGCCGCCTGGTCGGTGATCCTTTCAGATCAGAAGTGATCTTCCACCAGGATGGGCTTGCGGACAAACACCTTCGTCAGCACATCTTCATTGCCGTGCACGGTCACGTCCGGCCGGTATGTCGCCTCGTCAATGCTCACGCTGCCGGCCGCCAGCTGGCCAAAAGCCTGGATAGAGACCGTCAGATCCGGCGCCTTGTCCGTCGGTTCGGCGCTGGCGCCGCGAACCTCCCAGGTCCCGTTGTTCTCCTCGATATACGTATCGTTCTCAACCCGGATGACAAAGCTGCTGCCGTCCGGTTTTTTGATGATCTCCAGCATCTTTTTCACGTTGACGGGGCGGATCATATAACCCTGGGTCACGGTCTGCGCGATTTCGTAGGCCTGCGGGGTCCGGATAAAAGAGAACAGCTGCAGGCTGGCTGGCAGGAACATTTTGATCGTGCCATAGTCCGCGGTAAAGCGCCCCAGGAAGCCCAGCAGCGCATTGAATCCCACCCGGCCGTCCCAGGCCAGGTCCTGCACGGCAAGGATCGCCGCCGGATCATGCCGGATGTCCTGGAAGATCAGGTAGGCCACCGGGGTTCCGTTTTCCCGCAGCATGTATCCGAACTTCCGGTCCTTGTAGTATTCCCCCTTCAGGTGCTCCTCCAGCATCCGTTTGTCATCCCGATGCATCGCCAGGTTGAATCCGGCGGCAAACCGGTTATACAGCGCGGTATATTCACTCACCGGATCTCCGGGCTTCCACAGTTCCGCCGTTCCGTCAAACCGGTATCCGCTCAGTACGGAAGGCGCAAACTCATAGTCATGCCGCCAGCACACGGTCTCATAGCCGAATTTACGGTAGAACGCATGGCTGAAGGGATACAGCGTGGAGAAGACCTCTCCGTTCCGGTAGGCATCCGGGATCAGCTTTTCAAAGATCTTCCGGATGGCGCCGGTGTTCCGGTATTCCGGCAGGGTAGATACGCCGCCGATGCCGCCGTTGGCGACGATCTGTCCGTCCAGCATGCTGTCAAAGCGGTGGTTCAGAATCCGGGCCATGATCCGGCCGTCCTCGCTGAACGCGCCCCAGTCTTCAATCGTCAGCTTTTTGCTTTCTTCCTTCACCTTCTCCGGGTCTTCCATCCGCATATGGAACGCCACATAGGAAACCAGATTGGATTCAAAGTGTTCCTGTTCCGTCAGTTTGCGTACTTCCATGTTTTTCACGTCCTTATCTGTTTCTGCCGGCGCGTTCTCACGCCGGCCAGTTTTTTTCAATCTCCGGCAGGATTTGCAGGTCCGCCGGCAGCCATCTCACGCTGTCCAGTTCTTCCCTGCCGAGCCAACGTGCCGCCTCGTGCTCCAGCAGTTTCGGTTCGCCCCCGTCAATCCGGCACCGGAAACACTGCATGGAAAGATGAAACTCCGAATAGTCATATTCCACGTCGCACAGGTGTCCCAGCACCGTAATACCGACATCCAGCTCCTCCCGGATTTCCCGGGCCAGCGCCGCCTCCGGCGTCTCTCCCGGCTCAATCTTTCCGCCGGGAAATTCCCAGTAATCCCGCCACGCGCCGTATCCCCGCTGGGTGGCGTACATCTTCCCGTCATGGAAGATGACCGCGGCCACGACTTTGATCGTTTTCATCCCTGCACTCCGTCTGATATGCTGTCCGGTTCATTATGTCATAAACGCGAAACGCTTTCAACAAGAAAAAACAGCCGCTGTTTTCAGCGGCCGGCTGCTGCGCTCATCCGTCCAGGAAAGACATCTGCTCAAACCGGTCCGGCAGGCGGCTCATATAATCAAAACACTCCTCCGGCTTGTACATCATTCCATGCTCCCTGCAGAAACTCCGGAACAAATCCATCAACGTTTTCGCATTCGGACTGGGCACCTCATATGCGTTCCCGTAAGTCCGGATATACCGTTCCTTCAGTCCCGGAAAGTGCTTTTTCAGCGCCGCGTAATAGTATTCACGGTCTCCCTCCCGCAGCGTCAGCCCCATATCAAAGCAGATGATGCCCTTCACCTGCGTCCGGGCGCAGGCTTCCAGGATCGCTCTCACATTCTCCGCTGTATCGTTGATAAACGGCAGGATCGGCGTCAGCCAGACGATCGTCGGAATCCCCCGTTTCCGCATCTCCTCCAGCACTTCCACCCGCCGCTGTGTGTTGCACACATTTGGTTCCAGGATCCCGCACAACTTCTCGTCCCAGGTCGTCAGCGTAATCTGCACGATGCATCGGGCCCTCCGGTTGATCTCCTCCAGCAGGTCGATATCCCGCAGGATCCGGTCGGATTTCGTCTGCACCGCCGCGCCGAATCCGTACCGGCAGATGATCTCCAGGCACTTCCGAGTCAGGCCCAGCTGTTCCTCACAGTGCATATACGGATCCGACATGGAACCCGTGCCGATCATCGCC
>CAZUXV010000203.1:0-5147 GCA_964624445.1 uncultured Oscillospiraceae bacterium | reverse complement strand
CCGGTGAAAATCAACTGCGTGGTGCAGCGCGGCGTCAACGAAGACGCGCCGGCGCTGCTTGCCGCGCTGGCCCGGGATCTGCCTGTGGACGTGCGGTTCATTGAGCTGATGCCCATCGGTGTGGCGAAGGATATGCAGACTGTGCCGAACGCGGAGGTGCTCGGGAGGATCGAGGAACGCATCGGCAAAGCGGAAGAAGATCCCGGTCCCCGGGGCAGCGGGCCGGCGGTCTACAGGCGCCTGAAGGGATTCAGCGGCAGGATCGGGTTTATCAGCGCGGTGCACGGGCAGTTCTGCGGAACGTGCAACCGGCTCCGGCTGACCTCAACGGGCGAACTGAAACCCTGCCTGTGCTACGGGGACGCGGTTCCGCTGAAAGAGATCCTGCGGAACGGAGCAGAAGACAAAGCTGAAAGGGTACGGGAGCGGATCCTTGAAGCCGTACGGATCAAGCCGGCGGCACACTGTTTTGATGACAGGGAAAAGATCACAGAGAACCGGGAGATGGCCCGGATCGGAGGATAAGCATGGAGTTTACGCATTTTGATCCGGGCGGAAAGGCCTGGATGGTGGATGTGGGGGAAAAGGAAGACACCCGGCGGGAAGCCGCGGCAGCGGGGATGATCCGGATGAGCCGGGAATGCTATGAAAAAGTCGCGGCCGGCAGCATGGAGAAGGGAGACGTGCTGGGGACTGCCCGGATTGCGGGAATCATGGGCGCAAAAAAGACGTCCGACCTGATTCCCCTGTGCCATATCCTGAACCTGACCAAAGTATCCGTAAGCTTTGAAATGCTGCCGGAAGAAAGCGCAATCCGGGCGGTCTGCACCGCGGGAACCGTCGGAAAGACAGGGGTGGAGATGGAAGCGCTGACCGGGGTGAGCTGCGCGCTGCTGACGATCTACGATATGTGCAAGGCCGTGGACAAAACGATGGAGATCGGGCAGATCATGCTGGTGGAAAAACGCGGCGGAAAGAGCGGAACATTCATCAATCCGAACGCTGAGAAGGGAGGCCGGCCATGAAAACTCAGGGAATAATCCGGGCGGTCTGCATCAGCCCTGAAAAGGGAACGGTGAAACGCCCGGCGGACCACGCCGTCCTGATCCGGAATTTCGGGATCGAGCACGACGCGCACGCGGGAAAGTGGCACCGGCAGGTGAGCCTGCTGTCCTGGGACAGCGTTGCGGAATTCAACCGAAAGGGCGGCGGCGTTACGGACGGCGATTTCGGAGAGAACCTGCTGGTGGAAGGAATCGACCTGAAAGGCCTGCCTGTCGGCAGCGTGCTGAAAACCGGAACAGCGGTGCTCCGGATTACACAGATCGGCAAGGAATGCCACAGCGACTGTGAGATCCGCCGGCGGACGGGCGACTGCATCATGCCGCGGGAAGGCGTATTCGCGGAAGTACTGGAAGGCGGAGAGATCCGGCCGGGAGACGCGGTGACGGCGCAGCTGCCGGATCCGGACCGGCCGTTCCGGGCGGCGGTGATTACGCTGAGCGACAAGGGCGCCCGGGGGGAACGGAAGGACGAGAGCGGCCCGGCAGCCGCGGAAATGCTGAAGGACGCCGGGTATGAGATCATCGAAACGGTGCTGCTGCCGGACGAGCCGGAACAGCTGAAAAGGGAGCTTTGCCGCCTGGCGGATCAGCGGCAGGCCGACCTGATCGTGACCAGCGGCGGAACCGGTTTTTCGCCCCGGGACCTGACCCCGGAGGCGACCATGGCCGTCGCCGACCGGAACGCGCCGGGCATCGCCGAATATATCCGGATGCGGTCCATGGAACTGACGAAGCGGGCAATGCTGGGCAGGGGCGTCTCCGTGATCCGGAAGAAGACCCTGATCGTCAACCTGCCGGGCAGTCCGAAAGCCGTGCGGGAAAGCCTGGGATTTATCCTGGACGCCCTGGAGCACGGGCTGAAGACGCTGCGGGGAGACGCGGGAGAATGCGGAAGGAATAACTAATTCATAATTCATAATTCATAATGAATTACTCAAACAATACAAGGGAGGAGGAAAAAAATGAAAAAGGCACTGGCAATGGTAACGGCACTGGCGATGGTTCTGGCTGCGGGTATAGGCGCGGCGGAAACGGCGAAGACAGAGGTGATTGTTTTCGCGGCGGCTTCCCTGACAGAATCCCTGACGGAGATCAAGGCGCTGTATGAAGCGGAAAACCCGGACATCGAACTGGTTTACAACTTTGACTCTTCGGGTACGCTGAAAACGCAGATCCAGGAAGGCGCGGCATGCGACCTGTTCATCTCTGCGGCGCCGAAACAGATGAACCAGCTGGATCTTTCCAAAGATGAAGAGAAGAATCCGGACAGGCTGGATTTCGTGCTGGAAGGCAGCCGGGCCGACCTGCTGGAAAACAAAGTGGCGCTGGTGGTGCCGGAAGGCAATCCGAAGGGGATCGAAAGCTTTGACGCCCTGGCGGCGGTGCTGAAGGACGGCGATATCCTGATGGCCATGGGCAACGCGGACGTGCCTGTGGGACAGTATACCCAGAAGATCCTGGCGTACTATGAACTGAACGAGGAAGAACTGGCCGCGGCCGGAAAGCTCACCTACGGCACGAACGTGAAAGAAGTGACCACCCAGGTCGTGCAGGCCAGCGTCGACTGCGGTGTGGTCTACGGCACGGACGCTTTCAGCGCCGGGCTGGCTGTGATCGATACGGCGACCGCGGAAATGTGCGGCCAGGTGATCTATCCGGCGGCAGTGATGAAGAACAGCGCCGTTCCGGAAATCGCCCGGGCGTTCCTCGATTATCTCAGGAGCGAGGCGGCCACGACGGTTTTTGAGGGAATCGGCTTTACGGCAATCAAAACGGAGTAATAAAAACAATGACGGATCTGTTTCCGCTGTACAATTCGCTGCGGATCGCCGCGATCAGCAGTGTGATTGTATTCTTCGCGGGGATTTTTGCCGCCTATAAGGTGGCAAAGCTTCCCCGCTTTGTCAAAGGGATCCTGGACGTGATCCTGACCCTCCCACTGGTCCTGCCGCCCACGGTGTGCGGCTATTTTCTGCTGCTCATTTTCGGAAACCGCCGCCCGCTGGGCATGTTTCTGGCGGATCTCGGCCTGAAGCTGGTCATGAACTGGCCGGGAGGCGTCGCGGCGGCGGTGGTGGTGGCCTTTCCGCTGATGTACCGGACGGCCCGGGGCGCGTTTGAGAGCTTCGACGAAAACCTGGCCTGGGCCGGACAGACGCTGGGACTCTCCAACACCTGGATCTTCTGGCGGGTGCGCATGCGGGCCTGCCGGCAGGGGATCCTGGCCGGAACGGTGCTCGCCTTTGCCCGGGCGCTGGGCGAATACGGCGCGACCAGCATGCTGATCGGCTATACGCCGGGCAGGACGGCGACGGTTTCCACCACGGTGTACCAATTGTGGCGGACCAACGATGAAAGCGGCGCGCTCTTCTGGGTGATGATTAATCTTGCCATCTCGGCAGCGGTGCTGCTGACGGTCAATCTGCTGGAAAAGAAGGACAGGAGAACAACATGGCGCTTGAAGTAGATATTGAGAAGAGAACCGGCTCATTTTGCCTCCGCGCCGCGTTTTCCGGCGGAAATGAATTCCTGGGAATCCTGGGCGCTTCCGGCAGCGGCAAGAGCATGACGCTGAAATGCATCGCAGGGATCGAGAAACCGGACCGGGGAAGGATCGTGCTGGACGGGCGGGTGCTGTTTGATTCGGAACGCTGGATCGACCTGCCGCCCCAGCAGCGCCGGGTCGGCTATCTGTTCCAGCATTACGCGCTGTTTCCGGGCATGACGGTCAGGCAGAATATCCTCTGCGGGCTGCACGCGGAGAAGGATAAACGGATCCGGGAAAAGCGGACCGATGAAATGCTGGAGCTGCTTCAGATCCGGGACATCGCTTCCCAAAAGCCGGAGACGCTCTCCGGCGGGCAGGCGCAGCGTACGGCACTGGGCAGGATCCTGGTGAACGGGCCGGACCTGCTGATGCTGGATGAACCGTTTTCCGCCCTGGACGCGCATCTTCGCCTGAAACTGCAGGCGGAACTGAAGGAGCTTCTGTCCGGATACGGAAAAGGGATCATCATGGTGACCCACGATCGGGACGAGGCCTACCGGATGTGCGACCGGCTCGCCGTGATGGAACAGGGGAAAATGCAAGCCGTGAAGGAGACAAAGGAACTGTTCGCGGATCCGGAGACCCGGGCGGCGGCTGTCCTGACCGGCTGTAAAAACATTGCCGAAGCAGAGAAAACGGGAGCGCAGGAAGTCTTTGTTCCGGCATGGAATATCCATCTCACTACTGAGAAACCGGTCCGGGACGGGCTGAAAGCCGTCGGTATCCGGGCGCATGACTTCAGCCCGGAGGAACCCGGCAACCGGTTTCCGGTCAGGATTCTCCACGAGATGGAGGAACCCTTCGAGTGGATCAGTGAGTTCCGGTATCATGAGCAGGAGCACGGGAGCCCGGCCGTCTGGTGGCGGTATGCCCGGGAATTCAGGCGGGACGATCCTCCCGGGACACTGGGCGTATCGCCCACGAAGGTACTGCTGCTGTACGGGGAGTGAGGATATGAAAAATCACCCGCCGAAAGCGGCGGGCGAATCCAGGGACAAGCGTAAACGATAACACGAAAAAAGATGGGATCAGATTCCTTCAGCCTTCCAGAAGACCCGGTAACCGCTCGCCTGTTCGCAGGCGAGCTGTTCTGTTTCTTCGGTGCGCGGAAGTATATCGGCGCTGTCTGCCTCCAGGCGCACACAGGTGCCGCAGCTGCTGCTGAGCGCACGGGGAACCGGCATCATCCGCGCGGAGATGCCGGTTTTGTCGCAGATCTTTTTATACTGCATTGCCCCGAAGTGGGAGAAGAAAGTAGCGATGTAAATCATTTCCGGATGGTCAGGGTGAACTCACCGTCTGTTTCCGTTACCGAAACAGTATAGCCCTGATGCTCCGCGTAGCGGGTGACGTTTTCCCGGGAAACACGGTTGTCCACGATGATTTCATATGCGGCTTCTCCGCTTTGCATCGCCTGGCTGGCCAGGATGACCGGTTCGGGGCAGGAAAGGCCGCGCGCGTCGATTGTTGTCATATGATCACTTATCCTTTCTTTCTGTTGGAGGCAATATTGCATTCACCGATGATGATGACCA
>CAZUXV010000202.1:0-5223 GCA_964624445.1 uncultured Oscillospiraceae bacterium | reverse complement strand
GGCCATCGACTTTCTGGCCGGCAAGCATGAGGTGCGGGTGCAGGAAGAAGGCAGCTGCTTCAGCATCTGGTCCACCAGCGTTGTCTTGCCGTGGTCAACATGCGCAATAATCGCTATATTCCGAATATCTTCCCTAATCATAAAAATGCCTCTCAAAAGTATCTGACCGAAGGTCCAGGGCGATCGGAAAGCCCTGGTCGCATCCTCAGATGCGAAATCTTTACCTTTCTGCGGTCTCCTTCAGCTCTAAGCCTTCATTGTTCTCACACGCCAGCCGGATGCTCCATTCGTTTTCGAACAGCAGCACATCCCGGCCGTGGCTGTCCTTTGCCCTGCCCGAGGTGGACGTCAGTTTCAGGTCCTCCACAGGCTTCGGGGTCTTGATGACCCAGCGGACAAAGCGGAAGGGCATGCCTTCCATCACAATCTCCGTCTGGTATTCGGTTCGCAGGCGGTGTTCCAGCACTTCGAACTGCAGCACGCCGACCACGCCGACCATGAACTCTTCCATGCCCGTCTCGGTACGGGTGAAGGTCTGAATCGCGCCTTCCTCCGCCAGCTGGCTGATTCCTTTCTGGAACTGCTTGCGCTTCATGCTGTCCAGCGGGCGCACGCGGTTGAAGAATTCAGGCGCGAATACGGGGATATTGGCATAGTGTATCTTCGGTCCGGTGGAGAGCGTGTCTCCCAGCCGGTATATTCCGGGGTCAAACAGGCCGATGATATCGCCGGCCCAGGCTTCCTCCACGGCTTCCCGCTCGTCCGCCATGAACTGCTGGGGCTGCTTGAGCGCCACCGGCTTGTTCGTGCCGGAATGCCAGACTTCCATGCCCTTTTCAAAGGCGCCGGAAACGATCCGCATGAAAGCGAGCCGGTCCCGGTGGGCCGGGTTCATGTTGGCCTGGATCTTGAAGATGAAGCCGGAGAAATACGGTTCTTCGGGCGTGATCATGCCCGCGTCGCTCTCCCGGGGAAGAGGTGGCGGTGTGAAGGACAGGAAGCGGTCCAGGAAAGGTTCCACACCGAAGTTGGTCACCGCGGAGCCGAAGAACATGGGCGTCAGCTCGCCCGCCCGGACCTTGTCCAGGTCGAAGGCGTCGCCCGCTTCGTCCAGCAGTTCGATCTCTTCGGAAAGGCGGTCGCGGTAATGCTTCTCCAGCGCCTTTTCCAGCGCCGGATCGTCGATGGCGATATCGGTTTTCTCGACCATCTTCTTGCCGTGGTCTCCGCCGGTATACAGTTCCACCATCTTCGTATCCCGGTGGTAAACGCCCTGGAAATCGCCGTCCACGCCGATGGGCCAGTTGATCGGGCAGGAACGGATACCCAGCACCTGCTCCAGCTCTTCCATCAGGGCAAAGGGGTCTTTCGCCGCCCGGTCCATCTTGTTCACGAAGGTGAAGATCGGGATGTTCCGCATCCGGCAGACCTTGAACAGCTTGATCGTCTGGGCTTCGACGCCCTTTGCGGCGTCCAGCAGCATGACCGCGGCGTCCGCCGCGACCAGCACCCGGTAGGTGTCTTCGGAGAAGTCCTGGTGACCGGGGGTGTCCAGGATATTGATCCGGTAGCCGTCATAAACAAACTGCATCGCGGAACTCGTCACGGAGATGCCGCGCTGCTTTTCGATCTCCATCCAGTCGGAAGTCGCGTGCTTGTCCGTCTTCCGGGCCTTGACGCTGCCCGCGCTGCGAATCGCTCCGCCGTAGAGCAGCAGCTTTTCCGTCAGCGTGGTTTTACCCGCGTCAGGATGGGAAATAATCGCAAAGGTACGCCGCTTCTCCACCTCTTCGTGCAGAAGCGTCCGGAACTCCTGTGTGTCTCTCTCCGGCAGCATGTCATTCCCTCCTTCCCGGCTGATGGCACAAAACAATGTATTTTATATCGCAGCCCCTTTGATTGTCAAGGTTGAGGTGGACCAGGGGGACGGTTCTTACTGGACCATTTTTGCCCTTCAGTTTAAATTTTACTGTTATTTGGTCCAGAAGAGCCGTCCCTCCCGGTCCACTCCTCTTCCCCGATCAACCGAATCATGATATACTGATAAAAATCGACTGGGTTCAGGAGGGAAATATGGCTGTTTATAAGCGGATCCTGTTAAAGCTGAGCGGTGAGGCGCTCAAGTCCGGAAACGATCTGTTTGATTTTGACAAGGTAAACCAGGTCGCGTCCATCATCCGGGAGATGCACGATATGGACGTGCAGATCGGCATCGTGATCGGTGCGGGAAATATCTGGCGCGGCCGCCAGGGTCCCGCCGCCAATATGGACGCGGTCACCGCGGACCAGATGGGCATGCTGGGCACGGTGATCAACTGCCTGTGCGTGGCGGACGCGCTGCGCAAAGCCGGGCTGGACGCCGTGGTACAGAGCGCGGTGGATATGAACCGCTTCTGTGAACCCTTCAACGCCATGGCCGCCCGCCGCCACCTGGCCGAGGGCCGCGTGGTGCTCTTTGCCTGCGGCACGGGCAATCCGTTCTTCTCCACCGATTCCGGGGTCGCCCTCCGCGCGATCGAGATGGAAGTGGACGCGGTCCTGATGGCCAAGAACATCGACGGCGTCTATACGGCGGACCCGAACAAGGATCCTACCGCCACCCTGATCAGGGACATCACCTATACCGAAGCGCTGGAAAGAGGCCTGAAAGTTATGGACGCCTCCGCCTTCGCCCTGTGCGCGGAGAACAAGGTTCCCATGGTCCGGGTCTTCGGCCTGGACGACCCGGCCAACCTGCTCCGGGTGCTGGACGGCAGCGACATCGGCACCTTCGTTCATCCCTGAAAAAATGGACCAGGGGGACGGTTCTTTTGAACCATTTCCCCTGGCCTTTTTTATGCTCTTCTTTGGTCCAAAAGAACCGTCCCCCTGGTCCACCTGGCTTTGTCTTCAAACGATTCTGAACACCGCAGCATCGTGCGGTGCGAGGACCGCGCGGAGCTGTTTTGCTTTCCGGGTTTCTTTCCCGGTCCAGATCTCCCGCCCGTATAGGAAAGGCATCCCGGTTTCCTCCGCGGTCACGGCAACCGCGCGCTTCTTTTCGCTGAGGTTGAACAGCGCCAGATACAGGCCTTTTCCGTCCTGCCGGGGTGCGATCCAGACGCTCTCCTCCTCCGTCGTGCGCAAGGGATGGGCGCACCAGGTAACCTTTTCAATCTCCAGCAGGTCCCGCTTCGTCAGCAGGTCCAGGGTAAAATCGTCGTTCTTCGTCATTTCGCCGCCGATCATCAGCGGAGAACGCATCATGCACCACAGAGACATCATGGTCCGCTGCTCCGCCCGGGTAAAGCGGGTCCAGCCGTCCGGACTGTCGCACTGGCGCAGGGCGCCCACCGGCAGCATATCGGCGTCCGGCCAGTGCCCGGGCCCTGCGTGAACGCACCACTTTTCCGCACGCTCAAACATGCTTTTCAGCAGGCGCCAGTCGTCCCAGAAGTCGTCGGTGATCCGCCACATATTCGCATACCGCTTCAGATGTTCCGCCTTCTCCAGCGGCGCGGGTCCCGGGGAAAGGGAAAGGACCATGTCCCGGCCGCAGCGGCGGCAGGATTCGGAGATCAGCTCGATCTCCTTTTCACAGTGAGGATATTCCCGGGCAATGTCGTCGCACTTGATAAAGTCCACGCCCCAGGAGGCATAGAGGCGGAAGATGCTGTCGTAATACGCCGCGGCCTCCGGCCGGTCGCAGTGCAGGCCGTACATGTCCGGGTTCCACATGCAGATGGAATGCGGATTCGCCGCCCTGTTGCAGAAGTATTCGCTGCCCTCGATCGGCAGCCGCCGGTGGGCGGCCACCCGGGGCATACCGCGCATGATATGAATGCCGAACTTCAGCCCCAGGGAATGGATATAGTCCGCCAGCGGACGGAACCCCTTCCCGTCCGCCGCGCTCGGAAAACGGTTCAGCGCGGGCGTCAGGCGTCCGTATCCGTCCATGGTCAGGTCGGCAAAGGGTTCATAGCCGTGGCCTGCCGCGTTCCCGCCGGCCCACTGGATATCCACCACGATATATTCCCAGCCGTATTCCTTCAGATGATCCGCCATGTATGCCGCGTTCTTCCGGACGGTTTCCTCCGTCACCTCGGCGCCGTAGCAGTCCCAGCTGTTCCATCCCATGGGCGGTGTTGATGCGATCATATATGTATCTCCTGTCTTTTTTGCTGCTTCCATTATACGGACAGCCGCAATGAAAAACAAGACGCCTGCACGTCTTGTTTTGTCCTGTATTACCGGGTTTTGACGCCCTGGTAGTAGACGGCCCTTTTGGCCGGGTACTCGTCCGTATACAGATAGGTTTTACTGCCGCTGCGGGAATCCGTCAGGTAAACGTCCACCTTGTATCCGGGCTGGGCCTCGGAATAGAGATAGGGCGTTTCGTCCTGATAGGTCACATACTGGCTCTTTTTATCTTTGCGGTATTCGGGTTCCGGGGGATCAACGGTCTCGGTGATGACCGACTCCAGTTTGTACCAGACGTCGCCCATGTCCTCGCCGTAGATATCCACCCGGGTCCGGAGATTGTTCTTCCCTTTCCGTTCCGGATCCTTTTCCACTGTGGCGAAGATCCAGATGTCGCTGTTTGTCGTGTTTTTGAAAACGAAATCCTTGTTCCGGTTCTTGCTCAGGTAGACCGTGGCGTCCTGGCCGAGCTCCGCGTATTTGACCTTTTCGGAATGGGGCTGGCGGGTAATGATCTGCAGCCCTGCGCACAGCGCCGCCTGGTAGATCGTGGTGCTGGCCTGGCAGACGCCGCCGCCGTAGCCTTCCACCATCTCGCCGGAGACGATCTCGTCCGCCGGGAAAAAGCCCCGTTCCTGCGTGCGCATGCCGACGACCTTGTTGAAGCTGAAGCTCTGGCCCGGTTCCAGCCGGTATCCGTTCACAAAATCGCTGAAAGCATGCCGGATGTTGTTGTTGCGGTTCTCGGTGGAGCTGGAATGGATCCGGGTGGTGGCCGTTGCGCGGAGCGTATATTTTTTCATCAGGTCCGCCTTGCGGACCGCCGGCTCGATCCGGTCCGGAACGATCTCCACGTCGCCGCTTTCCAGGGTGGAAACCATCTGATACAGTTTCTGCCGGAGCGGCTCCGTATCCAGGACGAGGCCGTAAACCTCATCCGTGAACACAAAAGGATAAGACAGGTCTTCCTTGTTCACGCCCGCCAGATACGCGTCCTGCGCGGGGGTGTCGATCAGGCTCTTGACCGTGGCAAGCACCTCGTCA
>CAZUXV010000201.1:0-5237 GCA_964624445.1 uncultured Oscillospiraceae bacterium | reverse complement strand
CGGAGCAGTGCTTCCCTTCCGTCAGGCCGGTATGGGTGCAGTCCGGCTCCACCGCTTTGTCGATGACCTCGGTATGGCCCTTGGCCTTCACCACTTCCTGCGCCACCAGCACTTCATTGCACACGGAGCAGTGTTTCCCTGCCGTCAGGCCGGTATGAGTGCAGTCCGGCTCCACCGCCGGGTCTACAACTTCGGTATGCCCCTTGGCCTTTACCACATCCTGCGCCACCAGCACTTCGTTGCAGACAGAGCAGTGTTTCCCTTCCGTCAGGCCGGTATGGGTGCAGTCCGGTTCCACCGCCTTGTCGATGACTTCGGTGTGGCCCAGGGCTTTCACAACAGTCTGCTCCACCAGCACTTCACCGCAGGCGGGGCAGTGCTTGCCTTCCGTCAGGCCGGTGTGGGTGCAGTCCGGTTCAACCGCCGGGTCCACAGCTTCCTTGTGACCCAGGGCATCCACAGTAACCTGCTTTGTCGCGTTGCACTTGCTGCACTTGTAAACATCCGTTCCGGTCGTCGTGCAGGTTGGTTTCGTAAGGGTACTCTGATATACCGTGAATTCATGCGTATGCGTCTTTACGCCTAACAGCATTCCGCCGAAGTTCTTCATCTGCAGGATATAGGAACTGACCGCGCCTGCCACGGCGGTCAGTCCGCCGTTGGCCAGCGTCAGCAGGTCCTTCTCTTCGTCGGTTTCGCCCTCCGCGTTGTAGTAAACGCCGTCAAAGACTTCATCTTCCGCCAGGTCCAGGGTCAGCGTCACATTCTCGCCGGCATTGGCGGTATGCCAGGTGTATAAGTCCGGATCCGTTTCCTGCCCCCGGATTACAGCCTGCTCCTCTCTGTCATAGGTAACGGTATTGTTCTTTGCGGTCGTCACCTGGCTGTTCACCAGGCCTTCCTCCAGCTTAATCAGATAGTTGACCGAAGCGGCAAACCTGCTGACAACTGTCTCGTCATTCCCTTTGAACAGCGTTCCGTTTTCGCCGGTTTCCACCTTCCAGGCCGTCAGGGTGCTGTTGTCTGCATTGGCGTCGCTTTCCAGTTCAACGCCGGCTGTTCCTCCTGACACCGTGCCGCTGACAAACACGTCGTTTGTTCCGCCATCATAAACGTCCAGTTTCACGCCCGTTCCGTCGGAAGCAGACACATTCCCGTCCGCAATGACCTGCGTACTGCCGCCCCTGAGCCCCTCTGCACAGATGCCCACACTTCCGCCCGCAACGACATTTCCATCTTCATTCGCGGCCTTCCCCGTTACCACCAGTTTACTCGTTGTTTCGGCTGCGTCCGAACATATTACGACAGCATTTTTTGTACTTTCCACGCCCCCGACCGTAACGGTTCCCTTGCCCTGCGCACTTGAACTGATAGAGACTCCGTAAGCGTTTCCTGACACCGCCGCATTGCCGGCATTTACAATGATGCTGCCGTTGTCGGCTGCACTGATCTCGATACCATAACTGTTACTGTTACCTTCACCGGATGCCGCAATGGTATCACCTTCAACCGTGATTCTGGTCTCGCTGTTGTCCTCGGAAGATGCCCGGATAGCACAGCTTAGAGCAAATGCATCTCCGGAAGCAGTAACATTCCCGCCTATATTAATCTCTGTGCTGCTGTTGTCGCCCCTGGTTTCGGCATGGATTGCCTGTTCATATTCGTTTTTCCCTTCTGTCACGGGCGCTCGCGCCGTTACGTCCCCGTCCACGTTAATCCGGATCTTCTGGTTGTCCTGGTCCTCTTTCTGCTGAGCAAAAATACCGAATGCTTCACTCAACCCATTCCCGTCCGCTGTGGCCGTTAGATTTCCATGGACATTCACGGTCACGGCAGCATTCCCGTCCGTTGTCTCTGCCCTGATCGCAGCAGCAGTCGCCCAATTATTATCAACATCATCAGGAACCCCGTCCCCTGTTGCCATGGCAGAGACGTTTGCTTTTTCTTCACTGTCCTTCTCGCCGACGTTCACGGTAATGTCCGTGTTTTTGCCCGCAATGGCATGCACGCCGTCAGCAGCTCCGCCACTGGCATCCACATCCCCATGGGCATTGACAACCACCGTGCTTGGTTTATCACTCTGCGTTTCATCCTGAGCGCCGTCTATCAATATACCCGCCGCCTTGCCGGCTCCGGTGAATTCGCCCGTTTCCGGATCCGCCGTTCCGCTGGCAGCCGTTACAGCGCCCACGTCGATTTCGATATTATAATCATATTGTTCCGCATCGCCTGCGCTCACAGAAACCCCTGCCGCGTCTCCCTGGATACTTGTTGCGGTCACATCGCCAAAGCTTTCCTTCTTTTCGTCTTTCGCTGTGTTGACAGCTGTTTCCCCTGTATTGGACTCAACATCGATACCGGCCGCCTTTCCGTTCACGGCTTCAGCGGTAATGTTACCCATCACAGCAATATCCGATTTGCTGGTCATGCTGTTGGAAGCATTATGAGAAGAGATTTTTACACCCTCAGCCTGATCCGCTTTGGCGCTGACATCTCCATGGGTGACGACAGACACATCCGGCGTTTCATCGGCATTTCCTGTGCGTACCTTAACATCCATGCCTGTCGCACGGCTGCCGGAAACACCGTTATCACTTGTATCGCACTCAACCGTCACATCACCGGTCTCTATGGAAACCGAACCGCCTGCTTTTACGTATTTTGCTACATGAATGCCATCAGCAATACTTCCGGCACCACCGGATACATATATATCACCGAAGGAATCGTTTCCTTCCTTTGCTGTATCCACTGATACATTTCCACCTTGACTCTGAACATACACACCATCTAAAAGACTGTCATCAACCTTTTTGTCTGAAGAAAGACGGATATCGCCCATGACGCTGACCTGTGTTTCCCCGCCACCGAACGCATCGGCTAAAACACCATATCCTGAATTGCCTGAAACGTCTACATCGCCGTGGACGGTTATCAAAACATCCGGGTTGTCAGCATCTTTATCCGGTGAAATTGCCTGTCCATGCACGCCTAATGCTTGTCCTGCGCCGTCGAACTCACCGGTTTCTGCATCAAAAGAACCGCTGACAGCTGTTACACTGCCCGTATCCACAGTCACCGTGCCGCCCTGACCACCATCACCATCACCATTCTTTACTCTTACTGCGTAAGCATTATCGTTTTCATTTTCCGCGATCACTTCGCCGTATGTCCCATCTCCATTAGCCGTGCTGACAGTAGCACCTCCGCCGTTTTTGCTCTGCACATTCATTTCACCGGTGATATCGCCGTATATCGTAGCCGTATACTCGATTCCGTCTGCCAGGACATTCAATTCTTCCAGATCGCCTAGATATACATAATTATTTTCCGTATCTTCCGGCAGATCCAACGCCTTCGCGGTGAACGCCCCGAAGCCTGTGGACAGTACCATCACCACCGCCAGCACCCACGCTGTCAGCATCCGGAACCCCTTCATTTTCTGCATATCGTCAAACCTCCGCCTGTTCAGTTTTGTTACGCATTTTTCGACATATTATATTATATGCCAACAATTGTGTAACAGGCAAGGGTTTATTTGCGTCAGCGGATATTTATAACATGTAATCGATACGCGCGTCTCCGTCTTCCGTATCCACCCGGCAGGAATAGGAAAATGTCTTTCCTTCCGCGGAGAATACCACGTCCTCCACGCCCAGCACGCCGGGCGTCTGCCGGATATACGACGTAATATAGTTGGCCAATGCCTGAGTATCAGCTTCTGTAAGCCGGGATTCCTTCAGCATATCGATCACAGGATTCCCCCAGGCGGGATTCTCCCACCAGTCCCCGGCCAGCATCTCCAGCCGGTCCTTCACCAGCCGGGTCACGGCACCGGCACCTTTCAGCAGGGATGCAGAGACCAGCACCGGCAGGATATCCCCGTTTTCATCCACAGGACGAATGATCACGCTCCTGCCTCCCTTCTGCGGAAACCCACAAAAGCGAACGCGTCCGACAAACTGTGCATCCGTCCGGACGCGGGATCAGCCGAATCTTCTCCATCAAACCAGGCATCCACATCGCAGTCCGCAAAGACCACCAGGCAGGCATCCCCCACACTGACTTCATTACAGACAAACACCGGCACATCCTGCAGGATCGGCATACCGGAGAGCGCCAGCCGGACAGAGGCCAAGCCGGAGACGTCATCAAAAGACGCCACAATCCCCGGCAGGGCGCAGTGGAGCGATGAAAAGATCTCCTTTTTCAATGCCCGGATTTCCGCAGGGCTCATGGATTCATACATAACAGATCTCCTTCCGGGATTGACTTCTTTGGCTGACTGGAATAAGGTAAAAAGGATATATGATAAATCGTTATCTTTTGATTTTGTCGGCTATAACAATCAAGAGTCATGGAGGAAGTATTCAATGCGTCCAATAATCAAGGATGATTTTTTGCGCGTTTTTCATTCTCTCGGACTGGAGAAGGGACATACGCTGATGGTTCATACATCATTGTCGAAATTCGGATATGTGTGCGGCGGCGCCCAAACTGTCATTGAGGCTCTTCTTGAAACGGTCGGTGAAGAGGGTACGGTTATGATGCCGACACAGTCGTGGAAGAATCTCGACCCCGAAGACGGAGTCCATTGGGACGTTGCAGAAGAATACTGGCAAATGATCCGGGATCATTGGCCTGCATACGACAAGCGTATTACACCTACCAATACGATGGGATCTGTAGCTGAAATGTTTCGTTCCTGGCCCGGCGCTGTTCGGAGCGATCACCCCGCAAGATCGGTAGCAGCCTGGGGAAAGCACGCTGAGTATCTTGTTTCCGGTCATGATTTTTCCAACATTTTCGGAGACGGCTCCCCCATTGGAAAACTATACGAATTGGACGGCGACGTATTGCTTCTCGGCGTTGGTTATGACAAGAACACTTCGCTCCACCTCGCTGATACACGCGCTGCCTACCCCGGCAAGCACAACTGCGTTGAACACAGCGCCATTATGGAAAACGAAAAACGTGTCTGGAAAGCATATGAAACGCTCTTCGTTGACGGCGAAGATTTTGAACAGATTGGAACGGCATTTGAACAGGCATGCACTGTCAGACATGGTAAACTTGGAAATGCTGAACTTCGCCTGATGAAGCAGCGAGAGCTTGTGGATTTTGCAACTGACTGGATTCAGCATAACAGAACATAATGAGATCCCGGATAAATCGAAATATATTTTGATTTTCACGGCTATGACATAATTAGTCACTTGCCGGCTCTCCTTCCTATC
>CAZUXV010000200.1:0-5298 GCA_964624445.1 uncultured Oscillospiraceae bacterium | reverse complement strand
TTACCGGGAAAAGCGTAAAGGCTGCGAAGACGGTCCAGAAAGGCGAAGCCCCGAAGGCCGGGAACCTGGTGCACAAAGTCGTCACAGGAAGCGGACAAACGAAGGTGATTACAGAGAAAGAAGGCCTCGACGGGATTTTGCTTTCCGGCGGCGGGGGAAGCGATTACTGCTGATCAATTTCGGCCGGCTGCAGCTTGAAGCGTGTTCCGGACAAAGGCAACCAGGATCCTTCGGGATCCTTTTTTTGCGGATCCGCCTGAGTTGATATTATCGCCCGGTTGTATTACACTGTGTTCCAGCGCATAACAAATTCTGGAATCCGGTTCATGGAAGGTAAGAGCAACGGATGCTCTTTCTGCTGTCCCTGCCGGGGCAGGATAAAAACCCGAAACGGGAGGAAGAAAAATGAAGAAACTGCTGTCCCTGTTCCTTGCGCTTGCGATGATCGTAAGCGTGGTGCCCGCCCTGGCGGAAACGGCTGAGGCCGAAGCCGCGGAAGCTGCCGGCCTGCCCGCCGTCGGCGACGTGGTGGAAGGCTTTGAAGCCAAAGAGATCCGCCCCTTTGAGATGATCGGGGCGACCCTGGTACTTTTTGAGCATCAGAAGACCGGCGCGAAGGTCCTCTATATCGCCAACGCGGATACCAACCGCGCCTTCCAGCTGACGTTCCCCACCAGGCCGGTGGACGACACGGGCCTGCCCCATATTTTTGAGCATGCCACCCTGTCCGGTTCCGAGAAGTATCCCAGCACCGGGCTGTGGTTCAACCTGGCCTACCAGTCCTACCAGACCTACATGAACGCTTATACCACCGACGCGATGACCAGCTTCCCGGTGGCGTCCCTTTCCGAAAAGCAGCTGCTGGCCCTGGCGGATTTCTATACCGACTGCTGCCTGCATCCGCTGATCCTGGAGCGGGAAGACATCTTCCGCACGGAAGCCTGGCGGTATGAAATGGAGGATATGGACAGCCCCCTGACGCTGAACGGCACCGTGTACAGCGAAATGACGGGACACTCGACCCTGCAGCAGACCGCCATGGACAACGCCAACCTGGTTACCTTCCCCGGCGCCGCCCTGACCTACAGCTACGGCGGAAAGCCCGAAGCCATCCCGGAGATGACCTGGGACGCCCTGAAGGACTACCAGGCCCAGTATTATCATCCGTCCAACTGCATGTGCCTTCTGTACGGCGCCTTTGAGGATTATACCGCTTTCCTGAAGCTGCTGGACGAATACTTCAGCGCCTATGAGAAGAAGGAGTTCTCCTTCACGGACAGCGGCTACACCCGGATCACGGAGCCGGTGGTCACCAGCGTTCCCTACGCCGTGGCCGAAGGAACCGATACGGCCAACCAGTCCACGGTTTACTATTACATCATCTGCCCGGAACTGAAGGAAGACAAGGCGAAGCAGCGGGCCGTGGACCATGTCTGGGCGCTGCTGGGCGCGGACAGTTCCCTGCTCACCCAGAACCTGAAGAAAGCCTTCCCCGCCGGATCCTTCTCCTGCGGCCGGGAAGTGGCCGCCCCGGACGACGCCCTGGTCTTCGTGGCCAACAACGTCAACCCGGAAGACGCGGAAGCGTTCCGGACGGTGGTCAACGACACCCTGAAGCAGATCGCCGAAGACGGCTTTGACCCGGTGCAGCTGGACGCCATCGTGACCGCGAAGCAGCTGAACAACAAGCTGGCGCTGGAAAACGGCAATCCCGTGGAATCCGTCATGTACTCCATGGCTTACAGCTACGCGGTCACCGGCAATCCCTTCGATTATCCCGAGACCTCGGAAGACCAGGCCCATATCCTGGAGGAAAACGAAAAGGGCCTGCTCACCGCGGCGATCAAAGAGTGGTATGTCGATCCGGCACTGTATACCCTGACCACCACCTATCCCGAACCCGGCCTGAAAGAGAAACAGGACGCCGAACTGGCTGAAAAGCTGGCGGAGATTAAGGCCGGCATGACGGAAGAGGAAAAACAGGCGGCCATCGATACGGCCCATGCCGAGCCGGAAGAAGAGGACAACCGGGCCATGATCGCCGCCCTGACCCCGGTGGCCGTGGCGGACCTGCCCGAGGAAGTCCGGGAATATCCCATCTCCGACGAGACCGGTGAGGACGGCGTCCGCCGTATGAACGCCGTGGCCGGTGTGGACGGTGTGGGCAAGGCGGACATTTACTTCGACGCCCGCACGCTGCCCCAGGAGGATATCCATTACCTGCGCCTGTTCACCCGCCTGCTCGGGCAGCTGGATACCGACGCCCACAGCAAGGAAGAACTGGCTCTGCTCACGGAGCGTTACCTGATGAGCCGGACCATCGGGGTGGACGCCTTCTCTACGCCGGAAAAGGACGATGTGCGCGCCTATCTGATCGCTGAGTGGACCGCGCTGGACGACGACCTGGCCGCCGGCTACGACCTGATGAAGGAGATCCTGTTCCATACGCAGTTCACCGACGTGCAGACCCTTTCCGAGCGGGTCTCCGCCCAGAAGGCCTATGTGCGCAATACCATCACCAACGCGCCCTATGTGGCGCTTTATGCCCGCCAGGAAGGCGTGGGCGATCCCCGGAGCAGGTACTATGATTACCTGAACTACACCGCCTATTACACCTTCCTGGAAGAGGTGGAGCAGCAGCTGGCCGCGGAACCGGAAACGGTGACCGCCCGCCTGCAGAATGTCCAGTCCTTCTTTGCCAACCGCAGCGGCGCCGTCGCCACCTTTGCCGGCAGCGAAGCCTCCATCGCGGTGAACGCCCCCCTGGTGGACGCCTTCTTCGCGGATCTCGGTTCCGAAGAGCGGACCTATCCGGCCTACGACCTGCCCACGCCCCCGATCCGGGAAGGCATCGCCGTGGACGGCAATATCCAGTACAACTGCAACTGCGCCGCCTTCAGCCAGATCGGCGTCGAACAGGATTATGCCCTGAACGTCATCGGCACCCTGATCGCGGACAAGGTGCTGATCCCTGTGCTGCGGGACCAGATGGGCGCCTACAGTGCCTTCTGCGGCACGGACGGCGATTATGCCATGTACCTGATTTCCTACATGGACCCCAACGTCAAGGCCACCTTCGACCTGTACGATGCCATTCCGGAAATGCTCTCTTCCATGGAGCTGACCCAGGAGGAGATCGACGGCTATATCATGCAGCAGTATTCCGACCTGGCGAAGCCCGCCGGCGAGCTGGGCGGCGCCGTGACCGCCATGACCAATATCCTGCACTGCAGGCCTGCGGATGAAAAGCTGCAGCAGATGCGCGCCTACAAGAGCGTGACGCCCGAAAGCGTGAAGAACGCCGCCCGGGCTTATGCCCTGCTGGCGGAAAAAGGCTGCCGCGGCACCGCGGGACCCATCGGAACCCTGCAGGCCAACGGCGACCTGTATGACGCGATCCAGAACCCCTTCCACACCGAGGACCTGACCCAGGTTTCCTTCTCCGACGTGGCGGAAGGCAGTGAACACTACGATGCCATCTATGCCGCGTTCACCGGCGGCTACATGCTGCCGAAGGAAGACGGCATCTTCGCGCCGGACGAACCCGCCACCGTGGGCGACTTCATCGGCGGCCTGTACCTGCTCATCGGCGGCGGAAGCAACGATCCGGAAGCATGCAGGGAAGCCCTGGCGGGCTACGGCATGCTCTCCGCGGACCAGGACCTGAACGCGGAGATGAATGAAGGCGTCCTGTGCGGTATCCTGCAGGCCCTGGGCGCGGGAATGAGCACGGACGATCCCGAAGCACCCGTCAGCCGTGCGGACCTGGCGGACCTGTTTGTGCAGCTGACCCAGGGACAGGAATAAGACGGATCCGGCGGGGCGCGGCTGACCGTGCGCCCCCGCCGACCGGGTTGATAAATCCCGGAGAGTATGGTATTGTTTGGGTACAGATATAAATGCGATATGAACGGGAGAGCTGAGATATGGGTATGAGCGGAAGAAGTATATTCCTGGACGCGGTCGCGGAGAACCCGGCGGTGACCAAGTATGTGCAGCTGTTCCGGATGCCGCTGTTTCTGACGATGCTGGATGAAGAATTCAGGCAGTACGGCGACGAAGCCTGGGAAACGGCGGAGGCGGCGAAGGAAACCGCCGGCAAGGTGATGCCTGCGACCCTGGCCCAGTTCGGCGTGCCCCAGGAAGAGATCGACCGGGTGATCGGTCAGTGCCTGGATGCCTTCGCGGCGAAGAAGGGATGATCCGGCGGGATCATCTGATGACCGGCCTGCGGCGCGGGCCGGTTTTATCGTGAACAGTTTCAGAGAAAAGACGGGGAGGGATTGAGATGAAACAGGTGCTGCTGCTGGGAGATTCCATCCGGATGCAGTATCAGCCGGCGGTGGGGGAAAAGCTGGCGGATCTCGCGTGCGTGAGCGGGCCGGAGGAGAACGGACGGTGGAGCGGGTATACGCTCAATTCCCTGCGGTTCTGGCTGCCGTCGCTGCCGTCCCCGGACCTGGTGCAGTGGAACTGCGGCCTGTGGGACATGGGGGACGACTACCAGGAAGGGCGGCACTTCTATCCCCCGGACCTGTACGAGGAAACCTGCCACCGGATCTGCCGGGTGCTGCGGAAGGTGGTCAGACCGGACCTGAAGATCGTGATCGCCACGACGACGCCGACTCTGCACGGGGACCACGGGGATATCCTGGTGTATAATGATATCCTCCGGAAGGTGGCCGCGGAAGAGGACGCGGCGGTGAACGACCTGTATGCGGTGGTTTCCCCGGCCAAGGGGGAAATGATCGGGGAGGACCATATCCACCTGACGCCGGTCGGGATCGAGGCCTGCGCGGCACAGACCGCGGAGGTCATCCGGAAGGCGCTGGGATAAAGACGACGCGCGCCGTACCGGCGCTTCCGGCGGCGAAATAACCAGGTGAAATCAGGAAATCCATACAGCAAAAGCAGCCCGGCGATTTGATATGCCGGGCCGCTGCTTTTTCGGCCAGAGATTATTTAACCTCGATCCGGGCGTCCTTGCTGCCTACGAAGACCCGCATATTCAGGGTAACGACGGAGCCGTCGGTGTCGCCGGAGATCTCCAGGCCGGCAGGGTAACCGAGAACGGTTGTGACGTCGGCCACGCCGTTCTTCAGCTGTTCGTCGCTGGTCATGCCGCTGGTCACGCTGGTGAGCAGGGGATTGAGTTCATTCTGGAACTGTAAGGCAGCGTCAGACAGGGCGGAAGGCCCTTCCTCACCGGTATAGATGCCGAGGCAGGAACCGGAGAAGCTGGCGCCGAGCCATTCACCGAACTTCTTGGCGGAAGCCTGGTCGCTCATGTCGACGGAG
>CAZUXV010000199.1:0-5302 GCA_964624445.1 uncultured Oscillospiraceae bacterium | reverse complement strand
ATCCTTGTGATCATGTCGATCCGCCGCTGGTGGCGGCCGCCCTCAAATTCGGCGGTCAGCCAGTGCTTCGCGATCATCTTCGCCAGCTCCGTACCCACCACCCGGGCGCCCATGGTCAGGATGTTGCTGTTGTTGTGCCGTTTGCTCAGCTCGGCGCTGTATACGTCGCTGCAGGTGCAGACGCGGATGCCCTTCACCTTGCCGGCGGCGATGCCGATGCCGATGCCGGTGCCGCAGATCAGGATGCCGCGGTCGCATTCCCCGCCGGCCACCGCCCGGGCGGCTTTGTATCCCCATACCGGGTAGTCGTCGTCCCGGTTGTTCGCGTCATAATTTCCGAAGTCTTTCCATTCCAGGCCCATCTCGTCCAGCATCTTCATGATTTCCTGTTTCAGGGCAACCCCGGTATGGTCACAGGCCAGTGCGATCATGGTTCATTACCTCCCATTTCCTAAAGACCCATATCTATGATATAATACATCATCACGTACTGAATTTCAAGGAGGCCGGACAATCATGCCCCTGCACCACTGCGAGCTCTGCCACATCGATCTGGACCGGATCAGCGTCCGCCGCGGCGGCCAGATTCTGCTCCAGGATGTGTCCATGCATATCCACTGCGGACAGCTCACCGTCCTGATCGGCCAGAACGGTGCCGGCAAGACGACCCTGATTCGCGCCCTGCTCGGAGAGCTTCCCCATTCCGGTCTCATCCGCCATGTGGACGGCCGCGGGCTGAATATCCCCCATCTGCGCACCGGCTATGTGCCGCAGCATCTGCAGTTTGACCGGGAAATGCCCCTCACCGTGCGGGATTTCATGGCTGCCTCCTTCACCAGGCGTCCGGTCTGGACCGGCGTGGGCAAAAAGACCCGCGCCCGTGTGGATGAAGCCCTGGCCGCCGTCAACGCCGAAAGCCTGGCGGACCTGCCCCTGGGCCGCTGTTCCGGCGGCGAGCTGCAGCGTGTGCTGCTGGCGCTGGCCATGAACCCGTCCCCGGACCTGCTCGTGCTGGACGAGCCTGTCAGCGGCATCGACCGCAACGGCCTGAAAATGTTCCTGGATACGCTCCTGGACCTGAAAAAAACGCATCACATGGCGATTCTGCTGGTCAGCCATGATCTGCGTTTCGTCCGGGAATACGCGGACCATGTGGTCCTGCTTGACAAATCCGTCCTGGCCCAGGGCTCGGCGGCCGAGGTCTTCGCCTCGCCCGAATTCTCCGCGGTCTTCGGCTACAGCGGCGAGGAAGAGGAGGCGGAATAAATGGAAGCGATCTACAGCGTCCTCGGAAGCATTCTCCCGCTGGAAGCCTATCAGTACAATTTCATGAAGAACGCCTTCCTGGCGATCCTGCTGCTGACCCCGCTGCTGGGACTCCTCGGCACCATGGCGGTCAACCACCAGATGGCTTTCTTTTCCGACGCCCTGGGGCACTCCGCCCTGACCGGCATCGGTCTGGGCATCATCCTCGGCCTGCGGAACGATCTGGTGGCGATGCTGGTTTTCGGCATCATCTGGGCCATCCTGATCTGCGTCATCAAGCAGTCCGGCTCCGCCTCGGCGGATACGGTCATTTCCGTGTTTTCCTCCACCTCGGTGGCGGCAGGTCTGCTGATCCTCGCCCGGGGCGGCAAGTTTGCCAAATATTCCGCCCTGCTGATCGGCGATATCCTCGCCGTCACGCCCGGCGACCTGCTCTGGCTCCTGCTGGCCCTGGTCGCCACGCTGGCGCTGTGGGCGCTGCTGTATAATTCCCTGCTGCTCACCAGCGTGGACAGCTTCCTTGCCCGCAGCCGGGGAATCAGAACCCGCCTGGTGGAAATTGCCTTTGTGGTCATGGTCGCCGTGGCGGTCATGCTGTCCATCCGCTGGGTCGGCGTGCTGCTGATCAACGCCCTGCTGATCCTGCCGGCTGCCGCCGGCCGCAACATCGCCCGTTCCTCCCGCCAGCACGCGGTCTGGTCCGTTGTCCTCGCGCTCTTCAGCGGCATCGTGGGCCTGACCCTGTCCTACTACCTGGACACCAGCGCCGGCGCTTCCATTGTGCTTGTTTCCGCGCTGTGCTACGCGGTTTCCCTGGCCGTCAGGTCTTTCCGGAAATAATCATCCTGTCATCATTTCTGCCAACATAAAAACGCCGGCTCTTTTGAGTCCGACGTTTTACCATTTCCGGCCCCGGCCGTAACAGCTGTCGCACAGCCTGTAGGGCCAGTCCCACGGCAGGTGCCGTTTGCAGCTCGGGCACGTCCTTTGCTGCAGTTTCTGGGTGGAAAGGATATGCACGATCCCCTGGGAAATCAGGTCCTTGCGCCGCTGGATCTCCGCCAGCAGCTTGTCCGGCTCCGGCAGGAACAGCCTCGTATAATTGTAATACAGGTCGCACCGGCGGTAGTCCGCCTCCAGTTCGTCCAGCATACGGATCGTGCAGCTTTCCGGTTCCACGATCTCCGGCATTTCCGGCATGACGTCGATATGCTCGCCCTTGCACTCCGCATGATACATCGCCTTCCAGCGGAACAGCAGCTCCTGGTCCTTCTCGTCAAAGGGAATGCACAGGAAGCGGTACAGCAGCCGCCGGTCCGTTTTCGGCGTTTCCATCATGGCGGCCAGTTCCGCCATCCGCACCGTGGACGCCTTGGAGAAGCAGCCCTTGTCCTGCATCCGGATCCACTGGTCCAGGATGCCGGTCAGCGGCAGCGGAATACCCAGCAGGGATTCCGGAAATCCGATCACGCCCTCCGTCAGCGGCAGCAGCGGCCGGGCCAGGGCCCTGGCCACCTCCTGGCGGAAGCCAAAGGCGTTCACATAGCCGATCTCATATTTACCGTAGCGGCCCGCCCGTCCCGCGATCTGCTTGATCTCGGAGTCCGTCAGCAGCCGGGTGATATCCCCGTCATACTTTTCAGATTCCAGGAACACCACCCGCTGGATCGGCAGGTTCATACCCATGGCGATCGCGTCCGTGGAGACGACGACCTCGGTCTCGCCCCGGTGGAAGCGGTCCGCCTGGTTCCGCCGCACGTCCGGCGGCAACGCGCCGTAAATCAGGGACACCTTGTATCCCCGCGTCTTCAGCTCCGCGGCTACGGCGTGCACCCGCGCCTTGGAGAAGACGATCAGCGCGTCTCCCGTGCGCACGGAGGACGGGAACTGGAATCCTTCCTTCTCCACTTCCAGCGGCGTCATCCGCTCGTGGCGGATGATCGTCAGTTCGTCCCCGCAGTCTTCAATGATCCGGGTCAGCAGGTTCTCCGCGTCCGGGGAAGCGCAGGCGTGGATCTCGTCCGCGCACAGGCCCAGGATCGCGGCCGTCCAGGCGCCGCCCCGGTCCCGGTCGGCGATCATCTGGCATTCGTCGATCACCGCCACGTCGTAATGCGTCTGCAGGTCCGCCATCTCCACCGTGGAGGACTGCACCCGGGCAAAGGGCACGCGGATCTGCTCCTCGCCCGTCACCAGCGAACAGGGGACGTCCGCAAGGTTCAGCGCCTCAAACTGTTCCGCGGCAAGCAGCCGCAGCGGCCCCAGATACAGGCCCTGCCGGGCGCCCTGCAGCCGCTGGATTCCTTCGTAGGTCTTGCCGGAATTGGTCGGCCCCAGGTGAAGATAGAAATGCCTGCGCATCTGCCGTGCCAGCGGATACAGGTCCCGGTAGTGTTCCGGGATCGCGTCCAGCAGCGCGGCACGGATGCGTCTTTCTCTTTCGTAGGCTGCGTCCGCCTTTTTTTGCAGGCGGATCAGCGCCGGGTTCTTTTCCAGCAGCCGCCGGAGCCGTTCCCGGGTAAACTTTTTCTCCAGCGCGTTAAAGACCAGCCGGCCTTCCCGCTCCGCTTCCCGGCGGACGGCGGACGCCACGGTCTCCCCGCCCGGCAGGCGCACGGCCCGGCACGCGCCCAGCTCCGGGAACTGTTTCGACGCTTCCGCCCGCAGGAAACCGTCCAGTGAACCGGGCTGGAACGCGCGGTTCAGGCTCTTGGGCGTCAGCCCGCCCGGAAAATCCTTTTCCATGATCCGGCGGACCACCGAGCGTTCGGGATCCTCCTCCCGCAGCCTGGCGCCGTGGTCGCCGGTCCGCAGCCACAGCACCACCCGGTTTTCCGCCCGCGTGGTAAAAGAACCGATCTGTTCGTCAAACCAGCGCCGCAGATCTCCCTCCCGGATGATCCGGATCGCTTCATACGCTTTTTCCAGCGATACCTTGCTTTTTTCCACTGTCCGCAGGAACGCCAGGTCGACCTTCCGCCCCTCCTCCATCTCTTTGGAGATCAGTCTGGAAAGGCGGTCGAACTCCATCCGGTCGCCGGACAGTACCAGTTCGCCCCGCAGCAGGCCCTGCCAGATCTTGTCCCGCCGCTGCAGTTGGCGCAGCGTCGTCTGGAAGGCCTCGCTCTGCAGATAGGCTTCCTTTTCAGACGGCTTCATGCTGCGGGTGATCACCCGGGCCTTGTTCAGGGCATGCTGATGCAGATACCGCTCCCGTTCCGGCAGCAGCGCCTGAATATAGGCTTCCATCGCGCTTCTGTCTGATCGGTTCATAACGGTATACGCTCCTGCTCAATTCTTCTGCTTTCAGTATACAGTTGTTTCAGGTCTGATGCAAATGTCAGGAATTGCCAGGAGCTGTCGCCCCTGGCAGTTCTTACAGTTTCTTTTTGTTTTTCATCTGTTCCCACAGCACGTCAGCAGCCGCGGGCGTTTCTTTTTCGGGTTCTTTCTTTTTCGGTTTCTGTTTCTTTTCCCTGACCGGTTTCACCGTCTCTTCGGTTTCCTTCTTCACCGGTTCCCGGAACAGGTCCAGCCGCCGCTGCGCCACATCAAACAGGAACAGCAGCAGCGCCAGCCCGGCCAGCAGGGCCGTCAGGTCGGTCCGCTTCCGCGCAGCTGTATCCGGGAAGATCAGCAGTTCGTCAACGCTATCACAAACCTTTCCGCCGGTTTCCTTCGCCAGGGCTTCCAGCGCGCCGGTATCCTCCCGCCGCTGGTCGTATTCCGCCGTCCAGCTGACGACAGCGCCGCCGGAGGTACTGCCGATCACCCGGCCGGAGCCGTCCTCCGTCTCGATCCGCGCGGCGTAGGCGCCGGCCAGCGAGGTGTCCGCCTCGCCTTCAAAGCGGGTATCGGTGATCTTTTCCAACCGTACGGTTTCCTTTGCTCCGTCCGGCCGGATCAGCGTCACGGACGTGCCGGCCGTTTCCGCCGGTGTTTCGGCTTCCCAGCTGATTCGTCCGTCCGCCAGGGTCAGTTCTCCTTCGCCGGACCGGTCCGGAAGAATGAACGAGATCATGCCGGAAAAGAACTC
>CAZUXV010000198.1:0-5318 GCA_964624445.1 uncultured Oscillospiraceae bacterium | reverse complement strand
TGCCCTTGCCGATGTACATGTCGTCCCGGATGCCGATCACGTCCGCCATGAAGGAAACCATGTTGGCGGTCTCGCGGACGGTTTCGCCATGGGCGATCTGGCTCTTGCCCTCATCCAGGTCCTGCACTTCCAGACCCAGCAGGTTGCAGGCGGACGCAAAGGAGAAGCGGGTGCGGGTGGAATTGTCCCGGAACAGGGAAATGCCCAGCCCGGATTCAAAGATCTTTGTGGAGATATTGTTCTCCCGCAGGCGGCGCAGCGCATCCGCCACTGCGAAGACCGCGGCGATCTCATCGTCTGTCTTCTCCCAGGTCAGGAAGAAATCGCCCTCATACATTTTGCTGAAATCCAGCTTGTTCAGCCTGTCGATAAACTCCTGCGTTTTATAATCCACTTTGATTACCTCCATCTTCTGATATGACAACTCATAATACCAATTATGAATTGTGAATGATTAATTATGAATTAATCAGATGCCCGCCCTGAACTGGGTCACATCTCCCGTCTGTTCCTCTTCGGGATAGAGGCTGATTGCCGCCGCGTACAGTGCCGCGCAAGTCACCAGATCCTGTTTCCAGGTGATCTCATTGGGCGCGTGAGCCTGGCTTTCCGCGCCGGGCCCGAAGCCCACGCAGGGAATGCCGTACCGGCCCTGGATCGCCACGCCGTTGGTGGAGAAAGTCCACTTGTCGGTCAGCGGCCGGCCTTCACGTTTATCCATCGCGCTAGGCGCGCCGATCCGCTTGTCGCCGAACAGCGCCTTATGGGCGTCCGCCAATGCTTTCACGTGCGCCGCGCTCTCCTTGTTGATCCAGGTGGGGAAATAGGCCTCTGTTTCATAAACCTCGCCGGTCCAGGACGGCCGGTCGTACATATACATGGAAACCTGGACGTCCCCGCCGTACTTTTTCACAGCAGGCAGGTCCCGGATCTCCTGCAGGCAGCTCTCCCAGGTTTCACCGGCTGTCATCCGGCGGTCAATGGAAATCGCGCAGGAGTCGGCCACCGCGCAGCGGCTTGGAGAAGTGAAATAGATCTGGGACACCGTGCAGGTGCCGCGCCCCAGGAACCGGGCGTCCTCGTAGTGTTCGGGATTGAACTTCGGATCGAGCATCTTCACCAGGCCCTTGATCTCCGTGCCTTCCTCGCAGCCGTTCTCATTCAGCGCACGGACGTTCTGCACGATGTCCGCCATCTTGTAAATGGCATTGTCGCCCCGTTCCGGCGCGCTGCCGTGACAGGAAACGCCTTTCACGTCCACCCGGATCTCCATCCGGCCCCGGTGTCCGCGGTAGATGCCGCCGTCCGTAGGTTCCGTAGAGATGACAAATTCGGGACGGATTCCGTCCTTGTTCACGATATACTGCCAGCACATGCCGTCGCAGTCTTCTTCCTGTACGGAGCCGACGATCATCAGCTTATAGCCTTCGGGAATCAGCCCCAGGTCCTTCATGATCCGGGCGCCGTACGCGGCGCTGGCCATGCCGCCTTCCTGGTCAGAGCCGCCGCGGCCGTAGATGATCTCGTCGGTTTCATAGCCTTCATAGGGATCCGCCGTCCAGTTTTCCCGGTTACCGATGCCGACAGTATCGATATGCGAGTCGATCGCGATAATCTTCTCGCCCTCGCCCATCCAGCCGATGACATTGCCGAGACCGTCCACCTCCACCTTGTCAAAGCCGAGCTTTTCCATCTCCGCCCGAATGCAGGCGACGACTTCCTTCTCTTCGCAGCTTTCGCTGGGATGGGAGATCATTGCCCGCAGGAAGCGCACCATGTCATCCTTATAGCTTTCAGCCGCCTTTTTGATCGTCTCATAATCCGGTACCATATTGTTTTTCTCCCTCCGATTTTGTTCAGTTGTTTTATGATCCGTTATGCGTTATTCATTAAGTATCCGTACTCCCCGATCATCGTCCGGATGATTCCGGCCGCGTCTTCTGAAATACCGCTCAGCTCATCCGGGCTCACCGTCTGTACTTTCCCGTCAAGGCGCAGTTTCACGCTGTCCGCGCCGGTCATCAGGAAACCTTCGTTTACGCTGTCCGCAAAATCTTCTTCGGACCAGAACAGCGTGAACTTGTCCCGGTAGGGTTTCCCGTTGTACGGGCAGAACACGGCGCAGTTGCCGCACTCGTTGCACAGGCCGTCCACATGAAGAATCTGCGTCTGGCATTTACCCGGCACATGGATGGCCACATTCGCCCGGTTCGGGCATACGTCCGCGCAGGCCTCGCAGACCGTCGGGCAGCCCAGGCACCGCCAGTCCGGCATGGCTGTCAGGTCCTCCGCCACCCGGCCCTTCTTGAACAGATACATTTCTTCGGGAGCGGCACTGTTTTCCGCCTCGCAGGCGTCAAACCGGATTCCTGCGATCGCGGCGGCTGCCGCCTGGGCGTCCGCGATGCCTTCAACGACTGTCGCCGGTCCCCGGCGCGCGTCGCCGATGGCATATACGCCGTCCACACTGGTCTTCATGCCGGCGTCCACCGCCGGCAGACCCTTCTCACTGATCGCGCAGCCCGCCGCCTCAAACAGCGCGGTGTCCACCCGCTCGCCCACGGCGGCAATCACTGTGTCCGCCGGAATCAGCCGGACTTCGCCCGTATCCACCGGCGAGCGCCGGCCGGACTTGTCCGGCGCGCCCAGTTCCATTACATGGCAGATCAGCTGCCCGTCCTTCAGTTCTTCCGGCGCCAGAAGTTCCATGAACTCTACGCCGTCCTCCAGCGCCATCTGCAGCTCTTCCTCGTCCGCTGGCATATAGCGCCGGGTCCGGCGGTAAACCAGCCGGACGGCCGGGCTGCCCGGCAGCCGTCTGGCCGCCCGGGCTACGTCCATCGCCGTATTGCCGCCGCCCAGGACGACAACGTTCTCTCCGGCGCTGACCGAAGCCGGATCCGCCCTGAACTTTTCCAGGAACGCCAGCGCGTCCAGGCATTCGCCGCTCTTCAGCGGATTCCGGCCATGTTTCCAGGCGCCGACGGCAACGATCACATCAGTGAATCCTTCCGCTTTCAGTTCTTCGATGGACCGGATTTCCCGGCCGCACACAATCTCCGCACCCAAGGCCCGGCAGATCGCAATATCCTTTTCGACCGCGTCCGCGCCGATCCGGAAGCCGGGAATCACATGGGCGACCACGCCGCCGGGTTTGTCCCTGCGTTCAAACACGGTGACCGGTACACCGGCCCGGCCCAGGAATGCTGCCGCCGCAAGTCCCGCGGGACCCGCTCCGACCACCGCGACCTTTTTGCCGCATTTCTTTTCTCCTGCGCTCAGGGTCGGCAAAACAGCCTCATAAGCGCGGCCCGCCGCTTCCAGCTTGGTCTGCCGGATATGCAGGGTTTCCTCATAATAGTTGCGCATGCACTTGTCCCCGCAGTGATGGGGGCAGATGGTCCCGGTAATAAACGGAAGCGGATTCCGTTCCAGAATGATGCGCAGCGCCTTTTCCGGCTCCTCCTCCAGCATCGCCTGCAGGTAAGCCGGAATATCCTGTCCGATGGGGCAGCCGTCCCTGCACGGAGCCGTAAAGCAGTCGAACAGCGGCAGTGTCTTCCCGGTCTTCCGGTCCGGCAGCGGCTTCACCGGTTTCCGGTACAGGCCGGACGCGCCGACGCCCTCATCCAGTGCTTTCACCGCCTGCACGTTGACGCCCCGGAAGGGTTCGTTTCCGCAGTTCATCAGGCGTTCAGCGATCTGGATCATCCGCCGGTATCCGCCCGGCTTCAGGATCGTGGTGGCCATGGTGATCGGCCAGATCCCCGCGCCGAACAGGTCGGCGATATTGTTGATGTCCGCGCCGCCCGAATAGGAGATGCGCAGGCTTCCGCCGAAAGTCTCGCTGATCCGCGCCGCCAGGTGGATAGTCAGCGGGAAGAGCGCGCGGCCGGCCATGTACATTTCCCCGCTGGGCAGTTCGCCCTGCGTCACGTCCACCGGGAACGTATTCGTCAGCTTCACGCCGAACTCAAGACCCTTTTCCTTTGCCAGGGCGGTCAGGCGTTCCAGCATCGGCACCGCGTCTTTCCACTGCAGATCCTCCCGGAAGTGCCGGTCGTCAAAATGAACATAGTCGAATCCCAGGCTGTCCAGCCTGCTTCTGGCGTATTCATATCCCAGCAGCGTCGGGTTCAGCTTGATATAGGTATTCAGGTGTTTTTCCGTGATCAGGTAGGTGGCAATCCGCTCGATCTCATCCGGCGGACAGCCGTGAAGCGTGGATTCCGTAATGGAACAGGAGATGCGGGAAGGGATTGTGTCCACATAGGCCTCATCCACATTGCTGAAGCGGCCGGTATTGGCCCGGGCCCACGCGACGCATTCCCGGAAGGCCTCCGTGTCTTTCGCCTCGATCATGCCGTCGATGAAGGCATTGATTTTTTCGCCCTTGATCCCGGCCAGGTCATATCCGACGGACATATTGAACACAAAGGCGTCCGGATCGCCCAGGCCGTATTCCTTCGCCAGCAGCCTGCAGGCCACCCAGGCTTTGACATATTCCGCATAAGCCTGGGGCACATACAGTTCCGTGGACCATTCGCAGTTATAGCACTCATCCCCCGCCGTGATGCAGGGTTTGTTCACGCAGGCTGCCAGTTCCGGGCCGTCCATTTGCTGGACTGTCTTCAGCTCAAAGAAGCGGGCGCCGGCCGCGTAGGCCGCGATAATGTTCTGCGCCAGCTGCGTGTGCGGTCCGGCCGCCGGGCCGAAGGGCGCCTCGATCTTTTCATCGAAGATCGGCAGCAACTGCCCGTTTGCATGCCGGACCGGATCGGCCACGCCGAACAGGCTGCCGCTCTTCCGGTATTCTTCCATTGCCCAGTTCATCAGCTGCCCGAAGGGCATGGGGCGCATGATATCGCTCATGGGATCCTCCCTTTCATTCAGTAGGTTCTGTTGTTCAAAGTCCCCCAGAGCTTTTTGCTCTGTTCCAGCGTCCAGGCGTTGATGCGTTCTTCGTCCAGGTCGGTGAACCGGCGGTTCTCATACAGCAGCCGCCCGTTGATGACCGTCGTGCGGCAGTTCCGCCCGTTCATTCCGAACAGCATATGCCCGTCGACGTTTTCGCCGCTGAAAGGCGTGAAGGGTTTGTAGTCCATCACAATCACGTCCGCCGCCGCGCCTTCCTTCAGGATGCCCAGCGGCACGCCGAAGTATTTCTCCGCGATCACGCGGTTGTTGGCAAACTGCATCGTCACGTCCTCGCCCCAGGCCACGTTCGGCATCGCGGCATTATGGCGCTGGATGATCAGGAACACCTTCATGCTCTCCAGCATGTCGTGGGTATAGGCGTCCGTGCCCATGCCGACGGT
>CAZUXV010000197.1:0-5357 GCA_964624445.1 uncultured Oscillospiraceae bacterium | reverse complement strand
TGGCCCACTGCACGTCCTCCGGCATGGAGGTGCTCATGCCCTGCACATACCATTCCCGGCTTTCCTTCCCTTCCGGCTCCAGGAAGATCTGGTGCCGGTCCTTGTCGGCAAAGCGGACCACCTTGTCCTCGATGCTCGGGCAGTACCGCGGCCCGATGCCGTGGATCTTTCCGCTGTACAGCGGCGCCCGGTGCAGGTTGTCCAGGATGATCCTGTGGGTTTCCGGGGTCGTCCAGGTCAGATAGCAGCTGTAGGTGTTCTCCAGCTTCCGGTCCGTCAGGAAAGAGAACGGCACGACCGGGTCGTCGCCCTTCTGCTCTTCCATTTCGTCAAAGTCCACGCTCCGCACGTCCACCCGGGCCGGCGTACCGGTTTTGTACCGGCGAAGTTCAAAGCCCAGTTCCGTCAGGCTTGCGGACAGCTCCGAGGCGTTCATCAGGCCCTGGGGTCCGCCGTCGTGGCGGTGTTCCCCGATGATGATGCTTCCTTTCAGGTATACGCCGGTGCAGACCACCGCCGCCCGGCACGGGATCCGCGCGCCGGTGACCGTCGTCACCGCCGTCACCCGGCCGTTCTCCGTCTCAATGGAGGCCGCCTCGCCCTGCCGTACCGTCAGCCGGTCCGCGGTCATCAATGCCTTCCGCATCCGGTTCTGATACGCCTGCTTGTCCGCCTGGGCGCGCAGGGAATGCACCGCCGGACCTTTGCCCATGTTCAGCATCCGGCTCTGCAGGAAGGTATCGTCGATCGCCAGGCCCATTTCGCCGCCCAGCGCGTCCAGCTCGCGCACAAGGTGTCCCTTGGCGCTGCCGCCGATCACCGGGTTGCAGGCCATCAGCGCGATCCCGTCCATATTCAGTGTTAAAAGAATTGTATCAATACCCATCCGCGCGGCGGCAAGCGCGGCTTCACAGCCCGCGTGCCCCGCGCCGATCACTACCAGATCAGCCATTTCTGTCAGCCCACACCCTCGCCCGGATTCATGTTGATAAATTTGGTCCATTCCCTGATCGGCGACTGGTCGTCCGGAATCGTGTACTGGAATCCGTCCACGTCCGACCAGCTGACCACCTTCAGCGTCACAGCGCCCAGCGGCCTGTCGATCATATAGTTGCCAAAGTCAAAGGAGCCATGGACCGTCTGTTCATACGGCCCCAGCATATATCTGTAGGCGCCCTCAAAATACAGGCTCTCCCCGTCCTGGTTGCAGACGAACGGGTTTCCGTCCGTGTCATAGCAATAGACGAAGAAACGGATCTTGTTCATCGTAACGTCCGGCGTCATATTCCGCAGCACGATCCGGATCCGGTTGCTTTCATCCACCCGCAGGTCCTCGATCAGCACCGCGCTGTTCCACTGGCCGACCTTGATCTCCGTCGAAGCGGTATAGCCGCCGTCTTCCGTATAGGCGGTCACCCAGGTGGTTCCGCTGGTAATGCCGTTCACCCGGCCGGTGCTCGTCCCGTTGGAGGTGACCGACGCGATATTCTCATCCATGGAAGCCCAGATCACGCTCTGGTTATTGGCGTTCTTCGGCTGCACTTCCGCTTTGATTGATGGATGATAACCAAGCTGGATATAATACCGGGACCGCTGGATCTTCACGCCGGTGACCGGCTGGATCACTTCCACCTTCACCGTTCCGGCTTTTTTGCCGGCGTCCTTGGATGTCGCGGTAATCGTCACCTTGCCGCGGCCCATGCCCGTTACCACGCCGTTCGCGTCCACCGTCGCGACCTTGGGCGAATTGCTCTTAAACGACAGGGCCGTATTCGTGGCGTCCGCCGGCTGGATGCTCCAGCGGGTCTGGATGCTCTCACCAACCTTGAAGCTCAGTTCCGTGGGACTGTTCACGTTTGTGATGCCGGTCACCAGCTGGCTGACAACCACCGTCGCGGTCGCATACACCTCCGGGTTTGAATTGCTCGTGGCAATCAGCGTACAGGTACCTGCCCTGACGCCGGTCACCTGGCAGGACTGGCCGGTTCCGCGCACCGTGGCGATGGACGGATCGTCCGTGGTCCATGTCATTGTCTTATCGTTCGCCTCCGCTGGCAGCGCCGTCGCGCCGGCTGTAACCGTCCTGCCGGCGATCACCTGGATTTCCGCAGTCTTCATGGAGATGGAGGTCACGGACTGGGTTACTGTCAGCGTCACGGTACCCACCGCGTTGGAACCGTCCGCCGCCGTCGCGACGATGTTCGCGCTGCCCTTCTTCAGGCCGGTCACCGTGCCGTTTTCATCAACCGTCGCGATATTCGGCGTCTTGGACGTCCATGTCACGTTCTGGATGGATGCGTTGTCCGGCAGACAGGTTGCGGTCAGCTGCATCGAGGAGCCTGCCGCCACCGTCCTGTTGCCGGCGTTGATCGTGATCTTCGTAACGGGCTGGATCACCAGCACCCGGAACGTCTGGGTGATTTCCGGGTTCTGTACACTGGCGACCACCAGGTCGCATTCGCCCCGCTGGATCGCCTTCAGGTTGGTACCCTGGACCTTCGCAACGCCCGCGTCGTCCGTGGTGAACGTCACTTTCCTGTCGCTGGCGTCCTCCGGCGTGCAGGTCGCCGCCAGGGTCGCCGTACCGCCGGCAGGAACCACCAGCACCTGGTAATCCGTCGCTTCCTTCAGCAGTCCGGTCACCGCCGGATCATCCGGATCGTATACGGAAAGCTTGGTGGTGTTCAGCGTCACCTTGTTCACCGCGCGCAGCACGTTCACCGTCGCCTTGGTCTGGCCGACCCGTTTCCCGTTCCGCATCAGGGAAGCGGTAATCTCGGTCTTGCCCTTGCTCACGGCCGTCAGCACGCCGTCATCGGAGATTGTCGCGACCGCGTTCTTGCCGCCGGAGTATACGATCTCGCCGTCCCCGTCGTAGTTTCCTTCGCGCCTGATCGATGTCTGATAGGTTTCACCCTCAAAAATGTTGATGACCTTTTCGGTAAACAGGAACACGTTGGCCGCCAGCGCGGGCACCGCGCTCAGGCATACCGCCAGCACGATCAGCCAGGCAATCGTTCTTTTCTTCATTTTCTTCCTTCCCTCACATTCGTATACGAATCTATCCTGCTGCCAATATAACGCTTGTCTGCATTTTTGTCTTCCCGAATTGAAAAAACGGTGCCGTCTTTCCGGCACCGTGTATCAGACGGCTCAGTGCGTGTCCAGATAGGACCGGACCAGTTCCTCCAGGATTTCGTCCCGTTCCAGGCGGCAGATCAGGCTCCGCGCGGAATTGTAGCTGGTGATGTAGGTCGGCTCTCCGGTAACCAGGTATCCGACCATCTGGGTAATCGGGTCGTAACCCTTTGTCTGCAGCGCTTTATAAACATACATGATGATGTCGTGTGCCTCGTTTCCGGTGCCCACGATCGGGTCCATTTTATGGGTGTTGAACAGTTCTTCCATACTGATGCCCCCCTTATGCTGCGCTTTTCAATATATTATACAACATATAGTGAAGAAAAAACAATACTTTCCTGCATATTGTACGCAAGTTTTTTCTTGCTTCTCACCTGTTCTTTTTATATAATGAAACAAGCGTTTCTCACGGGAAGGAGAATGAACCATGGAAGAAACCAACGCACGCGGCAATTTTATCTGGGACGCGATTGACAAGGACCTGGAGGACAAGCGCTACACCGAAGTCCATACCCGCTTTCCCCCGGAACCCAACGGATATATGCATATCGGCCATTGCAAGGCCCTGATCATGGACTTCCTCACCGCGGAGAAATACGGCGGCAAGTGCAACCTGCGCTTTGACGATACCAACCCCGCCAAGGAAGACACCGAATACGTGGAAGCCATCAAGCGGGATATTCACTGGCTGGGTTTCCACTGGACCGGCGGCGAGTTCTACGCCTCCGATTACTATGACAAGTGCTACGAGATCGCCGAGGAATGGATCCGCCGCGGCCTTGCCTATGTCGATGAACTGAGCAAGGATGAGATGCGCGAATACCGCGGCACCCTCACCGAGCCCGGAAAGAACAGCCCCTGGCGCGACCGCCCTGCGGAAGAGAGCCTGGACCTGTTCCGCCGCATGAAGGCCGGCGAGTTCCCGGAAGGCAGCAAGACCCTCCGGATGAAGATCGACATGGCCTCCCCGAACATCGTCATGCGGGACCCCGCCATGTACCGCATCCTGTACAAGGAGCACTGGCGCACCGGGAACAAGTGGTGCATTTATCCCATGTACGACTTCTCCCACCCCATCGGCGACGCCCTGGAAGGCATCAGCCATTCCATGTGCTCCCTGGAGTATGAGATTCACCGCCCCCTGTATGACTGGGTGGTGGAGAAGAGCGCGGACATGCTGCCTGCCCGGCCCCGGCAGATCGAGTTCTCCCGGCTGAACATGACCCGCACGGTGATGAGCAAGCGGTATCTGCGGCAGCTGGTGGAGGGCGGCTATGTCTCCGGATGGGACGATCCCCGGATGCCCACCCTGAGCGCCATGCGGCGCCGGGGCTACACCCCCCAGTCCATCCGGAACTTCGTCAGCCTGATCGGCATGAGCAAGGCGGACTCCACGGTGGACTTCGCCGTGCTGGAGCACTGCGTGCGGGATGACCTGGGCGAAAAGGCGCCCCGAGCCATGGCGGTGCTGGATCCGCTGAAGGTGGTGCTGACCAACTGGCCGGAGGGCGAGACGAAGACCGTTACCCTGGAGAATCATCCGGATCATCCGGAGATGGGCGAGCGGACCCTTTCCTTCGGACGGGAGATCTATATCGAGCGGGACGACTTCATGGAGGTCCCGGCGAAGAAGTATCAGCGGATGTTCCCGGGGACCGAGGTGCGGCTGAAGGGCGCCTACATCGTCCGCTGCGAGGACTGCCTGAAGAACGAGGCGGGAGAGGTGACCGAGGTGCATTGCACGGTGGACTTCGACTCCTTCTCCGGAAGCCCGGGAGCGGACCGGAAGATCAAGGGCAAGACCCTGCACTGGGTGCCGGCGGAGGACAGCATTCCCTTCGAGGCCCGGCTTTATGAGCCGCTGCTGACGGAAGACCTGGAGGAGGAGGGCGAGGACGCCCCCGACAAGAAGGACTTCATCTCCCGGCTGAACCCCGAGAGCATCAAGGTCTGCAGGGGCTACTGCGAACGGTTCCTGGCGGAAAAGGAAACCGGGGATTCCTTCCAGTTCCTGCGGACGGGCTATTTCTGCAAGGATCCGGATTCCACGCCGGAGCTGCCCGTCTTCAACCGCACCGTCGGACTGCGGGACACCTTCGCCAAACAAAGCAAATGATTCAGGAGGATCGGACCATGGAGGTCAGAACGAGATTTGCGCCCAGCCCCACGGGCTTCATGCATCTGGGAGGCCTGCGGACGGCGCTGTACAACTATCT
>CAZUXV010000196.1:0-5373 GCA_964624445.1 uncultured Oscillospiraceae bacterium | reverse complement strand
GCCCAGATTTCCTGTATAATATAGTCTGGCTTTTTTGAATGGAAGTTAGTCAATCCAATGGAGTATTTTAATTCTCTGAAGGAAGTTTCGATTCCCCAACGCATTTCATACAGCTTTTTGATATCTTCCAGGGCAAAATCCTCTGAAGGAAGATTGGTTACAACACATTCAAACGTGTTGTCAGATACAGGAAAACGAACAACCCGGAACTTAATCTCGTAGAACTGATGAAAGTACAGATCAAGGAAATCAAAAACAGTACTTGAGGGAAGAAAACGGTATTGCCCAGGAACTGCTTTAACTTCTTTTGTTTGTTTTCTGGTTAATGTAATTGTCAGTGATTTGTCAAAGGAATCCGGATGTTCCGGTAAATTGTGCAGCATTGAAAGGACCATACCGCCTTTACTTGTAATGTCTTTGACTCGGATTAGGAAATACATCCCTTTTTCCTGAACATGCGCTAAAGTGTTATAGCTTTCATATCCTCTATCTGCGATGAAAATCGTTTTATGACAGCCTCTGTATCTGTCAACCATGTCACACATATCTTTGTTTTCATTTGCATGGCGAATCGGGTGAATAACAGCATCCACATAGGTCCTGGTTTGCAAGTCATATAAAGCGCTTAAATGTAGCTGGTTATAACCTTTGGAATCGGGAGTGCACTGAATATATGCCGCTTCATCCTGGGGATTAGGTGCTGTTGTTAATACAGAACCGTCACATGCCAATAAACGGTATCCTCGGAACAGATGCTCTTTTGAAACATACTGGGAAAACTCGTGAAAAAGAAACTCAAAAGCGTCAGGTAGTATCTGAGCCCGTCTCTGGTTGAACGATGAATTAGTTGGTGTTTCATTGCTGAAATTGAAGTGTTCCAGTAATTCGTCCTTTAGTGACTTTCCCTCCATGGAGATGATGAATCTTATTATTTCACCAAACGACCATTTCTTGACACGACTGAAATCTTTTTTCTGCGTTGCGGGTAAATAACCAGTGGTAATGATCCATCTCTTTGATTAGTGATAACAGTTTATCCTTGATCCATATTGAATATTTCACTGTTGTGCCCTCCTTGAAATCAGGTTCATACCTGCTTTCAAGGGCCGCTTTCGCTACCGATTTCTTTAATTCAGTAGCGAAAGCGGCCGCACATTTTCCCTGACTTGTCAACCCTTTTTTGAAATTTCTTAACAAAAAAAAGAGACCGGAACTTATCTCAATTCCAGTACTCTTTCCGTCATCCTTATCTGAATGACATTGGCCGTCAGGCCGTGCCTTTTGTATTACAGTCAAAGATCAGTTTTTCTTAAAGATACCGACAATTTTGTTGAGGATGCCGCCGGCTTCTTTGGCAGCGTCGCCTGTGATATCGCCCAGCTGTCCGGTCACGCCTTTGACGACGTCGCCGAGCTGAGAGGGATCAAGATCGATGCCGAGCAGATCTTTGATCAGTCCAAGGGGATCGGAGGTGAATTTGGCGATCAGGTCCTTGTTTCCGGTAAGTTTACCAACGAGGTCAGAGATGATTTTCTGGATATCCATAAAAATGGGCCTCCTTGTTTTAGATTCGTCCACCCGGTCAGGGAGAACGGGTTTTATATTATCGCCATTATAGTGCAGGCAGCGGTGAAAAACAAGGAGAGGGTATGAAAAAGACAAAAAGCGGGATGTACTTGAAGAGAAGCATGGTTTGCGATAAAATCAATTTATCATCATTCCATTTTCAAATACAGGAGGGACGATTCGATGCCTACAGCAAAGAAAACGACAACGGCTGCGAAGAAGACGACGACTGCCGCTGCAAAAAAGACTGCGACAACTGCGAAGAAAACTACTGCTTCCGTAAAGAAAGCAACCACAGCGGCAAAGAAACCCGCAACATCTGCAAAGAAGACGGCCGCTGCTGCGAAGAAGACAACCACAGCGGCAAAGAAACCTGCAACGGCTGCAAAGAAGACGACTACGGCCGCAAAGAAGACAACCACTGCCGCAAAGAAGACGGCGACAACGGCAAAGAAGACGGCAACTCCGGCGTCCGCCAATACAAGCATGAAAGTTACAGCTGCCGAAAAGAAACTGATCGAAGCATACCGCGGCGCATCCGGAGAACTGAAAAAAGTATCCCTGAAGGTGCTGAAAGGCGAATATGCTGACGCAGCGATCAAACTGCTTGACACGGTCGGAGGCGGACTTGAATCCGGTGCAGACGGGATCGGCGGAGCGATCGGGAACTTCCTGACCGGACTGATCAAGTAAAAGACAAAAGAAAAAACAGGCGCCTGAATGAGTCAGGCGCCTGTTTGATTGCATACGGGAAGCCGGGGATCAATTACCGCAGACAATCTCCACATCTTCATTGACAACGAACTGGAAACCGGCTTTCCCCTGGTTTTCAGGTTCACCGCCGTTGATCGAGTATCCGTTTTTCGCAAGATCGGAATTATCGGCAACGATGTTGATCGGAGCACCGGCAGGAACTTCGCCCTCGGTGACAGACCTGAGTTTGCCGCGGCTGTAGGAGAAGGTGCAGCCCTTGCAGGTGACTTTGCACATGTTGTTTTCATCCACGACAGCGTCGGCGGCAGTGGGGCGTGCAGTCCTGATGTCGATGGAGAGATCCGAGGTTACATTCAGGACCCTGAATTCGTTGACCGGTTCGGCAGGCTGCACGCGGATTCCGTTCAGCGTCCAGCTGATGATCGGGTCTTCAGAGGAAATCACAACATATCCGATACCGGTGATTTCAAGACTTGAAACGGGCGTATAATCGATGATGTTTCCGGAATCATCCAGAGGACGAAGGATCTTTGAAGTTGCGGTAATGGTAAAGGTCTTGGGACCTTCGTCTTCTTCCGGCGCTTCCTCAGGAACGGCTTCCGCCGTTTCAGCAGCAGGCTGCTCTGCGGGCTGCTCGGCAGGCTGTTCTGCAGGCTGCTCGGCAGGCTGTTCTGCGGGCTGCTCGGCCGGCTGCTCGGCCGGCTGCTCGGCCGGTTGTTCTGCAGGCGCTTCTGCAGGCACGTCCATTCCGGCGATCAGCAGGGTAGCCTGCTGCGAATCGATCTTATAGCCGTTTCCGTTCACATGGGCGTAAACTTTCCAGCCGTGCATCTCTTCAGGCACTTTGTTCAGTGTAATCTTTTTTCCGTTCGTGGGGCCGACTACTTTCACACCCTTTACGGCACCGGCCAGCTTTTTCCCGGAATATTCGTTGCCGGATACGGGATCGACAAAGTACCAGATCACTGTGGAGACGGTTCCTTTGGTCTTGATGGAGAAAGAGACTTTTCCGCCCTTTTTGACAGTGGCGGATTCGGGATCCTTGGTGATCTGGGGTTTGCTGCCGGCAAAGGCTTCAGAAGCGACAGCAAACAAAAGAACGAATACCAGGATCAGCCCGATAATCTTCTTCATGATCTACTCCTCCTGTATATACTACTAAATATTGTAGTAATCATATCATAGAATCACAAATATTACAAGGAATTAATATTTCGGTAAAAATCACCGTGCAGCCTGGGCTTCCCGGAGGGTCAGCAGTTTGATGACGACGGATTCAACGGCGCCTTCCTGCTGAATACGGCCGGATTTTACCGCATATTCCGTATCAAAACAGATACTGACTGCCCGCTTGATCTGGCCGCCGGTATAGCCTGAGGCCTGGCGGAGATACTGTTCAACGGCAAAGGAAGGGACACCGAGGGCGGAACGAATAAAATCGCCACCGCGTTTTTCATACTGCATGATCTTGATATGCTGCAAAAGCCTGTACTGCCTTAGAAGCATCGCAAGGATCGACATCCGGTCCGTACCGTTGAGAAGCTGGTTGCGGAGCAGAAGAAGCGCTCTGCTCTTCTGTCCGGCGACAACGGCGTCCACCATCTGAAAAACCGTGCATTCCGTTGAGGGTGTGGCAAGCGCAGAGACATCTGAAGAGAGAATGGAAGGACGGTTTCCTGCACAGGAAGAAAGCTTTGATATTTCGGTTCGCAGCAGACCGGCATCGTCGCCGACGGTGAAGATCAGATATTCAGCGGTGCGCTCGTCACATTCCTTGCCTTCCTGTTTAAAAGCGTCGGTAACGAAACGGACCAGTTCAGCGCCCCGCATAGGCGCAAAAGTTACGACGCCGCCGAGTTTTTTGACGGTGCTGTAGAGCTTTTTCCGTCCATCCGGTTTGCCGGTACAGTAAAAAAGCAGGAGGGCGGTTTCGGGAACGGAAGGAAGCCATGTGATGAGCTTTTCATCTGCTTCTGCCCGGCCGGTCAGGGCAGGGTAGTCACGAACGGTCACAAGGCGGCGGTCGGCCATAAACGGCTGTGTTTCAGAGTCGGCGATGAGACGGTCCGTTTCCGGGTTTTCAAGTACGGTTTCATTCAGTGCTTCCATTCCGGCAGGAAGGAGCGTACGCCGAAGAAGGGCAAGCGCTTCCTGTTTCAGCTGTTCTTCTTCGCCTTCAAACAGAAGCACGGAAGGAAGTGAACGCTCTGCCAGGGCGTATTCGAATTCTTTACGGTCCATGGAAAACCTCCGCTCGGTCAATCGGTAAGATAAGGAACAACGGAAAAGCCGCCTTCATTAAAACGAACGGTCACAGCACCGCATTCCGCGGTGGCGTATACAGGGATATCACCGGTCCGTTCCCGGAAAGACTGCACGCGTTCAGTATGGCGGCAGCTGAGCAGGACAGCTGCTGGAGATACAGCGGAAAGAAATGATTCCGACGTGGAGGAACGGGAACCATGATGGGCGGCCTTGAGCAAGTCGGCCGATGCGGCGCAGTAATGTTCGTAACTTTCGGGAAGGTCGCCGGTCATCAGCATGGACGTTCCTTTCAGTACAAGGCGCGAAACAAGGGAATAGTTGTTTGCGTCCTGGCCCGGACGCGTTTTCCCTTTCTCCGGCCATAAAACCGTTAAAGAACCGGATGGGAGCGGGATAACGTCTCCGCGGCATAAGGCACGGATCTCCGTGCCGGATTCCCGGAGCTCGTCCAGCAGGAGCAAAAAATCCGGATGGACCTGCTGCAGTTCAGCGCCTTCGGGCAGATAAAGCAGAGGGACCGGAATGCCGTCGTCCATCAGCGAACGCAGCCCGCCTGCATGATCGGCATGGAGGTGGGTCAGGATCACAGCGTCCGGGATAAGGCGATGGGTCCGGAGGTAACTGCTGAGCGTGGAATCATTCTCACCGGTGTCGATAACAAAGGTCATATCCGAATCACGAAGGACTGCAGCGTCAGCGTTTCCGGTGCTGAACTGAATATACTCCGTGGACGTATGCGGCGCCGGCAGAAGAGAGAAAACAAGCAAAGCGGCGCCGGCAGCAAACAGAGCCGGACGAAGCCTGCGGTGAAGACGAAGATAAAGACAG
>CAZUXV010000195.1:0-5378 GCA_964624445.1 uncultured Oscillospiraceae bacterium | reverse complement strand
ATCAACTGGTATTACAGACTTCAGTGCCTTAAGGCGGGCTGTCGAAGCGGGGACATATACAGATAAGCAGGTAAAGTTTGCGACTTCACCCAATGGCGCGATCGATTGCATACCTACAGGATACAGTGTTGAAATACGGGATTTACTTATCGGAACGAAATTCAAGGTAGAGGAATGGGCATCGGATATTCCTCTGGGATACACATGCAAGGGAATAACCGAGGAACTGACAAAAACACCCGAAGGCAGTACTTCGTATCCAGGGGAGATTCTGACAGAAGACAAGACGGTTTATGTCGTCAATAAGAGAGGCTGTAACATCTCCATAGAAAAAATCTGGTCGGACGACGACTTTGTTACCGGGCATGGCCTGACCTATGTCGCGCTGTATACGGATCATACGGGTTCATTGGTCAGGGCAGTGGACGAGAACAATCAGGAATATCCTGTAAAGGCGATCAACGCATGGAAGACTGCGTCTTATTATCTGGAAAATCTACACGGAATACCGTTTGATCACTATATCGTACGGGAAGTTAAGCTTAGTGGAGACGCCATCAATGTCGATTCAGACACGAATGCAGTTACCGGATATACCGGTATTACACCAGCGGATGAAGGAGACACTCTGAATCTGACCGCCAGGATGATCGGTGATGAAAATTACTCGCTATATGAGTATATTGTAAATTATGAACAGGAAGAACCAACATCGTCTGTAGCAGGAGCAGGACTGAACAACCTGCGCCAGGATTACATTATCAACAATCGAACGGGCGGTCTCAAGATCAGGAAAACGGATATGGACGGGAATCCCCTTTCCGGCGCTGTTTTCAGACTTGTCAGACTGTTTGACAATGGCAGCGAACCTTTAGAAGTGGGCATCTATACGACGAATTCACAGGGGTTGATCACGACCCGTAATTTAAGAGATGAAGAAGGTGCAACATATTTCAGCAAGACAACATATGAGCTGACGGAAATGGTTACACCGAACAATTATCATAATATCGCAGAAACAATAGAAATCGAATTGCTCAATGATGGGACATATGAAATTGATTCGGGAACAGGCTATTACTTTACAGATGCTACCCTAAGTGAACTGCCGACGCTGACGATTCAGAATAAGCCGGTTACACTTCAGCTGAAAAAGACGGACATGAATGGAAATCCGTTGGAAAGCGCTCATTTTGCGCTGTACAGGCAGGTGAAGGGTGTCAACCAGAACGGTGTAGAAATCAAACGTAAAGATTATATCCCGATGGAAGGTTATGAAGATATTACCACCGGAAATGACGGTATTATCCTGAGCACTGATCAGGCACGGACATTATCAAAAGGCACCTATTTCCTGACGGAAACACGGGCACCGGCAAACTATTCCGGCCTTGAGAGGGATCTCATCTTCACAATTAATGAACTGGGCATTGTCACTGTCGATTCGGAAGGACACAGGGGTTATCTTCATAAAACTGAGAATTTGGAAGTTATCGAATATTCTGTTGAGGTCCACAATGAACGGATCGATATGCAGCCTCCTTATCTGTATATCAGCAAAACTGTGGAGGGGGACCTGGGGGACAGGACAAAACTGTTTACATTCACAGTTTCGGGTATCAGCAATCAGACAGATTGTTCATATTATAAGTACTATTATGCACGCGAGAACGGAACAGGAAATTGGATTCGGGGAGAAGGAGAACAGGGACGCGGAATACTGCGTGTTAACAACGGGACACTCTCTTTTGAACTGAAGCATAATGAAATGATACAAATCGCCATTCCGGATGACAGTACATTGAATGTGGCAGAAGATGCGGCTGAAAACTACGAAACAGACTACGAGATGTATATCATTGACCGCAGTACGGAGGAGATTGACGAAAGTACCAGAGAAAATGGCGAGACAAGGCAGATCAGCAATTTACATATCAATACCAACGATGTGAGGATCGATTTCACGAATACGTATAACAAAGAAATGATTGTCGCGCCAACCGGACTGAGGGAACGGAAAGCGCCATATACCATCCTGCTGATCATCGGGACATTGCTGCTGATCACATGCGGCTTTGGCATAACAAAACGAAAACGAAGAGTACCCGATGTATTAGACTCCGGACAAGGTCGGAAAACAGCCCGGAACGGACCCAATGCACGGGGCGATCCAAAGGGAATCCCCAGAGGAAGGGGAGACCCTCCATGTCCCAGGATGAACCTTTGGGTTCAGCCTGGCGGATCACCGGGAGAGCGAGGTGATCCGGGAGGATGAGCATTGTAAGAAGCCGGGGTAATCCCGGTGGATAGTGAGAGACAATCAGGACAGAAACGACCGATGAATTCCCGGTATTTTCCACTGAAGTTGCATTTGCCAAAGAAGCTATGTAGTATACAGTTGTGAGAGTTTACCCTGCAAATGTACGGGATAACAGAATAGAAGATTTCTAAAAGGAGATTTTAAGATGAAAGGTTTGAAAAAGATCAGCGCTCTGTTGCTGGCGCTTCTGGTGGCGCTTGCCATGAGCACGACCGCGTTTGCGGAGTCGGCGAACTTAGAAAACGGTGAAGTCGGTGGGTACACCCAGGCCGATACGCAAAATCTGGATAACAAGAAAATCAGGATCAGAAAAGAAATCACTGCCTATAATCCTGATGAAGCGCTTATTTATGGCCCTGCAATCACTTACGAATATACTATTGCCGCTGCTTCCGGCTCCGAACTGGTAACCGTAACGGACGCTACGAGCGATCACGATCCTGCCATTGCGGTAACCACCACTGCTCTTGCTGGTGAAACAAACGGAGTGACGATGACCGGTACTTCTGCAAATACCATTGAATGGACAAATGCGGATATCCTGGCTGCTTCTGCAGGCGGTACCGCCAACTATAAGGACCTCACCATTGATTTTTCCAGTGTCGTCTTTACTGCTCCCGGTGTCTACCGTTATAAGATCAAGGAAACCCCGGCATCCTATGTCACTTCAGGCGTGACCAACGGCGATATCAGCGATGTGCGCTACCTTGATGTATACGTAATGAGAAGCGAAAGTTTTACAGAGCTAGGAACAGGTAATCCCGCTAAAAATGCATATGTGGCAGGTGACTGGAGGATTTACGGTTATGTCTGCATCAGTCCGGAAAGCGTTACAGGTAATGCCGGAGGGACCACAGACGTTACCACTTCAACTACCAAAACCAACGGTTTCGTTTCTGTTGCCGAAAGTGCCTCAGGCGCTGGCGATGACAAGACTGCCGATGAATATCATACTTACAACCTGACCATCGGCAAGACTCTTTCCGGCGATGCTACGATGGAAAGTCACAAGTTCCCGTTTGATGCCGCATGGACCGCCGGCGCCGCGACCGGAACCTTCCAGTTCATTGTTGAAGAAACCGGTAATGCCTCTGCTACAAAAACTCCTCAAGCTGCCGCTACGACTGTGAATGGAGCTCAAGTTGCTGCTAACGCCCTGTACATGGTTGGCGGCCGAGATGCTGTCGGTACCGCCGACAAGGACGGCACACCGCTCATTCCCAATGGAGGTACCATCAAATACATTGGTATTCCGAACGGCACGAAAGTCACCGTGACTGAGACAAATGACGTTACGGGTACCACCTATCATACCACTGCGACTGAAAAGATAGGAACTGCAGATGCTGCAGATATTGTATGGACCGGCGGCACGTCTGATAAGAGTGGGGAAGACAAGATCGCGATAATGGCTTCTACCAAAACGACCAGTTACGCTCAGGGTTCAGCGCCTACAAATGACAGCAATGTTGCTATTCAGGTCACCAATAAACTGAGCCTTATCTCTCCCACCGGCTATGTGGCCCGGTATGCTCCTTACGGCCTGATTCTGATCGGCGGTATCGCGCTGCTGATCATTGCGAAAAAGCATAAGAAGCACACGGAAGAGGAGTAATCCTGTTCAAACAAGTGAATAGACCATTTGCCGGGCTCCGGGGAGGAGCCCGGCTATCCTGGCATTTCGCTGAAAGGGGGGATGCGCGTGGCCAAAGTGATCCAGACGCCGCCTGTGGATAAGCTTGTGGATGGAACAGGGGAAAACATGGCGGCAGGGACTGTTGAAAACCCTGTGGAAACTGTGGATAAAGCCGCGGAAAGGCGGAAAATCCACCGGCGCCGGATCCGTGCGCTGAGATCCTTCCTGTTCAGAATTGTGGCGCTGGTCGCGGTGATTTATGTGCTGTTCTGGCACATCGTGGGGATCACGATGATGCCGAACAAGGATATGTATCCGCGGCTGGACGCGGGGGACCTGCTGCTGTATTACCGGCTGGAGAAGAACATCAAAAGCCAGGACATTATCGTATTTGACAAAGAGGCAACGGCCGGGGAAGGAGCGAAGACCCTGGTCTGCCGGGTGATCGGGGCGCCGGGGGATACGGTGGAGGTCACGGAGGAGAAGGGGCTGACGGTGAACGGGAACACGCTCATCGAAAGCAATATCTTCTATCCGACGAAACCGTATGAGGAAGGGATTGCGGAATATCCGGTGAAACTGGGTGAAGGGGAATATTTCGTGATGGCCGACCAGCGGAACGGCGGGATGGACAGCCGGTATTTCGGCATCGTGAAGGCGGACGAGATTCGCGGCGTCGTGATTACGGTGCTGCGAAGAAACAATCTGTAGCGCAGGGATGGAGATTTCTCCACGCGGGCGCAATGCGCCCTTGGTCGAAATGACAGGAAAGAAACGCTTCGAACACTGATCGGAATGAAATATGGAAGCGACAGGAGGTGAGGGACAATGAGCGAGAACAAAAAGAAGAAAAAGGATAAAGTGGTTGCTGCTTTGAATTTCGGCAACGGGCTGGTTTCATTCGGCGCCGCGCTGCTCGCGATTGTCCTGATCCTCTATTCCGGCTATGTACTGTATGACAGCATGGCGATTGAGGTGAGCGCGTTCAGCTCCAACAGCGACCTGCTGAAGTACAAGCCCAGCGTCATGGCCCAGGCATCGGACAACGGACCTTCGCTGGCCGAAATTAACGAAGATTACCGGGGATGGGTTACCGTGGGCGGCGAGCCAGCTTCCCCGATCGACTATCCGGTGGTGCAGGGGAAGGATGACCTGTATTACGCGTCCCGTGACGTTTATCAAGGAATGTCCCTGACCGGCGCGATCTATCTGGCGGCGGGGAACAAAGGGGATTTTTCCGACAGCTACAACCTGCTGTACGGGCATCACATGGATAACGGCGCGATGTTCGGATCGCTGGATAAATTCAGGAACAAAAACTATTTCAGCACCCATCAGACGGCGACGATTGCCGGAAAGGACAATGCCGTTTATGACGTGACTTTCTTTGCGGTGATTTCCACCGATGCGTATGAGGACCAG
>CAZUXV010000194.1:0-5398 GCA_964624445.1 uncultured Oscillospiraceae bacterium | reverse complement strand
GGTACCTGGTGAATCCGCCGCAGATCCGCCACACCCTCACCGAGCTGCTGGTGGAAAACGGCATCAACGAATACGCCTGCTCCGAAACCCAGAAGTACGGCCATGTAACCTATTTCTGGAACGGCAACCGGAGCGAGAAATTCAGCGAAGAGCTGGAGACCTGGGAAGAAGTGCCTTCCGACGTCCGCTCTTTTGATGAATGCCCCTGGATGAAGGGCACTGAGATCACTGACCTGGTGATCGCGGCGATCGAAAGCGGCAAGTACGGCTTTATCCGCTGCAATTTCCCCAACGGCGACATGGTCGGCCATACCGGCAACCTGGAAGCCACGGAAATCGCGGTGGAAACCGTGGACCTGTGCCTGACCCGCATCCGGAAAGCCTGCGACGAGCACGGCTGCATCTTGGTGGTGACCGCCGACCACGGCAACAGCGACCAGATGCTCGAGAAGAACAAGAAGGGCGTCGTCTCCGTCCGTACAGCCCACAGCCTGCGGCCCGTACCGTTCATCATCCATGATCCGGATGAGCGGCATGAGATGGATACGGAGAGCCCCTTCGGCCTGGCAAATGTCGCTCCCACGGTGGTTGAGCTTCTGGGACTGAAGCCCTATGACTGCTGGGAAAAGTCCATGCTTAAATGATGATAAGGCAGCCGGGGTAACACCCGGCTGTCATTTTAACGGGAGGAAGCGCAGTGAATCTGTTCGCAAGCCCGGCGCCGCGCCGGGAGGGACCGATCTTTGACCGCAGTACGCTGCTGCGGACCGAAATGCCGGTCTATGTTATCGGTGCGGTGAACATGGATCTTTCCGGCACACCCTCAGGCGAGCTGCGCATGGGAGATTCCAATCCCGGGAAGATCACCATGTCACCCGGCGGCGTCGGCCGCAACATCGCGGAAAACCTGTGCCTGCTCGGCCGGAAGGTTTCCCTGATCACGATCATGGGCGAGGATACCTATGCCGATGTGATCCGGGAACACTGCCTGAACGCCGGGATTGACCTGCAGTACAGTTTCACCGATCCGCTGGGCCGAACGTCCGCCTATCTGTGTATCAATGAGCAGAACGGTGACCTGAGCGCCGCGGTTTCGGACATGACCATCTGCGACGGGCTGACGCCGGCCAGACTGGAACCGCTGCTGCCGGTGCTGAACCGCGGCAGCATGGTGATTGCGGACGCGAATCTGCCGGAAGAAACCCTGGCCTGGATCGCGAAGAAGATCACCGTGCCGGTTGCGGCAGATCCGGTTTCCGTATCCAAAGCGCCCCGGCTGCTTCCGCTTCTGTCCCGGCTGACGCTGCTGAAACCGAATATCCCGGAAACGGAGCTGCTGACCGGCGTAACGATCCGGGGAGACCTGAACCTGAGCCGGGCGGCGGACGCGCTGCACAGGCTGGGCGTGAAACGGGTCTATATTTCGCTGGGCAGCCGCGGCGTCTGGGCGGATGACGTACGGGAAGGCGGTATGCTGATTCCCTGCGCGCCGGGCACCATCGTCAATACGACCGGTTGCGGCGACGCTTTTGTGGCGGCTGCAGCCGACGCATTCCTGAACGGACTGGACACCATGGATGCGGCGAGGAGAGCGCTGGCGGCTTCCGCAATCTGCGCGGAGGACAATGCGGCGGTCAGCCCGAAACTGTCACAGGAAGCAATAGAGATCAAACTGGCATTCCCGATGTAAGGAGATTGTATGATGAATAACCTATCCAAATACCTTTCCGTGTCCCCTGAAGTACAGCAGGCGCTGGCGGAGAACAAGCCGGTGGTCGCCCTGGAATCGACGATCATTTCCCATGGGATGCCTTATCCCCAGAATGTGGAGACGGCGCTGAACGTGGAGAAGATCATCCGGGAGAACGGCGCTGTTCCCGCGACGATCGCGATCATTCAGGGGAAGATCACCGTAGGCTGTACCCCGGAGCAGATCGAGTATCTGGGGAAGAAGGGCCTGGCGGTGACCAAGGCCAGCCGCCGTGACCTGCCTGTGCTGCTGATGCGCGGGGAGGACGGCGCGACAACCGTGACCACAACCATGATCGGGGCGGCCCTGGCGGGCATCCGGGTGTTTGCCACCGGCGGTATCGGCGGCGTACACCGCGGAGCGGAAACGACCATGGATATCTCAGCGGACCTGGAAGAACTGGCCCAGACCCCGGTGATGGTCATCTGTGCGGGTGCCAAGAGCATTCTTGACCTGGGGCTGACGCTGGAGTACCTGGAGACCCACGGCGTACCGGTTATCGGATACGGCACGGAGGAACTGCCGGCGTTCTATACCCGGTCTTCCGGCTTTAAGGTGGATTACCGCCTCGATACGCCGAAGGAGATCGCGGACGCTTTCAAAGTGAAGCTGGAATGCGGCCTGCAGGGCGGCATGCTTGTGACCAATCCGATTCCGGAGGAATACTCCATGGATCCGGACTATATCAACAAAAACATCGACGAAGCCATCGCGGAATGCGAACGTCTGGGCATCCACGGCAAACAGACCACGCCGTACCTGCTGGACAAGATCCAGAAGCTGACCGGCGGCGATTCCCTGAAGGCGAACATCCAGCTGGTATTCAACAACGCGAAACTCGGCGCACAGGTCGCGTCTGAGCTTTGCAAGTAAGAAGGAGAGTTCCTATGGCATTCTTACAGATCCAGTTTTTCTCCGCGGCGCTGAATGTGGCGTCCACCGTAAACGTGATCATGCCGGAAGCGAATCAGGGCATCGGCATGGGTGCGTCGAAGGATGAACGGCTGCCGAAAGTGCTGTATCTGCTGCACGGGTACAGCGACGACCATTCCATCTGGATGCGGCGGACATCCGTGGAACGGTACGCGGCGAACCATAACCTGGCGGTTATTATGCCGGCGGTCAATCACAGCTTCTACTGCAATGAAGCGTTCGGTGAAAAATACTGGGATTATGTGAGCGACGAACTGCCGCGGACCATGCACCGGTTCCTGCGGCTGAGCGACAAACCGGAGGATACCTATGTGGCCGGCCTGAGCATGGGCGGTTACGGCGCCATGCGGCTGGCGCTGACCTATCCGGATCACTTTGCTGCCGCAGCGTCTTTCAGCGGCGCGGTGGATCTGGAAGGGATCTTCTATCAGCGGCACCTCGGCACGGAGATCGACCGGGTCTTCGGAGACAAAAAGGAGATCAAGGGAACGGAATTTGACCTTTTCCACCTGATGGAAAAGAACGCGAAAGCGCCCCGCAGGCCCTGGTTGTATGTCAGCTGCGGAACAAAAGACTTCCTCTTTGACGCGCACAAGGCTTTTGTCCCGGCACTGCGGAAAAACGGCTGGGACGTGATGAGCCATGAAGAGCCGGACGCCATTCATGAATGGGGATTCTGGGATGAACAGATCAAGGCGTTCATTGAACTGATCTATGCCAGGGAAGATATGTAAAGTTGTTCTGAAATATAAAGATAAAAAGTTCATTTCATGGGTTGACAATCAGAATAAAGCAGGATAAAATGCGTTCAGAAGGCATTGGTAACGTTTCCAATGACCAAATAACACAAACAGAAGGAGAACAACTATGAAGAAGATTCTCGGTATCCTGCTTGCACTGACAATGGTCTTTGCAATGGTATGCACCGCTTTCGCGGAAGGCGGATCTGTTTACTGGCTGAACTTCAAACCCGAACTGGACGAGGACGCCCAGGCGCTGGTCGCGAAATATACGGAAGCTACCGGCGTTCCGGTGAAAGTGATCACCGCGGCTTCCGGTTCCTACAACCAGACCCTCAACAACGAGATGGGCAAATCCGGCGCGCCGACACTGTTCGTGATCGGAAATGTCGACGGCGTGAAGGAATGGGGCGATTTCGCGATGGATCTCACCGGCACCGCCATTGCCGAGGAACGGTCCACGGACGCCTATACGCTCTATGATGACAGTGGCAAGATGGTTTCCATCGGCTATTGCTTCGAGTGCTACGGCATTGTCGTCAATCCGGATAACGTGGAGAAAGCCGGCCATTCCATGGACGAGCTGGTCAACTTCGCTGGCCTGAAGGCTGTTGCGGAAGACATCCATGCTAATGCGGCCACGCTGGGCTTTGACGCCTTCGCTTCCGCTGATATGGACGGTTCCTCCAGCTGGCGCTTTACCGGTCACCTGGCCAACCTTGAGTACTTCTACGAAAAGAAGGCTGACGGCTGGACCGGCATGCCCGCTTCCCTGACCGGCGCATATATGGAAAACTACAAAAACCTGTATGACCTGATGATCAATAACAGCATTACCGATCCTAAAGAGCTCGCCACCGGCGGACATGACGCTGCCGCGGAGTTCAAGGAAGGCAAGGTGACCTTCTACTTCACCGGTTCCTGGGACTACGCCGATCTGGCGGCTGCTGTTCCGAACGTGACGATGATTCCGTATTACTGCGGTGTGGAAGGCGAGGAGAAAGCCGGCCTGAACTGCGGTACCGAAAACTGCTGGGCGATCAACGCCGACGCCTCCGAAGAAGATAAGCAGGCGACCATGGACTTCCTGGTATGGCTGGTGAACGATCCCGATGCCGCCGGCGTGATGGTGAACAACCTGGGCATCCTGCCCTTCAAGAATGTGCCGGACTCCACCAACGGCTTCCTGGCTGACGCCGCGAAGTATACCGACGCCGGCTGCTACGTCATGGACTGGGTATCCCAGCCCAACGTGGATGCCTATCGCGCCGCGCTGGTCTCCGCGCTGAACCAGTACTGCGCTGATCAGTCTGACGCCAACTGGGAGCTGGTCCGGGCCGCGTTTGTGGACGGCTGGGCTGTCCAGTATGCTGCCGGACAGGAATAATCCTTCAAACCGTATTCCACAGGGCGGACCCTTCGTCCGCCCTGTTCCCGTATCAGTAAGGAAGGGAGGACCCGGAGTGAAAAAAGGGATCTTCAAAAACCCGATGAGACGCTGGGGCTGGCTGTTTCTTGGGCCGGTTACGGCGGCGTTCATCATCGGGTTTGTATGGCCTTTCTGCCAGGGTATTTTTCTTTCGTTCAACAAGTTTAAGGTGATTACCAAGACCACCTGGGTCGGGTTCGCCAATTATGGCAAGGCGCTGTCAGATCCAAGCTTTATGCACGCGTTCTGGTATACGGCGCTGTTTGCCATTGTCAGCCTGCTGCTGATCAACGTGATCGGCTTTTTCGTGGCTTACGCATTGACGCAGGGGATCCGGGGCAGCAACCTGTTCCGTACCGTGTTCTTTATGCCAAACCTGATCGGCGGCATCGTGCTGGGCCATATCTGGTCCATGATCTTTGACGGCATCCTGTCCCGCTACGGCACATCCATCCTCCTGAATTCCACTTTCGGCTTCTGGGGACTGATCATCCTCATGTGCTGGCAGCAGATCGGTTATATGATGATCATCTATATTGCCGGACT
>CAZUXV010000193.1:0-5438 GCA_964624445.1 uncultured Oscillospiraceae bacterium | reverse complement strand
GATCGTGTAGCTGTCCGTTACGTCAACGTCGCCGTTCTTGATGGTGATCGTGCCAAACACACCGTCGCCATACTCCGCAGCATCCGTTCCCGTCTTCGGCGTGTAGACTACCGTCATCACATCGCCGTTCACCAGACCCGTTACCGTGTAGTCTTCCGTCGTGATGGTCTCGCCGGTACCCGTCACACTGCTGATCGTGTAGCCGGTGTATGCCGTGCCATCGTACGTCTTCGTCTTGTCGTTCACGACGATCGACACGCTCAACTCGCCGTCATTCGTGACCTTCAGCGTGCCAGGCGCGTAGCTGATGTCGTAGTTCTGCGCCTTCGTGTTGTCCTTCAGCGTGTGCGCCGTGATCTTGTTCTCACTGCTGCCCGGCGCCGTCTGGCTGCCTTCCACAGTCACGCTCGCAAGGCCTTCTTCGCCAACAAACGCACCAGTCGTGATCTCGTAACCGTCATTCGTCAGCGCCGTGCCGTCATACGGCTTCTCCGCGCTGTTCGCCGTCAGTACGATCTTCACAGGATTGATCGTCAAGGTGCCGGAGGTGTAGGAGACATCATAATAGGAAGGAATGCCGGTGATGGCAGCCTGTTCAGATTCCGTCAGGTAGTTCTTCGGGCTTTCGGAGACGTTGGTGATGGAGGGAGCCGTGCCGAGGGCAGCGGTGATCTTCGCCGTATCGGTGCTCAACTCTCCGCTAATCGTGTACTCACCATACAGGGGCGTGCCATCGTAGGGCTTGGAGGCCTTGGTGGCAGTGATGGTCAGGGGGAGGGTGTAGTAGATGATGATTACGTTGCCATCCTCGGAGACAGTGACCGTCTGGGACGGGTTGTAGCTGTCAACCGTCAGATCCTTCTCCTGATAGGTCGTTACGGGCGTTGCGGTATACTCCGTCCCGATGGTCTCCTGGGAGGTCACGTCATCGGCCACCGGGGTGGTGGTGTCCTTCAGGTAGTGATGGACAGTGACCGTGGCCTTGTTCAGCTTGAAGTGGGCATAGTAGGTATGCACTTCATAGATGCCGTCATCGTTCTTGGTGGGCGTGAAGTGAGCATCAGTACTGATGGACTCAGTTCCTTCGTCCACTGTCCAGTAGTCGATGATGTAGGTGTTGGAGCTGGCCATGGCGGTGGAGCCATCGGCCGTACCCGTGGCAGCCTTGATCGTTTCAGAAGCCAGGGAGACCGTGCCCATGCCGGTGCTATCGGAAGCGACGGCATAGTTGATGGTCACATCGTTCTCTTCCCAAACCGCGTAGACATCCTGATACGGAATCTTTTCGTCTGCGGCAACATGTGTGGCTTCTTTGCTGAACGCGCTGTCGGAGTAATACTTTCCGTTATTATACCAGACGAACTGCTCGCCGGTTGCGGTTGTTGTGGGGATCTGATCCAGAGAAACCGGATTGTCCTCCCCGTCGAGAGGCGTGGCGACACGCTGCCAGCCCTTGAAGGTAAATCCTGCGCGGGAAGGAGCAGCGGGGATCTCTACTGCCTCGTTGATCTGGAGAGGTCCGTTTGCTCCCGTAGTATCCTGGCGGAAGGAAGCGCTGCCGTCATTCTTGAACCAGTAAATGTGCGTGGGCTGGGTCTCGAGGATGGGCTCATAGACCGCGCGCAGCTGGACGGTATAGGTTGCTTTGTCTATAATGATGATCTTGTTGCCCTCATCGTCCAGTACGTACTGTTCCTGGCCTTCACCATCGATAGTGGTCTTGTAATGCCACGCCGTATAGTTGCCTGCGTCAGTCGCACCGACGACGCGGCGCGAGTCCTTCTTAAGGACGGTGAACTCCGCGCCGGCCTCTACGGTCACGCTTGAAGCGGAATTCGTATACTGGCCGTTATCGATGATCGTATGGGCAGTATCATCCACCGTGGTCGTTCCCGTCCAGGTCTCAATCACCCAGTGGGAGAAACGTTGTCCGGCGGGAGCAGACGGCGCGGTGTGCGCGATTGCCGTAGCGCCGTCAAGATAGACGTTGGAGTCGGAATCAATAAAGGTTCCGTCCGCGTCGACATACTGGACCGTGAGGCCTTTCGCGCCCTGGGTCGTGGCGTGCCATTTGCCGTAGAGATCCAGCTTGGTAGTGATCCAGAAACGGTTGAGGTCTTTGTTGTATGTCGCGCCTTCGCCGAACTTGTCCATATCATCCGTCATGTCCACGGTCTTGTCATAGGCCGCGGTGACGTTGGTGTCGTTTAGAACGAAAGCCGTGTCGCTGAAGGGACGGTTGCCTTCGGGGTCGAAGAACCATCCGTCGAAATCATACCCATTGCGGGTGCCCATGGGAGCGTTGAGCTTACTGCCGGAGGCGATACGGAAGTTCATCGACTGCGTTGCAGAGCCCCAGTTCAGCGAGTTGTCGTTGGTGGTGCCGTCCTCCAGTTTGGCCTGCGGGTGCAGGAAGACACGGTACTCGTGGATGATCCACTTGGCGTACAGCGTCACGTTGTTCGCAGGCATGGTGCTGAACGTATAGGGCACCGTGCAGATTTTGTCGGTGTACCAGCCGGCGAAGCTGTACTCGGCCTTGTCGGGCGGGATGATGCTGCTGTAGTTGGTACCGCCCTCATTATAGCTGGTCATGTCCGTACCGTACGGAATATCTGTGATTGAGGCAATAAGCTCTGTGCCGTGATCAAGCTCGGCCGTCCTGTTGCCGTTACCGTCGTATTCCGCGCCGTTCAGGAAAACGACGTTTTTGATTACGCGGCTATAGTAGAAATACACGTCGCTGGCGTGGATCTCATCGTCGCTGTCCCATTCGGGGTCGGATCCGTCATGTGTAAAGCCCAGAAGATCTATATAGTCCTCGGCCTTGGTGAAGTAACCGTAGTTTGCGCCGATATCATCTCCGTACTTTACATAGCCCTTTCCATTCCAGGTTCTCTCTACGGTCTGTCCGGGAAGAGCTTCAACGTATAAGTGCATGGTCTTTGTGGAGTGTGTAGCAGTGTTCAGACGGAAAACAACGTCGCCGTCAGGCATGGTGTCGATATAGACCATGACCTTTTCCCATCCGACGGTATTGCTCTGCGGCATCCAGCGCTCGCCGCTGTCGTATACTTCTCCGTTGGTCGCCGGCTCCTTTTCGCCTATCGGGAAGTGATCGCCGATATTCTGCTCATAGAGAGCCGTGATCGTATACACGGTCGTCCACTGAGGGTCGCCGCGGGTATACTTAGGACCAGAATATCTTGCCCCATCATCATATTGGCTGGAATAATAAATGGTCCAATATCCACCACCTTGATTATGATGATCAAGATAGACCCGTTCGTAGCCTCCGTTAGCAAGCGGAATATAGTACCAGTTATCACTGTTGCTGTTGCTTTGCGTATAGGTGTACTCTTGATCCTGGAATTCCAGCGTGTGCTGGTTGCGGTCAAAGTATACATTGACGACCGTGGTGCCGTCCGGCTGAACCTTTTTGGTCTCGCCGGTCTCAGTATTTACCTCTGCGTTCTGGTCGTTGGATTCATAGTGGAATCCGACGCCGATCGGATTGGTTCCCGCGGTATAGGTCTTGGTGCCGTCCTCTCCTCCGGTGACGGTGACGGTGTTGCCGCTCACGCTGACGGCGCTGGGGGTAACAAAGGTATCGGCGTCCTTGATGTGGATGGATTCGACGAAGTCATAGATCTTGCCGTCCGCGTCGCTGCCCTTCACGTTCTGTTTCCAGATAACGACGGTATAGTCGGCTTTCAACTTCGGGATCCAGCGCGCGTACAGCGTCTTCCCTTCCGTCAGCGGGTTTTCGAATACGAATGCCGTGCCGCCTGAAGTGGCTTGTGCGTCCGCTTCGCTCTCAAACCAGCCCCCGAAAGTGTAGCCGTTGAGGATCATTTCACTCGCCGGACGGGGCTCCGATGTGTTCTGGCCGGACTTGATGAATTTCGGTGCGCAGTAGGTGGCGCCTTTCAATCTCTCCTCAAAAATCAGCCATACGCCCTTCGGCGCGCTGATACCGAACTGAACGTCGCCCTTGATTTGGATCGTCGTTCCGTTCTCATAAAGCTTTCCGGCGGTATGTCCTTGAATGTTCTCGCTGCCGTTGTTGACGAGCCAACCCTCAAAGTTGTGGGTCGAGTCGCCCTGGGCGGGCATGTTGACGGTATAGCTCTGATACTCGGCAGTATCGTTGTAACGATAGAGGATCTCGTGGGTGCCGCGGAAGACCTCGGCGTTCTCCGGATGCTCGTATTCGCCGACATACGTCACGTGATACACCTTGAAGATCCTGGCGTAATAGGTGACGGAAGCGTCAGCGCCGTTAAGAGTGGCGGCGCGCGCCTTGACGTCTGCCTGAACATCGGAGAGCTTCATTCCGTTCGCGATATCATCAACGGTATAATTCGGTTTGTTGGCAATCCACCCGCGGAAGACTTCCGTACCGCTGAGTGTGATCTTGTTGCTGGGATCGCCAAGGATATCCTTCAGCTCTTCGTCCGTGTCGGCCTTCTTGACATAAGACGTCTGGACAGGGCTTCCCTTGCTGTCGAAGGTGACCGTCAGAAGCGGAACGATTTCCTCGACCACGACATAGACGGAGAAGGAAGGCGCGGTGAAGGTGATGGTGTCGCCGTTATGGATCGCACCATCTTTGCCGGTCACGCGGGTCAGGGAGCCATTGCCCTCCACGTGATAGACGTGGATCTTGTTGGTGATGCTGGCAAAGCGGCTGTCCGTCAAGGAGACGGTAACAGACTTCGCCTCATCATATTTCTCGGAGGCTTCGGCATCGGAATAGATTGTGATATCGAAGGCAGCAACGGGCCGCTCCACCGTGGCTTCGGCGGCGGAGGCAGAACTGCCAGACTTCATGGCAGAATTGCTCTTGAGCATGCCGCTGCGGAGCTGCGGGGCCTGCTGCTGGGCAAAGAAGCTGGCGTATTGGCTAGCATCCACAGAAACCGCATCCACAGAGCCTTCCGTGGGCAGAAGACCGGAAACGGTAACATTGTCACCCTTGAGCTCGGTTTCGTCGATCTCGAGTTCCTCAGCGGGCTCCTCCTCGACGATGGGCTCCTCAGCGGCGGGCTCGTCGGTCACTTCCTCGTTGGCGTCCTCGGCGGTGAGATCACCTGTCTCGGCCTCGGTCAGAGCACCACGCATAGCAGGCGCCTTGGCAGGCTCCTGAACTTCTTCCTCGGACTCCTCGGTCACTTCGGGAGTGGGCTCCTCGGTGGGCTCCTCCTCGACGACAGGCTCCTCAGCGGGCTCCTCCTCGACGACGGGCTCCTCAGCGGGCTCCTCCTCGACGACGGGCTCCTCGGCGGGCTCCTCCTCGACGACCGGCTCCTCAGCGGGTTCCTCCTCGACCACGGGCTCCTCGGTGGGCTCCTCCTCGACGACGGGTTCCTCCGTCACTTCAGGGGCGGGGGTCTCCTCAACGATGGGCTCCTCGACCACGGGCACCTCGGTCACTT
>CAZUXV010000192.1:0-5484 GCA_964624445.1 uncultured Oscillospiraceae bacterium | reverse complement strand
TGCTGGATATATTCCGTTTTGTGGAGGAAAACCAGGAGATTGTCCGGGTGCTGCTGAGCCCCCACGGCGACATGAAATTCCTTCACCGCCTGTACGATGTGATCCGGGAAAAATGTCTCACCGGATTTCCATACGCCGCCGCGGTGGACAAAAAAAATGAAGCGGATTTTGATTACCGCTTCAGTTTTGTGATCTATGGTGCCGCCGGGCTGATCCGCGCCTGGGTAAACCGGAACTGTGCGGAGCCCGCCGTTCAGATGGCCGAACTGGCTGACGCACTGATTCGCCGCGGAAGTTTGTAATCTCACATCCCATCATTTTTCAGGAGCAAACCCCAAAAAACACAGTGCAGATTAATATTCAACCTCCTCACACATTTTTTCTCTGTTCTTTTCCCAATATAACAAAAGTGCGGAAACCCGCACTTTTGTCAAATAGATTACTATCCGCCTGTTCATGGGGATTGTGAAGGAAACCGAATATCAGCTGATGCTGGGTATGAATGTGTTTACGGTAACCGTATAGAAGAACGCTGTCCTGGGCAGATACGGAAAGTACCAATTCAAATCCCGCTCCGGTCGGAGCGGGATCATTTTTCTGCCATTCGGTGTCAAAACCAGATCTGAATTTATACCACGTTCTCTTCCTGGTATGAAAGGTAGTACCGGCTGAATACCGCTGAAACATCCGGCAGTTCAAGGAATTCGTTAACGGGAATCCGCCCTTCGGAAAACACGATTTCTGCATCGGTTTCGTTCAGGTGCGTCACAAACAGGGAAACTGTATGTTTTTTCTTTCCCGAAAAACCCGGATAGATCCTTCCGGCTTCCTGAAGGTCAGCAAGTACCGGCGCCAGGAAATCAACAACATCTTTATGCTTCCCGTATCGTATGGCTCCCTGCCAGTTGTTTTCCAGATTGGTCTGATCCGCAGCGATCTTTCCGATGGTATCTTTCTCCGCTTCACAGCACAGTGTTCCGGCGCCATGCCTGGTCACATATGTCCTTGTGACATAGCAACTTTCATCGAGTGTAAGCCCTGCCTTTTTCAAGAGCATCACGACATTGTGCAGTCCCGTTCTGGAGGCGGTCACATGCGGTGCATATGCTTCGTTCTCACTGTCCAGTAACAATCCCTGCCCTGACTCAAAAACGATATTCTTCTGTGATCTCAGAAACGCCGCCTCATCCTCTACCAGGGTTACGCTTTCCGCGGCCCGGAGCATTTCTTCCGCGACGTTCATCAGAACATTGGGAGAAGACAGAAGCTCCGCGTATTCCGGTGAAATATCATCGGCGAATGCCTCGGCCAGTCTCTTTCTTCCGTATTCTTCCCTGATCGATCTCATTTTCCGTGTAAGATCCGATGCATTCATACCAAACACATCATGGGCATACAATCCGAATCCTGCTTCCGTTCTGATAAAGCCTTCGTTGATCCCCATGCCGCAGCTTCCGTGCCGCCGGTCTCCTCTGCTTTCCTCCAGGGCCATGTTGATCAGAATGTCATCCGGATAAATCAACGGTGTATCGGCGCTGCAATAGATCCCGGGATTGCTGCCATAGTTTCCGAGTTCTTCGCGCAGCTTGTAAAAATCCGGATAATAAGTCGATGCGAAAAATGTTTTTGCGCCTCTGAACGAGCCTGATGAGAGCTGATGAAAAACAAACCGTCTTCCTTCGAATTGGACAGTATGTCCCGCCTGGGCGCCGCCGTTGTGTTTGACCACCATGCAGCAAGGAACCCGCGCGCAGAAATAATCTGCGGCGAGTCCCTTCCCTTCATCCCCGAAATTTTTACCGATGATTGCAATGATCATTACAGTCTGATGTTCTTTCCAAGTTTCAGGCCGCTGATCGCCTGCTCGACAACGGCTCTTGACGAAGGATCCAGTCCCTTCATAATGTCATTCCTGTCCATTCCTTCGGCCGTCTGGATCGCTGCGATAATCACTTCGGGAAGATACTTGACTTCAGCCGGCTTGATGGAAATAACGCGTCCCGGAACAAGGGCCGCGGCACTGGCCCTGCCGTAACGGAGGTCGATATGGAACAGCTCATACTTTTCTGAAGCCATCCTGGCAAGCTCGCTCGAAGAGATATTGTCCGATTTATCATCGAAAACTTTCTCAATTTGTCCGGCAGTCAGCCTGTCATGGAACTCTGCGTCTCCGATTGTAAAACAGTAACCTTTTTTACTGCGCAGATTATAGCTGTCAATGTCTGTGTGCTTTGCAAGGAAATACCACAGCAGCTGATAGTCTTCAGGCGCGTCTCCGCCTCTGCCTTCGATCCATAAATCCATCAGCTGCTCCGCGATACGTATATCCGATTCAAATTGCGTAACCTGAAGAGGCGCCGTATCACAGGCTGCGTCGCCGATCGCCGCAAACAGCAGCTGCGGATCTTCAACGAGATTCGTGGAGTATAGTTTTTTCATGAGTTCATTCAGGGAGTTTTTGACGATCTCCTCTGAAAGGTATCCCATGGATCCGGTAACATCCACGCCGATTGCAATCGGCGTTGAATTGGGATGCTCTTTCGAATCCCTTGCTTCACGCATGTTGATAAACCGCGGGTTGTAACGGTCATCCATCTTTTTGGATGTAAAGATCTCGTTCACCGACGCTTTGTCAATCCGCCGGCTTTCCTTCAGTCTGCTCCAGTCAGAAGCCCTGTAACTGCCAAATCCCATTTTCTCTTCCTCCTTTTGGTATTAACCTTCAAATTCTGCAAAATGATGTCCGCCAAATCCTTTTTCGATCACAGCGTCCCAGTACTCAAAATCATCATATGCGGTACCCCTGGGCTTTGAGTTCAGGAATTCCGTATACATTGCCGGCCCGGCTTTGATCCTTGAACCGGTAATTCGCTTTGCTGTCTTTCTCAGATCGGCAAGCGCCGTTACCGGGGACCCCGGTCTGAGGTCCCACCATCCTCCGTAAAGAAATGCCTCATGGCTGATCGGATTGATAAAGAGATTATCCTCGTCCATGTGCATATGGTCACATTCGTTAAACTCCAGTAAGCAGCATGTGTTTTCCATCCGGGATATCATCCATGCGACATGCTTCGGATGCAGTTCCGAAAACACGAAAAGCGGATACATGTTTTCGCTCTTTTCGAATACAAGGAGCGCCTCTCCGCCTTTCAGTTCATACCTGGCTTTAAGATGCGGAAGTGTGTTCTGCAAATCTTTGATATCCGCGGATGGGAATTTCAGGCTCCTGACGGCGCCAAGCATCCTGTCCGCCAGAATCCTTTTGTCCGAAGGGAAGACGTAAATCACGCTCTCTTTATTGATATAAACGTCCACACCGTCCGTCTGTGTACGATAGGTGTAGGCTGCCGTAATCTCTCCTTCTCTGCTTTCAAACACGGCGGTATCGCTGTCACGCCAGAGCCTGAGCGTGTCCCCTTTTTCAAAGAGCGCGTCATTGGATGCGCGGACATATTGCAGCACGTTGTCACGGTACCCTTTGTACCCGGCCAGTTCCGCATCGGAGAAATACCGCTTCGATCCGCAAAAAGGACATTTCAGTTCTCCGTGGGAATGGATCTCCATCTCACCGGCACAGTTCTGGCATTTATACTTCAGCATGATATAACCTCCTGATCGTATCCGTACATCTCTTTCCGGATACAGTCCCCTTTGTCGGTTTTTCTGTTCATCTTATTCTGATCAAATTATATCGCAATACAAAACCTGTGTCCATATGAATACTGCTTACTTTTGTTTACACAGCATGAAAGGGATATGTTGCGTATCCTCTGTTCTTTTTGTATAATTCTGGTAAATACCAGACTGAATAGATCGGGAGAGGCTCATTTTGTGAGCCGCATCAGCGTATGGCCTGAAATCGCTTTTTCCCGTCCGACCTCTGTCTGGACACATGAACAGGAGATGACCCGGATGAGAACCTACCAGAGCAAAGTCACCGTGAAATACAAATGCGCTTTCCGATGCGAATACTGCAGCAAGATTTCCGTCACCGACGGTTCATATCAGATTGCTTCCGGCGGGCAGATGTCTCCTCAGGCCGCCCATGCACAGGGCGCCCTGATCATGATGAAAAAACTGCCACAGTTTTTCAAAAATGTAAATCAGGATCATAATCTGTACCGCCTGAATGCGGGCGCCGAATGCACATCCTGCGGGCGCGAGCAGGCCTGGGCTCCCTGTAAAAAGCCCTGGATATTCCAGCTGATCCTTACGGTTCTTTTCGCGGCGATCCTTACGGCAGTTATATACACTCTGGGCGGCGACCGCATCACGCTTCCGCTTGTGGGCGGCATTGTTGTCTCCCTGATCCTTTCCGCGTGTTTCTGGACATGCTACGGGTTCCTCGTTTCCGCCATTCACGCGAAAAGGGTCGGGAATCAACTGCTCGCACAGAATCTGGCCGAAGAATGTTATCCCCTGATCGGTATTCCTGAAACGATTCTTTCCATGACCGGCATCAATCCCGAAGATCCGCGTGCAAAGGCGATCGCCGAAATCAAAAAGTAATTCGGTTTCCGGCTTCTCCGCTGCAAAAACCCCGCTCCGGATCATGATATGCTCCCTTCATGAGAGACAGTAAAAGAAAAACTGTCTAATGAAGGGAGCATATCAGTTTTGCTCACAGGGTTTTCTTCTGCAATTATCATTTCAGTTGTTTGATGACAGCAGGAAGCCCCCTTTACCTGTATCCGATATAGTTTTCCCCGCCAAACAGAATATCCTTTCGGTACTCCTCCACAAAGCGGTCCGTGCTCTTCGTCTTGGCGTCCCAGAGTGCCCTGGCTTCCTTTGTCACCACCGGGCAGTCGTGCTGCATCGGATGCGTGTATGTCTCGTAATGGTTATAGCAGTCGTAGAATGTGGCGTCCGTCTTCCGGGCCCTGACAATCATCGTATCCATCACAATGCCAAGGAGCCCCATATCATCCAGAAGGTCTGCTTCCATCAGCATCAGGAGGTTCCGGTCTGTGGCCGGATCCTGCATACGCCATTTCTCGGAATGCGACCCGACAAGACCCGCAATATACTCCGCCCGTTCTGAATCATATCCGTTTGACAGCAGCCAGTCTCTAGTAATCGACACCCCCGCTTTTGCGTGATCCGTGCCCGTTTGTATGGAAACCGCCCTTCCCACGTCATGAAAGATCGCTGCGATCATCAGATCTTCATACCGAAGCCCTGTTTTATCCTCAGTAGCGTCGTACAGGCGTTTCGCCCAGCCAAGCACGCGCTTTGTATGTTCGTAGCGGGTATATCCGAACTCCAGCTTGTGGACCCCGATTTCTCTCTCTCCTTCGGTTTGTTTTTCTTCCAGGGTATGTTCCACAAAGGAGAGCATTCCCCTGTAGTCCGCGCTTCCCAGCGACCGGATCGCCGCTTCCTCCGTCATTTCCCAGCTCTGCTTCCGGAGCTCTTTATCCGCCATATCCATCACGCGCAGTTCCCGCTGGATAAACGGCTCGCCGAACCGTTCAAAAGCCC
>CAZUXV010000191.1:0-5524 GCA_964624445.1 uncultured Oscillospiraceae bacterium | reverse complement strand
CCTGCGGAGACTCGGGACGAAGTGCCGGAGGAAGCCCAGGGAGAAGACTCCGAAGGGATTCAAGATAAAGAATCTGCGGAAACTCAGGACGAAGTGCCGGAGGAAGCCCAGGGAGAAGACTCCGAAGGGATTCAAGATAAAGAATCTGCGGAAACTCAGGACGAAGTGCCGGAGACAGTCCAGAACGAAGAATCCGAAGAAGTTCAAGATGTAGGATTTGTGGAGACTCAGGACGAAGTTCCGGAGGAACTCCAAGGCGAAGACTCCGAAGAAGATCAAGATAAAGAATCCGTGGAAACTCAGGACGAAGTGCCGGAGGAAGTCCAGAACGAAGAATCCGAAGAAGTTCAGAACGAAGAACCCACAGAAGCTGCGACAGAGGGTTCTCCGATTACCGAAAATGATTTAGTTGTTGAGAATATTGAACTTTCTGAAGATGAGGATTCGATTGACACAACAGAATCCACATCACAGTCTGCTAAAAAAACCTATGAAGCTCTGAAAGCCGGAAACAGCATCAGCGATACATTGGCTGCCGGCCAGAGGGCTGTAATACTGGTCAAGTGCGGTAGAAATCCCAATATGGTTTTGACGTTGAATACCAATCCTGACGGTGCGGATGTGACGATTGACCACGAAGCAGAGTTTGTTTCTGACGGAAACGGCACATATGTCTGCGTTCTGGACGAGGTTGCTTTCCGCAAATTCAATGTTGAGATTTCCGCAAAGGAGGATCTGGCTTTTACCCTGAGTGCTGCCGAGAATGAGAGCGAAGAGATCATTCCTGATGGAGAAGCGGAAGACGGGGAGAATCAGAAAGGGCTGTCAGCTGAAACGCAGACCTATGAAGTGGCAGACGGATTTGCTGAGAAACAGGATGAGGCTCTGCCAGAAGAACCGGATGAGGCGAATGAAGAAGATCAGGATGAAAAAGCTGCGGAAGAGCCTGATTCGGAGCAAAGCGGATATAATGCCGAAGAAGAGACTGAAGAAACGACGGAAGAAGTCGTAACAAGCTTTACCTGCACGTTTGCCGGCGCGCAGGATATTCAGCTGTCGGAGGTTATTACCGATCTGGAAATCGCCGGAGAGGGTGAAGTGCAATCCTTCATGGCGGAGATTCAGAATGTCGAAGCGACAAATCCCGATGTGATCAGTCTGACTCAGACAGATGACGACTGGGTTCTGCGCGTTTTGAAAGATCCTGAAGAACAGGAAGCCGTTACGATCAGTATGCCTGATGAAACGGTGTATACAATTACGGCGGCTGCCGAAGGTATTGTGGAAGTCAGCACAGAGGACGAAGCAGCAGTCATTGGATCCGTAGATGAACTGTATTTGCCGGAAGACGCCAATGCCTATGTGGATACGCTTACGGATGCCCAGGGCGAGGAAGCGTTTGCTGTCGTACAGGAGCAAGCGGCAGAAATTGATGACCAGTCTGCCTGTCAGGTCTTCGATATCGGTCTGGAAAATGTTGATACAGAACAGTATAACGGTTTCGAAGTATCAATCAACCTGGACGAGGAAATGGTGGGAACGGATTTCCGCCTCTACCAGGTTCAGAACGGCACTGCCACGGACATTACCGACACCCTGCAGCTGGAAAGCAACGAAATGGATAACGGTGCGGAAAACGTGACAGCTTTTAGCTTCAAAACAGAAGAATTCGCGCAGTTTGTGCTTTGCTATTCCCTGGAGACCTGGTTTACCGCTCATGACGGTGACACCTTCGATATCCGGGTGGACTATGATCCGGAAGCCGGGATTCCCACCGGATCCGAACTGGCGGTTCGGGAAATCCTGCCCGGGGAAGCAGACTATCAGCAGTATCTGGAAGCTTCCGCCGCGCAGCTCGGCGTCAGCAGTGAAAACGTGACCTTTGCCCGGTTCTTCGACATTGAGATCCGGAAGGATGGCGAGAAGATTGAGCCGAAGACACCGGTCCGGGTAAAAATCAGCTATGACGACAAACTGGAACTGGAAGAAAACGCCCAACTGAGTGTCGTGCACTTTGCGGAAAACGGCACGGAAGTAATTACGGATGTTGCCGTGGCGGACAACGCGGAAGACGGCACAGACCTGACTTATGTACAGGAAAGCTTCTCGGTGACGGGGACGATTGTGACAGAGATAGAAGCAAGTCATAGATATGCTTTGGTAGTTCGCCATGAAGGGCAGTATTATGTTGTAGAGAACGATGGTACTTTGTTTCTTCTGGATGATAACGATGTAGTCATGCAGGGAGATAATGTACAGGCCGTAAAGATGGTAAATCCCATAAACTGGTTATATGAAGCAATTGGATATAATAATTATAATCTTTGGCACGATAGTGATGCCTGGGACTATGATTATTCAGGAACGCACTTGCCGACAAAGTATACGCGTAGATATATTAATGTTGATACAGATCTTGGATATGTTGATGTTAATGTAGATCCTAATGATCCGAGTACACTCGATAAATGGGAGCATGCAGTACAGTATAATCCTCAAACTCATCGTCTCTACCATTATAATAATGTCCTTGGCGTGAAGCAGAATTCGGATGGAACTTTACGAATCTGCGGAGATCAAAACCAACCAGTAGAACTTTTCTTTGCAGAAGTGCAGAATGTGCAAAACGTCAGCACCTGGAACCATACAGTAAATCATATTGACATAGAAGTCAGTGCAAAGCAAAAAATCAAGTATCCTTTGGCATATGGTACATATAAACTGGCCAAATTAAGTCCGGGAGATCTGGAAAATATAGATAGTATTGAGAACATTAATGATCATATCATCGGATACAGAGACAACGATTTGAAAGTTTATCGCGGGAATGATATTACCCTGAATGTGGAACGGTTGGTTCCTGTTGTGCAGAATGATATTAAAAAAGCAGATATTTTTGCTTACACAACTTGGAAGGGATATACTGAATACTTAAATGATGTTTACAAAGTTACAGGATACTCAGGAAATGCAGATACAAGCAGCTCTGAAGAAAGTTACAAAGCACAGGTTCGTTTGGAAGGCTCATTTAAAGTATCTGATCTGGGCGAGGTGCCTCTTGACTATGCCAATAATGAAGACCAAGCAAACTATAAGAATTATTGGGAAAATGGAGTTGACACAGGAAAGAAGATTAGCGATGTCAGGAAGGAAAGACCAATCTATTATAAAGTTGTCATTGAAAAGCCCGTTACTTTTACGATGACGTATAAAGATACAGACGGGCAGGTTTATGTTGTTCTGCTAGATGGTGAACCTATTCGTAAGACATTCAAAGTCTCTCTTTCTTCCAGCTTTTCTTACTGGGATGAAGATAACGCGTGCCCTGCATTGAATCTTCCTGGTGCTATCTATACAAAAGATGAATGGCGAGCGGGCGTATTAAGGCAAAACCAGGAATGGACTGATAATTTGGGCTTAGATTGTGGTCCTGGTATGGATTTTAAACTCACTGCACCAAACGAGGATAGCCCACATGACATAGTAGCAATAGAAGTTACCAAGTATGTTGAAGGAATTGATGGAACAGAAACACGGGCTTTATCGCTTCAGGACGGAACGTCCTGTGATATAAATGTTTATCAAAATGGGAGTACAACCACTCTCCACGTCAAGGAGCTGAACGTCGGAAAAGATGGCTTCGGATTCATAAATGATTATGATGTAGCAGCCGGGACTTATGACAATCCGGCAACAGTGCAAATAGCTGAAGATCCGGATTCAGTTGCTGATTATGTATTTGATGATCAAGGCCATAAATGGGTTTACAATCATTCTCGTATAGAAACTGAATATGCATGGAGAAATGATGCAGATCCGTATCAGTATCCTGAACGTCATGTCAGCAAGGATTACACAAAAGACGATGATTTATATTTGAGCCATAGTGAGTATCTTGGTGAGTATTATTTTGAAAACGGAATACCATATACGTATGAAAATGTGTATCATGACGGAAAACATGAGTTTAACCGTTTCCTTGAGTTTTATGTCTATAATATTTATGAACCGGTAGGTTACCTGAAAATTCATAAAGAAGTAACAGCAAACAGTAATGCGCCTGTGACAGATGCAGAGAAAGAAGCATTGCAAGGCACATATACTTTTACTGTATATACTGATTCCATCTGTGAACATGCTTATCAGGTTGCCAAGGGAGACGGAAGTGGGGAAAAGGAAGATCTTACACTCACTGTGGCGATTGGAGCTGATGGAGCACCGAAAGACAGTGCCATTGTTGAACTTCCGGTTGGAGAATACTGGATTAAAGAAACGGATGATCCGGATGACGATATAGCTCCGGTTGATCAGATTATTCGTGTTGAAGTTACAGCAGAAAATTATCCTGAGAGCAAAGCAAAAGAAGTAAACTTTACGAACAACATTGATACCGGGTCGTTGAACGTTACGAAGACAGTAACAGGTATTTATACAGTGACAGCTGATGACATATACCCTATTACAATCATGCGTGGCGCAAAGTATGTGACCGCAACATTGAACGGGTTCACAGCTACATATACCGGTTTGACTGATTCAGAGACATCATTCGGAATTCACGATAATGAGACTTTGAGTTTTACGCATATGCCTTCTGGCACATATACTGTTGCCGAAGGAACCGTGACGAAAACCGGATATAGTATATCCACAACATACAAAGTGGATGGCACAGATGTGACAACCGCGTCGGCAGATGTAAACAAGACTACTCCTGTTCAGGTAGATATTTATAACAAATATCGGGATGCTGAACTTGTAATTACAAAGACAATTGTCGGAGTGACGCCTTCTTCTGCAGCGGCTGGCATCAAGATTACTGTAACAGATAGCGAGAACAATAAACTGCTGGATGAAGTATTGCTATCCGGCTCAGATTCTCCTTTCAGCCTTTCGGGGAATAAATATACAGCGACACTGAAGAGTACTGATACTGCGGCGTATGCGCAGTATCTTAAACCGGAGGCAAAGTATACAATAACGGAGACCATTGAGTCTGAACCTGATGGTTATGGGCTGGCAACCAGCACATATGCCATTACGGCAAAAACAAATGTAGCGACTACAAATGCTGTCAGCGGAACTGGATATGGACTTCAGCTGACAAGCGATGATACCTCAACGGGCAGAATTGATTATACAAATACATATGTGCAAGCTGAACAGCCGCACAAAACGGAGAAGAATCCGGGTGAAGATGTCGGGGTAAAGGCCGGTGACACCATCACCTATGAAATCAACTACAAGAACTATAAGAGCGGAACAGAGACGGTCACCGTAAAGGACAAGCTGGATGCGCATGTGGAATATGTGTCATCCGAGGTGAACGGAGAAGCGTCAACAGCAGCGCCGGACAGCAACAAAGTGGTGACCTGGACGATTGATAACGTCGGAGCAGGGAAGAACGGCACAGTAACGCTGACGGTGAAGGTGCTGGAGACTGCGCTTGAGTCCAAGGGTGGCGAAGGTAAGGTAGTCAACGGCGGCGACACAGCGACGGTGCAGGTCGGGCATGATCCGGAAT
>CAZUXV010000190.1:0-5556 GCA_964624445.1 uncultured Oscillospiraceae bacterium | reverse complement strand
GGCCTTTTCAGCCTTTTCCTTGTTGGCGTTAAACATGGGAGGGGAGGAAGTCAGCATACCGGAGAAGATCCGGAACAGGCTCAGCTTGCCGACGAAGGGGTCAGCGATGGTCTTGAACACCAGTGCGGAGAAGGGCTGGTCATCCTTGCAGGCGCGCTCGATCTCTTCGCCGCTCTTCGGATTCTTGCCCTTCTGGGTCAGGCCTTCATGGCCGGGAGAAGGCAGGTACTTGGCGATCAGGTCCAGCGTCCGGGCGATGCCCACGCCGGTCAGGGCGGAGCAGGCCACGACGGGAACGATGCTGCCGTCCTTCATGCCCTTGATGAAACCGGCCATAACGTCTTCATGGCTCAGTTCGCCGTTTTCGAAGTACTTCTCCATCAGTTCTTCGTCCGCGGAAGCCGCCTGCTCGGTCAGGTTTTCATAAGCTTCGTTGACTTCGCCTTCCAGGTCGGCGGGCATGGGCACTTCGGTGCTCTTCTTGTAGGAACCTTCATAGGCTTTCTTTTCAAGAACGTTCACGACGCCCTTGAAGCCGGCGCCCTGTCCCAGGGGCAGCAGGATCGGTACGACGCTGGGGCCGTACTTTTCACGCAGCTGGGCAACGACCTTTTCAAAGTTGGCATGCTCGCGGTCCATCTGGTTCACGATGAACATGCGGCCCAGGCCGGCCTTGCCGGCGTTGTCCCACGCCTTCTCGGCACCGACGCTCAGTCCGTTCACGCCGCCGACCACGATGACCGCGGTCTCGATCACGCGCAGGGGTCCCATCTGTTCGCCGATGAAGTCAAAGTATCCGGGAACATCGATCACGTTGATCACTTTTCCCGCCCAGGGAATCGGAGCGTAGGAAGCGCTGATGGAAAAGCCGCGCTTTTTCTCTTCAGGATCAAAGTCGGAAACGGTGGTGCCGTCTTCCACCTTGCCCTGACGGTCAGTCATGCCGGCAGCGAAGAGCATCGCCTCAGTCAGCGTGGTCTTGCCCTCGCTGCCATGCCCCATGAGGGCGATATTACGAATGTTTCCGGTTGCGAATTCAGCCATGGTTGTCATTCCTCCTCATTTTTCTTCGTAACGAAGATCATCCCGCTTTCCGAATTCGCGAAACGCGGGAATCAAAAGCTAAATGTGATTATACCATATTGATCAGCAAATGAAAAGCAAAAAATGCGTTTTTCGGTTGGATTCACACCATTCAATACTCTATTGGAAATGATGGATTATGAATTGGTGAGCAACTTTCTCATCAGGGCTATATCTCTCTCCGCGCCGCTGGTTTCCAGCCTTACGCTGCCCGGGCTTTCGTCATTCAGCAGCCCTTCCCGCTCCAGGACCCGTTTCAGCTGCCGCGCGGTACCCGCGTTGCCGTCGGTGATGGCAATGCGCTCCGGCAGCATTTCCCGGATCATGTCCTTCAGGAACACATAGTGCGTGCATCCCAGGACGACCGCGTCCACCTTCTCCGGCGGATAGCGGGTAAAGAGTTCTTCCAGATATCGCCGTATACCGGCCTGGTCGTCCGCTTCCACCAGTTCCATCAATCCCGGGCACGGAACCTTCACAGCGCCTTGTCCATACTGTTTCATCAGGTTTTCAAACTTTTCCTGGTGCAGGGTCAGCGGCGTAGCCAGCACCAGCACGCTGCCGTTTTTCCGGATCTTGGAAGCCGGTTTCAGTGCCGGCTCCATCCCGATGACCGGAATGCTCAGCTCCTGCCGCAGCGTGGCAGCAGCGGCGCCGGTCGCTGTATTGCAGGCGATCACCAGTGCTTTGATATCCTGTTGGAGCAGATGGTCAACCACACCGCGAACGCACGCAATCACTTCTTCCGTACTTTTTGTGCCGTAGGGTGCGTTGGCGGTATCGCCGAAATAAATAAAACGCTCATCCGGCAGCTCGCGGATCATTTCCCGCAGGGTGCTGATACCGCCTGCCCCGCTGTCAAAAACCCCGACCGGATCGCGTTTCTGGTTCATTCTCGTTCCTCTTCTGTCCCGTTTATCTCCAGTTATTTTATCAAATTGTCTCTGTCCTGTAAACCTCGTTGATTTTTCCGCCCTCATGAACTATGATTATGGACGGAAACATCTCTCATTATGAAATATGAATTTGAAATGAGGTTCATCATGGTTGAACAGATCCTGGTCGGAGACGTAATCACAACCCGGAAACCCCATCCCTGCGGGTCCAGTGAATGGACGGTCATCCGCACCGGGGCTGACATCAAGATCCGCTGCAACGGCTGTGGCAGAATCGTCATGCTGGATCGTGACAGCTTCCTGCGCCGCCGGAAAGCCGTCATTTCACACGGCACGGAACAGCCGGAATCTTGCCAATGATTCCTGTTTTATGGTATATTAATATGTAATGTTTTATCAGTAATTACGGACTGATCGACGATATTAACTGAGAAAGACGGTGATCCCGTGCGGAAATCGTTACTCCTGCTCCTGGTACTGCTGCTTACGGCATTCTGTGCCTGCGCTGCTGCTGAAACAGAATACCCCCTGGAGGCCGTGTCCGGCAGGATGTCCTTTGATGAAAATACATTTATTGTGCTGACGCCCGGAACGCTTTCCGAACATCCGGACCTGCTCCAGTCTCTCGGAAAAACGGCAGATGAACTGCGTGCTGATATGGAAGCCCGCGGCGTCCTGTTCCAGGCCTGGTCCAAAGACCAGAAAACCTGCGTCGAGGTGATCCTGATCCAGGACGAACTCTCCGCAAAGTATTTCGATACGGAAGCACAGACCCGGGCTGATCGCAAGCAGTACATGACCGATGTGATCTCCGAAGCAAAGCAGTCCGGTTACGCTGTCTTTGATCCGGTGATCAAAAACCACGGAAAAAGCGGCAATTATGTTGAGTTCGAATATCTGTTCAAAGGCGACGGTACAGAGCACCGCGGCTACATCCGTAAAATTGTCCGGAACGGCTACACGCTGTCTGTGGATTATCAGGCCTATCAGCGTAAGCCGCGCAAGTCAGACGAAGACAGGATCCGCCACATCATCAACACCGTCGTGATTGAACAGGCCGCCGCCATCGCACCGGCCGCCACAGCCTCCGGGGAAGGAACCCCCGAAAGCGCTTCTGATCCCGCTGTGCCCGCCGGAGCCGCCAACACATTGAGCGTAACGGTTCTTCCTCCCGAAAAGACCAATACGGGCGTTTTCACCGTTGAAGGTACGGCCTACCCCGGCTCCGAAATCATCGTTGTTGCGATGCGCTGGTCCGGCTCCGCTTACCGCTTCCCGGCCATTGCGGGCAACAACGGCAAATTCTCCTCTAAGGTCACTTTGCCCGATGAAGGACTCTACCAGGTCACAGTCAACATGTGCATCAACAACGCCACGGTGGCGGACGCTGTGCTGAACCCTGTCACCTTCAACAAATCCGTCCTGCCTTACAGTCTGGACGCGGAGATTCCCGAAACACTGACGTCCGACGAACTGGTCATCTCCGGCACCACGGAGAAAAACGTTGAGATTCAGTGCCTCGTGAACCGCGGCAGCGTCAATATCCCGATCAAATCCGTCAAAACCAACGGAACCGGCAAATTCAAATTCAAGGTGCCGACAGCGGTTGAGGGCGAATACGACATTACCCTGGTCTTCTCCAAGAAGAACCTCTCCACCGAACGGATTACCCGGAAGGCAACCCGTACCTTTACCGAAGCGGACAACAAAGCGAACGTCTCCAAAGACGCGAAAAAAGTGAATTACAACACGCTGGTGAAGAAGATCGATACCTATTTCGGCCAGACTCTCGTCTTTGACGTTTATATCACTGATGTGAAGCAGGTCGGTGACCAGTGGATGATCACTGCGGCGCAGAAACTGAACCGTAAAAAGTATTCCAATTACCTGATCTACATGGCTGACGAAGATCCCGGCCTTGTCACTGAAAGCAGGGTCAGAATTTACGGCACCTGCACTGGTCCTTACGAGATCCAGTCCGAAGACGGAAACGTCTCTTACCCCGGTTTCGACTATCTCTTCTTCGAATGATCCGAACATAAGTAAACAGGGCGTCCGGTTTCCGGACGCCTTCTTTTATTACTGATTTATGAATTGTGATAACTGCACATTGTCTGCAATGGACAGTCGTCACACAGCGGCCGCTGTGCCTTGCACAGTCTTCTTCCGTGCCAGATCAGCCAGTGATGCGCCATCCCCCACTTTTCCCGCGGGATCAGCTTGGTCATCTGCCTTTCCGTTTCTTCCACCGTGTCTGCTTTGCAGAGCCCCAGCCGGTTGCTCACCCGGAATACATGGGTATCTACCGCGAAAGCAGGAATACCGAAGGCATTGGAGAGCACCACGTTGGCTGTCTTCCGGCCCACGCCGGGCAGTGCAGTCAGTGCCTCCATCGTATCCGGCACCTGCCCGCCGTGCTGTTCCTTAATGATCCGGCAGGCAGCGATAATGTTCCCCGCCTTGCTTTTAAATCCGCAGCTCTTCACCATCGGAAACAGTTCTTCCACTTCCGCCTCCGCCATGGTGTTGGCATCCGGCCAGCGGCTGAAAACCGCAGGCGTAACCTTGTTTACCTGTTTGTCGGTGCACTGGGCGGACAGTATCGTCGCCACCAGCATCTCATAGGGATTGGAAAAGACCAGCTCCGCCTTAGCTTCCGGATAGGTCTCCTCCAGCTTCGCCAGGATCGCCAGTTTTTGTTCTTTCTTCATCAGAATGTCCTCAGCTGGGCGGGAATCCGCTTCAGCGCTTTCCATACACCAAACAGAATGATACCGTTTACAGGGAACTGGACCGCGTTCTTGATGACCCGGGTCCACATCACCGACCAGAAGCCTTCATTCCCGGGGCCGACCATAGCGCCGATCTGGATCAGGAACACCGTATTCAGCAGGATATTGCAGATCAGGGCCACCGTCAGGGTGCACAGAAGGCAGCGGACAATGTTCTCTTTCTGGTTGTACAGGAACAGGCCGTAGATCAGCCCGCCGGCAATCGCCACCAGGGTGAATCCGAAGTAGAACGACCCGCTCGGAAACAGCAGTGCGCCCAGGATATCGCATATCGCTGCCATCAGCATGGTCCACAGGGGTCCGCACAGGATCCCGCATACCGCGATCGGTATAAATCCGAAGCTGATTTTCAAATAACTTCCTACGTTGATCGCAGCGATCCGTCCCAGCACAATCTGCATCGCGATCAGCACCGCGATGACGCACAGCCGTTTTGTCATGTTTTTCTGCATGAAAAAAGCCTCCTTCCGATCTCAAGAAAAAGTTCCTGTGATTCGCAGAGGCCTTGCTGTAAATAGCAGCGGGATGCGCATTCTCCACCGCACGGCATTCACCGTTTCGTTTCATGACAACTCCCCGTTCATGAACACTTTACGCGGAAAACGCTACTCTGCCAATACGAATCATGAGTTTATGTTATTTCGCTACAATGTATCCTTTCCTGCACAGCAGTTCCGCCGTCAGGATGCCGCCGCCGGCGGCACCGCGGATGGTATTGTGGCTCAGGCACACAAACCGCCAGTCAAAAATCTTGTCTTCCCGGAGACGGCCGATGCTCACGCCGA
>CAZUXV010000189.1:0-5564 GCA_964624445.1 uncultured Oscillospiraceae bacterium | reverse complement strand
CCAGTGTTGTGCGCTACCAACTGCGCTAATGCCCCGAACAGCGGATATCTTATCATAACTTCCGGGCTTTGTAAAGCCTTTTTTTCTGTCCGGTTCCTGAACAGCGCAGAACCTTACTCCAAAGTGATTCCGGCGATAATCCTGTCAAACATTTCCCGGTCGGCTTCCCGGTTTTCTTTGCGGCCGCCGCAGGTAATGCTGAAGATGGTCTTTCCCAGCTTGAACAGGATGGTTTCCGCGGACTGCTCCACATCGCCGACACGGTAGGAAAAACGGTATCCTTCCGCCTTTTCTCCGTCCACGTTCACGGAAAAGAACCCGCCGCATTCATAGCCATTGTTCCCGTATCCTTTGGCGGCAATCTGCTCGTTTTTCCGGCAGATTCCCTTCACGTCCGCCAGCATCATCAGCAGCCGGGAATATTCCTTCCACATGACGGTCACCATCACATGGCGCTCCTGATCCCACATTCCCCAGCGGTCGGGATTGTCATCCCGGTAAGCCTGCCGGAGTTCCTCCGCGCTCATCGTGGAATCCTTCCGGGATCTCAATGGACATGAGGCCGTTGACCGTTGCTTTACTCATAAATCCTGCCGTCCTTTCAGCGGATTGCTCTGCGTACTATGGAATCAATTCGCCGCAGGCAGGCCGGATTCCTGTAAACAGGACCTGAAAGAGGGCCTGGCAGCCCATCGCTTCCCGGAAGGAAGATCGCCGGCAGATGCCTGCGGTACAGCGATAAATGATAAAACGCGCCAATGATTGCCGACTTTGTTTTGCTGCGCAGGCATTCCTCACGCCTGCTTCGGGCTGACCTGGCCTTTCCGGTACCTGCCGAAGAGGATCCCGTCGTCCACGTATTTCTCCGTTTCGGAAACCCACATGGGGAACTGCCCGGTGGCCAGGGCGGTCTGCCCGTTCAGCATGCCGGTGTGGAAAGAAATGTGGCGGAACTGCCGGAGGACCAGCTCCAGCCGGGTATAGCGGCAGCCTTCCGGTTTTTCATACAGCATTTCATCCGTCAGGGTATCCAGGTAAGCCATGGTCTTTTTTTCAACGGCGTCCAGATAATCCAGAAGCTGCTGATCTGTCAGGACCACCGACGTCGGATTGTCCGGATTGTCCATGCCCTCCTCGTGGAAGGACGGCTCCTCATAACTGCATGGATTAATAAACCATTTATCCGCTGAATGCAGCGCATGGTAGGCCCATCTCCAGCACGGCGCGCCGCAGCACAGGGCGTCCCGGTCATAAGTGCGAATGGAAGTCCGGATATTCAGGAAATTCGGCTCCACGGTGTTTCTGATGATCATGCACAATTCGTTCATATTTCTCTCCCCTGGTTTCTTTTATCTTTGCATTCGTCCAGGTACACCGGTATAATAGCATCGGACAATCGATCGGTAAATTAAAATATTTGACCGATCAATCAATAAGAACATGGAGATCGACCTATGACACTGAACGAAGCCATTGAAAAACTGAACGAGCTTGAAAAAGCCTCCTATGCGCTGGGGCACGCCCAGAGCATCCTCTATACCGACGGCGATACCGTCGCGCCGAAGAATTCCTGGAAGGGCCGGGGCAAAGCCATGGCCTACCTGAGCGAACTGACCTACAGGCAGCTGGTGAACCCGGAGACCGGCGAGACCCTGGAGACCATCCTCCAGCATAAGGACGAAACGGACGAGGTCACCTTCCGCCGGGCGGAGATCCTGAAGGAAAGCTACGACGAGCTTCATATGCTGCCCATGGAGGAGTATGTGGCGTACCAGGAACTGGTCAATGAGTCCATGACAGTCTGGAAGGACGCGAAGGACGGGAGCGACTGGAACCTGTTCGCGCCTTACCTGGAAAAGCTGATCACCGCCCGCCGCCGCTTCGCTTCCCTGAAGGCGCCGGACAAGCCCGCCTACGACGTGCTGCTGGACCTGCATGAGAAGGACGCCACCATGGCGGAACTGGATCCCTTCTTCCGCGCCCTGCGGGAAGACCTGAGCCCGGTCATCAAAGAAGTGGCCGCCCGGGAAAAGCCCGTGCCCGCCTTCCTGAAAGGCCCCTGGCCCGTTGAAAAGCAGCGGATCTTCTCTCAGAAGGTCATGGCCCTGGAGGGCATCGATCCCCTGTGCTGCACCCTGGGCGAAACCGAGCACCCCTTCACCAGCGGCACGAACAAGTGGGACGTGCGCATCACCACCCACTACCACGAGGACGACGTCCTTTCCAGCCTTTACAGCGTGATCCACGAAGGCGGCCACGCCCTGTATGAGATGGACGTGCGGGACGACCTGCAGTTCACCTGCCTGGCCGACGGCGTGACCATGGGCGTGCATGAAAGCCAGTCCCGGTTCTATGAGAACCTGATCGGCCGCAGCCGCGCCTTCTGCACGCCGCTGCTGAAGGTCATGAAGGAAGTCTTCCCGGAGCAGATGAAAGGCGTCACCGAAGACGAGCTCTATTCCGCGATCAACCTGTCCAAACCGTCCCTGATCCGTACGGAAGCGGACGAGCTGACCTATTCCCTCCACGTCATGATCCGCTATGAACTGGAAAAGGCGATGATCGGCGGCGACCTGAAGGTGGCCGATATCCCCGGGGAATGGAACCGCCTGTATAAGGAAGTCCTCGGCGTGGACGTGCCGGACGACAAACACGGCTGCCTGCAGGACAGCCACTGGTCCTTCGGCGGCATGGGCTACTTCCCCAGCTACGCCCTGGGCAGCGCCTACGGCGTGCAGATGCTGCAGGAAATGGAGAAGGACGTCGATGTATGGACCGCCGTCGCCAAGGGCGATCTCTCCCCCGTCACCGCCTGGCTGACGGAGAAGGTCCATCAGTACGGCCACCTGAAAAAGCCCTGTGACCTGCTCCCCGCCGCCATGGGCGGACCCCTAGACGCGACGGTCTACACAGGCTACCTGAAGAAGAAATTCACGGAATTGTACAAACTGTAAATCTTTCGCTTGACAAACGGGTGAATTTTCAGTTATGATGCACATCCACACGCTTGCGAGATAAAAAACGTAAGCCTCTGCGAGACTACACACGGCAGAGGCTTATTTTATCGTTTTGCCGGGAAAGGAAGAAAATGACACAAGTCAGACTGCCGGATCATCCGGCCGCTGAAGAAGAGTATCTTCATCTTCAGCAGGCTGCCGACACCATCGACCGCGAGATCGCCGAAGTGGAAGCGCTCACCGGCGCCAAAGCCGGGGTCGTCATGGACGTGCAGATGAAGGAAGATCCGGACGAACAGGAACAGGTGACCATCCAGCGGTTCAAATACCAGCTGGACCGGCTGCGGCAGCTGAACATGGCCCGCGGCCAGGCGTACTTCGCCCGCCTGGACTTCATCCCCTCCGGGCACCGGGAAGAAACCTGGTACCTGGGCCGCTGGGGCGTGCTGGATCCCGTTTCGCTGGTCCCCGTCGTGGTAGACTGGCGCTCCCCCGTGGCGAACCTCTACTACTCCGGCCAGATCGGAAAGATGGACTATGAGGCACCGGACGGCCGCGTGGAAGGCGAGCTGACCCTGAAGCGGATGCTGACCGTGAAGGAGCGGGAGCTGATCAGCCTCTTCGACAGCGGCATCGTCTCCCAGGAGGCCTATCTCCAGGGCGTGCTGGGCAGCGTTTCAACAGACCGCCTGCGGGAGATCGTGACCACCATCCAGGCGGAACAGAATATCGTCATCCGCCACCCCCTGAATGCCAATCTTATGGTGCAGGGCGCCGCCGGAAGCGGCAAGACCACCATCGCGCTGCACCGGATCGCCTATCTGCTCTACACCTTCCAGAAGACGCTCAGGCCGGAAAATATGATGATCCTGGCCCCCAACCCGCTGTTCCTCTCCTATATCTCCCAGGTCCTTCCCGACCTGGGCGTGGAGCGGGTCGTCCAGACCACCTTCGAGGGCTGGAGCCGGGAAAGCATGGGCAGACACATGCCGAAGATCCTGCGGGAAAGCCGGCTGGAAAAGAACCTGGTCCTGACCGGCGCAGAGCGGGAAAAGACCGGCCGCGTCCTCCGGGCAAAGGGTTCCCTGGCCCTGATGAAAAAGCTGGAAACCTGGCTGGAGCATCTGCAGGAGACCGTCCTTCCGCCGGTCGGCATGAAGATGGCCGGCGTCGTCCTGATGGAACGGGAGGAACTGGAAACCGTCTTCCTGAAGGACCTGCGCTTCTTCCCCCTGGAGCAGCGCATCGCCGAACTGAAAAAGATCGTCCGCAAGCGGGTCCAGTCCGCCGCAGCCCTCCTGAAGGACCGCTATGCGGACAGTGCGGTGCAGATGGCCAACCGCCTCCGCTCCGGTATGCGCGAAGGCCCCGCCCGGCAGCAGAAGCTCAAGGAGCTGTACGCCATCCGGGACCAGCGGTATAAGGAGATCGACGCCCGGGCCGAGGCATATATGGCCGCCTACCGGGACAAGTTCCCGCTGCCGGACCTGCCCGGGCTGTACCGGGCCTTCCTGGAGGAATGCGCGCCGGAGCTGATCTCCGACGACGGCAGCCTCCGGCAGGAGGACCTGCCGATGCTGGTCATGATCTGCCGGACCGTCTTCGGCCTGAAAACCAGGCCCATGAAGCATATCGTCATCGACGAATGCCAGGACTTCTCCCCCTTCCAGATCGAGCTACTGAAAAAGACCAATCCCGCCGCCACTTTTACCCTGGTCGGCGACCTGTACCAGGGAATCCGCGCGGACGAGGGCATCCGCAGCTGGGACGAATGGAAAGGCCCGGTCTTTGACGACCGGGCGGACCTGAAACAGCTGACCGTCAGCTACCGGAACACGGTGGAAATCATGAACCTGGCGCAGCAGGTGTCCGCCCGCTATCCCATCGAAGGGATCTGCGAAACGAAGCCGGTGCTGCGTCACGGCGAGGCGCCGAAGATCCTCCGGGCGGGAAGCGAAAAGGAACGCCTGGACAGGATCCGGGAGCAGGTCCGCGCCTGGCGGGCGGAAGGCTACCACAGCATCGCCCTGATCGAGAAAACCGCGGAGCAGGCCAAAAAGCTCTTTAAGCAGATCGGTGCGGAACTGGACGCGCATCTCTTCTCGGAGACGGATGCGGAATACCGGGGCGGCGTGATGATCCTGCCGGCCAGCATCGCCAAGGGCATGGAGTTCGACTGCGTCGGCGTCTGCGACGCCTCCGCGGAAAACTTCCCGGACGAAGCCTTCCTCTGCCGCATCCTCTATGTCATGATGACCAGACCCCTGCACCGCCTGTGTATCTGGCACAAGGGCGATCCCTCGCCCCTGCTGCCCTGAGGCAACTGAAAAAGGACGCTGCGATTTGCAGCGTCCTTTGTTTATGGTTTTCAGATCAGATCCGCGATGTCGGGGTTGACGCCCTTGATGCAGACCTTGGCGCCGGAAGCGGCTTCGGCGGAATCCGCGTGGGCCAGCAGCCACTTGTTGGCGGCGGTCATCAGCTCGTCCTCGGCGTTCTTCGCTTCGAACTCGGGCTTGGCCAGGTTCGTTCCCTTGGGCAGCACGATCACAACCTTGAAGCCCTGGCCCTTCTTCGCGCTGCAGGGCGCGTAGTGCAGGGTCGTGG
>CAZUXV010000188.1:0-5661 GCA_964624445.1 uncultured Oscillospiraceae bacterium | reverse complement strand
CATTATGAATGCAGATCAGATCGATTGTGAGGAATGCATAATGGACAGAGAACAGATAACCGCCCTGTTTGAGAAATACTGCAAAAAACTCCGAATTGTCCCGGCTTGGGATGTAAAACTGGAGCTGGTCGACGATCCTTCCTGGCCCAAGACCGGGGATTTCAAGATCGACTGCGACGACAGAAAAGCCATCTTCATGCTGAACATCATCAACCCGAAGCAGGAAAACATGGAAGAAGTCATCATCCATGAACTGATGCATCTCAAGATGTATCCCCTGGATCAGGTCACAGAGTCCCTGATCCTGAGCACCTTCCCGGAAGAATCCCCGGCTCAGGATTTCGCTTACCGTCAGTTCTACACCACGCTGGAGCAGACTGTAGAAGAACTGGCCAAGTGTTTTCTGCTCGAATTCGGGGATAACAAGACGTTCTCATACGGCAGATGCGACAAAATGAAATCATTCAATGACCTGTATGACGGACTGAACAACATAGAATAACTACCGCCCCTTCACCTCATAATCAAAATCGTTATACAGCGCGGCGGAGATCTATCTCGGCATGGCGAAGAAACTGGGTATCGACGTATCCCGGGAGGAAATGATGGCGTTCGTCCATGCCAAGGAAAACACGCAGAAAGCCCAGACGGAAAAAGCAAATCAGACCGTGAAAGAAGCGCTCGGGGATCATGACCTGGATCAGGTTGCCGGTGGCGGTGCAGACGGCGGTGGCTGTTCAAATCTGTCAGACGCCTTCACCTATAATACAGATGATTTCAATCCCTGATACCATCTGCCTATTCTCAAAAAAGAAAGCCGTACAGATCCCTCCGACAAATATCTATTGACGCCTGCCCCTTGCTCCGCGTATATACAGTTGTCAGGATAAAAAACAATCCTGAACAAAAATACATTACACAGTACAGGAGGAAAAAGAAAATGGAAAATAATGAACTGAACCTGAACCAGATGGAAGAAGTCACCGGCGGCAAGCGCCACTTTGAGAAGGAAGCCGACAAGCCCGGCTGGATCCAGCACCAGGTTTCCGCCACCGATACCCTGATCCGGATTGCCAATAAGTACGGCATCTCCGATTGGCGCAAAATTATCGACTGGAACCCCCATATCGACCGGAAGACCAACATGATCCGCACCGGCGAATGGCTCTGGATCAAAAAATAACCCTTAAGTCCCTTGACAGCCCGGACCGCAGCAGCGGTCCGGGCTTTTGTGACCGCAGATACCAGGCACTTCTGTTGTTTTTCAATACATGCCCGGCATCTTCAGTCATTTTCAATGAGATCATGACTGCCATTCTTTCCCTGAGAATCGTATCAACAGGTGCAGGGAAACAAAGTCCCCTGCCAAACCAAAGAATTGAAGGAGGAGAACAAAATGTACGCCAAAGTGGACTCGACCTTTCAGAGTCTGGCAGGGCTTCATTTTGATCCTGTCCAGAATATGATCGATTTCATCCGGGATTGCAGAAAGAACGGGATGGATCAGTCCAAGACAATCGACGAAATTGTGGATCATATGAATTACATGCCAAACGAAGCGGAAATCGTCGTCAATGAGTTCTGGGATAAAGCCGCTTAAACTTACGACATATACACCGACTTCGTAGCCGCCTGTCAGCCTCCGAAACGGAGGCTGAACTTTTTTCAGCTTTTGGCGAACGTTTATGAGGACGAAAAAAAAGAGCCGTGAAGAAAAGGATTGAAAATTCTGAGCTTCACGGCTCCGTTGATTGGAAAATGGCGGCGTTGTTTCCTGGTTATCCGGCTGTTTCAACCGCCGGCAGGGCTTTGATGTACTCCGCAATGATCTTTGCGGTCTCTTCCTCGCTTTGCGCTTCGTTGTTGATAAACAGCTGATACTTTCCCCGGTTTCTGCTGATCCATTGATTGTATTCAATGTGCGGCCGGATCGCTTCATCTGAAGTGAATCCCCGTTCCTTCGGCCTGGCGCGCAGGCGCTGCTCAATCACCTCATCCGGCGCCCACAGCGCGATGTAGTACGTTGCCTGCAGTTCCCCCGGCACCGTCGTTTTTGTCATATAATCCTGCGGCACCATACAGGTGACGAAGACAAGATCCCTTCCGCCGGCCATCCGGAAGGCCTCTTTCAGGCTGTCCGCGCCGTACTGGGATTCACGGTCTGTCCCGGCGTAATCCCACCAGTTCAGCCCGGTCTCATCCGAATCCACACACGCATACCGTTCCGGATTGAGCATAGCCGCCAGCTGATCCTTGATGGTGGATTTCCCGGCTCCGCAGGTGCCGGTAACAATATATAACTTCATATCGTTTTCACCGCCTTACCTTCGGATGACCCGGCAGTCTTTGACATATTCGCCGTATTTTTCCATGAAGTCATCCAGTTCTTCCTTTTCCGTAATCCAGATGATTACCCAGGCCTTTTCGATCCCCAGGTTCTCATAAGCCTTGTGGCGATGGTTTCCGTCGTTCAGTTCAAATTCCCCGTCCACGTAATGAATGATCAGCGGCGGCAGATCATCGTTTTCCGGTATGGCCTTCTCCAGTTCCCTGATCCGGTGATCCCACCAGTCTTTGCCGATCCGGTACTTCATCTCCGGTTCCGGCCCGGTGCACCGTTTGAATAAACTGATCGGAAACAGCGCCGGACTGATATAGTACCGGTCAAACAGTTTCAGTCCGTCAGAGAAAGGAATATTCCGCCCTTCCTCATTCAGGTACAGATGGATCCAGGCGTCCGTTTTTCCCGCTTCGGCGTAGGCTTTCGCGGCGGACAGGGTTGCGCTGTATTTCAGCATTGCAGTCTCCCTCCTATTATATACGATCCGTTTGATGGAATCGTAGGAGAGCGCGTATCTGTCCATCAGTTCCTCAATCGTCAGGCCCCCGGCAAAACCTGTACGGATTTCTTCGTTTCTTTCCCGGATATAGCGCTGGTATCCGGATGTTTCACCCCAGGCTTTCCGCTCGTCCCCGGCCGGAATATAAATCGTCTCTCCGGCCACATACCGCTGGATCTGTCTCAAAAGCCCTTCCGGGAAGATATCCTGCGCGTTTCGGTATCCCATGGGCATGCCCTCCTTTCGGAAGGATCATATAATATCCCTGTCCGTAAAAGATATATCACAATCATCTGTAATTGTTCACGGCACATTCGGATGAAAAGCATCAACGCTCCCCGGAATCCGTGCCCTGATCTGCTTACAGAATAGCATACTGAGTCCTTCACGGGCAACAAAAAACCTGCTGATCCGTAAACGGACCGGCAGGTTTTCAGTGTTCCGGAACACTCCATGATCTGATCAGTCTTTGTTAATCACGACGGTGACGCTGCAGCTGTATTTTTCCGTATAGACGTCGTCGTTGTAATCCTCGCTGTAGCCGTCCGGCACTTCTACAATCGTGACATGGTAGGTATCGGCCGGGCCCTTATAGACGACTTTGCCTTCCTCGTCGGATTCAACGTTGTTGCACCGTTCCGCGGTACAGAAGGCCGCCATGACTTCCGGAACGGGTTCGCCGTTCTGGTCCACAAAGTAGACGGTATAATTCTGTTCCTCATCGGCCTGCGCCGGGGTTTCCTCTCCGTCGACCTTCTGTTTGAGCAGCGCCTGGAATGTGTCCGTTTTTCCGTTCAGGTAATCCTCCAGGGCGGCGATATAATCTTCCGGGAGCACGCCGGCGATCGGGTAATCAAGCACCTTCCCTTCCCCGTCGAGGAAGTAGGTAGCCGGCGTTCCCCTGAAAGGCAGCGCCGTGATCACGCTCGCGGTGGCCTTCACATTGCGGAAAAGGTGCTCTCCGTCGATCTCCTTCGCGGTTTCAAGCGTGCTCTCCGTTACCGCGTCGCATACGCAGCCGACTACGTTCAGGCCCTTGTCGCCGTATTCCCGGACAAGGCGGTCCAGTTCCGGCATTTCATCCTTGCAGGGCCCGCAGAAGGTCTGCCAGAACGTGATCATCGTGATCTTGCTGCCGGCGGTCAATGCTGCCGCCGGTTTACGGTATTGGTCTTCATCAATGCTGTTTCCTGTTTTTTTCGATCCACTCAACTGCAAAGTCCACCAGCTTACGCTGCTTCGTATGCATGCCGGCTCCCGGAAGCAGGGTCTATTTCAGGATTCCCTTAGTTCTGGCTTTGCTTCTCCTTCCGTGTCAGGCTGCGTCTTCCAGCGCGTAGGCTTCTTCCAGTTCCTCCAGTATACTGACGGAACGGTCAAACAGGCTGAACAGATCCGCTTCGGCGATCAGGCCGTCCCCGTTGGTTTCAACGCCTTCAAAGCTCAGGACGTATTTCATGGGCGGATTGTCCAGCGTCAGCATTTCGGCGCTGCGGATCTGGTCGGTGCTGCGATAGACCATGCTGACGCGGTACCATGCCTGTCCTTCCCGGTCCCGCAGGCGTTCAAACATCAGCTTCACACCGATAGGCGTCTTGGCCTCGATGCTGTCCGGCAGCGCGTCCAGCTTCGCGCCCAGCGCGGAAAGCGTGCCGAGAACGGTGCAGTCGTGGGCGCAGAAGAAGCTGAACTTGCGCTGTTCGTTCTTCAGCTCCGCCTCCAGCTCCCGGAGCAGCGGGTTCGTGATGTTCGCGGCCACCAGCGGCGCGCCGTGCTTCATCTCCAGGCAGGTAGTCATAAACTGCCCGATGGCGGCCCAGTCGTCTTTCGCCAGCGCGTGCCCGAAGGCGGCCTCCGCGGCGTCAGGCGCTTCATAGTACTGCAGCAGCAGCGCGTCGCCCACCTGGTAAGCCGTCTGGATCGCGCCGGTGAGATTCGGTTCCTTGTCGGCTTCCATCTCGTATCCGGAGCCGTCCGTAAGCAGGTCGCCGTACTTACCGCTCTGATAGGCTTCGCTGTCCTGCATGTCCACGATGTCCATGATCAGTTTGATGGCGTCCCGCGTCTGCTCCGCCAGGCCGTCAAACCCCGCGTCGCCGCCCAGCGCCGCGACCTGCGCCGTGGCGTCCTCGGCATAGGCATCGGAATAGAAGTGCAGCACGGGCTTCATGAAGTCCTCCGTACCCTTTGAATCGCCGGGGTATTCCACCTCAATGTCCGCCAGCGGGAACAAACCCGCTGCGAAGTACCGGGCCGTTGCCCGGCAGCGCTGCTTGTCCCGGGCATTGAAGCGCACCTCGCCCTCCTCCGGGATGCTGTTTTCCGGAATCAGGCCCTCCTGATCCAGCCACTTCCGGAAGTACTGCCCCATGCTGGTCTCCTCGATCCCGCCCTTCAGGGTCAGCTCGCTGGAACCGGCGGACCACTGAATCCACTCATGGGGCGTCAGTTCGCTCGGAACGGAGCCGTTGCTGGACAGGGGAGCGCGCAGATTGTGGCGGCTCAGGATCACCACCTGCTCAAGGGTGTAAGGATCCCCGGCGGCCGCCGCGCCATCGGCTTCGACTGCAACTGCCGTGTTATCCGCCGCGGTCTCCGTAAAAGAATACGATCCGAAGCACATCATGAGCGCCATCATCAGGACCAGAAATGTTTTCATCGTTTTTGTCCGCCTTCTTTCCATATGGCTTTTTTCACAGGATATCGGTCGCTTTTTATGGCTTTATCATATCCAAAAAACGGCAATCGGTCAATTGGACCAGGGGATGAACTGCACCCCATTTGTTAGACAAGTATGATACACTACTAACAAATGGGGTGA
>CAZUXV010000187.1:0-5666 GCA_964624445.1 uncultured Oscillospiraceae bacterium | reverse complement strand
TGCTCGTCTGGCCATGGAAGACATGGCGGCTGTGTTCAACGGCGACAAGACTCAGGAACAGGTTGACGCTGAAAAGGCTGCACGCGAAGCTGAAGCTGCTGCCGCCGCTGAAGCTGAAGCTGCTGCTGAGGAGACTCCCGCTGAATAAGCAAATGTTTTCAAAGGTTTCCTGGACCGCCCGTCAGGGCGGTCCTTTTTGTATCTTGAATATACAGGACTATGCTGATAAAATATGTACATACAAGCCGGAAGATTACGGGTATACGGCGGACGCGATGCTTGACCTGCAGATGTTCAGGGATATCCTGACGATGAAGACGCGCTCCCGGGACGGGCGGTATATTGGCATGCCCGCGGAAGCCTGGCAGTATAAACCAGGTAAAAGACCGGCAAAATGGGACTTAAGCTATCTGCAGGACCAGACGGTTCCGGAGGATCAGCGGCTCCCGGAAAAAGAACCTGCCGACGAAGAACCGGAAGAGCCTGTGCAGACAGACAGGGATCCTGAGATTTTCGGCATGCTGGATGAAGAGGGAATCCGGTATGAAAACGAGGCAATGGGACTGAGCTGCAAACTTGAGAATTGGATCTGGTATACGCCTGAAGAATACTTCGCTACTTATACACTCCAGCCGATCATTACTTCTGAGGAAGAAGCGGCCAACTTCAGCGACGCGTTTTTTGTGATTTTCGCCGAGGATTCCGGGGGACCGCGCAATGTGAGGCTTGAGACCAGTTGTCCCACGGAAGCGTTCCTGGAACAGTATGATGAAGCGGCTTATCTCGCACATCTGAAAACGCTGCTGGAGGAGTATGCCCCTGCGGCGGAACTGGATGATTACACCTGTGAGATTATTCAGCGGCAAATCGGAGACCGGACGCTGTCCGGGCTGAAAAGCAGCTTTACGACCTGTGGCATCAGGGCCTATATGACAGATCTGCTATGGATGGACGGCCCTCAGATGAACATTATCACTGTCGTGTCTTCCATGTTCGATGAGTGCGACGAGATCCTGGCGCATTTCCGGATGCCGGAAAAAACCGGCAGCTCTGATTGATCGGTCCTTTCTTTTGCGAAAAGGCTTGAAGGATTGATTCCAAAAAGGTAGAATATGTACGAACAAGTTAAAGCGACGAACGGAAGGATGAGAGATCATGACAAAGAAAATCCTGGCTTTCCTGATGATTCTGGCCCTGCTGTGCGGCTGTGCAAACGCGCTTGCAGATGAAGCCACCACGGTTTACGCCTCTGATTTCACCAAAGACAATGACGGCTGGTACGGACGGGGTGCCCAGTCTTTCCGGACAACAGACGCCACGCTGAAAACGATCGGCCGTCAGAGCGCATGGAATTCTCCCGGGCGGGATTTTGACCTGATCGAAGGAGGGAAGTACGATCTGAGCGTAGAAGTCAAGCAGGACGACCTGGACAGCGCGAATTTCATGATCTCGGTCGCTCATTCCACCGGCGGTATGGAGACCTATGAGAATCTTGCATTCGGTACCGCCAAAAAAGGAGAATGGACGGTTCTTAAGGGAACATACACTGCCGGCGCATTTGAACGGTTTGTTCTGTATGTGGAGACGACCGGTGCGGACACGCTGGAATTCGAAATCCGGAATTTCACGGTAACAGCTCCGGAACCGCTGCCGGAACCCAAGCCGACCGAACCGCCGATGGCCATCGAAGAAGCGGAGAATGTCCCCAGCCTGAAAGAGATCTATGCGGACAAGTTTGATTTCGGTTCCGCTGCGCCCCAGATGGTATTTAACAATCCGAAATGGATGAACCTGATCAAGGAACAGTTCAATATCCTGACGCCGGAGAACGAGATGAAACCCGATTCCGTCCTGGATGTCAGCAACAGTAAAAAACTGGTGGAACAGACAGGCGACGAAACTTCTGTCGCGGTCCATTTTGACGCGGCAAAGGCGCTGCTCCGTTTTGCACAAAACAACGGGATTAAGGTGCACGGTCATGTGCTAATCTGGCACAGCCAGACGCCGGAAGCTTTCTTCCATGAAGGATATGATCCCAAAAAGCCGCTGGTCACCCGGGAGATCATGCTGGGGAGAATGGAAAACTATATCAAGGGCGTTTTTGAATACCTGGATGAGAATTATCCCGGCGTCGTCGTTTCCTGGGACGTGCTGAACGAAGCGATTGACGACGGTACGAACTGGCTGCGAAAAAGCAACTGGCTGAAGATCATCGGCGAAGATTATCCGAACCGGGCCTATGAATACGCCCGCAAGTATGCCCCGGAAGGTACGCTGCTGTATTACAACGACTATAACACAGCGGTGCAAGGCAAACTGATCGGCATCGAGAAGCTGCTGAAAAGCCTGATCCCGGAAGGCAACATTGACGGTTACGGGTTCCAGATGCACCACGGGATATCATTCCCGTCCATCCAGATGATCAGAACTGCGGTTGAAAGGATCGCCAAGCTGAATATCCGCCTGCGGGTCAGTGAACTGGACGTAATGGTTGACAATAACACAGAAGCGTCCTTTACAAAGCAGGCCAAATATTACGCCAACGTGATGAAGATCCTGATTGAGCACGCCGACCAGTTTGAAGCGGTCCAGGTGTGGGGACTGTGCGATATGATGAGCTGGCGCAGCAGTCAGTTCCCGCTGCTGTTTGACGGGAGAGGAAATCCGAAACCGGCGTTCTGGGCGGTGGCTGATCCGGATAGCTATTAAGAAAAGACAGACAAGGCAGGAGAGTATGCTCTCCTGCTTTTCTATTCCGGAAAACAGATTATTCCTAAAATGGACAATCACAACTTCCGTATGATTTGCTTTTTGACGGATTGAAGAAACGCAGCGGTTCGTTTATAATAACAGAAAGAGCAGCAAAAGGAAGGAGAAAACCAAATGCGGAGAAGGCTTTGCGCACTGATCCTTACACTTGCTTTGGTAATCAGCACGGTTCCCGGGTTGGCCGACATGCCGGTTCAGACGGAAGGAATTACAATCCCGGTAATCGAGGATCTGAAAAAGTTTACGATACCTGATAACGACGCGATGGCATTGCTGCGGGATATGAAATGCGGATGGAACCTCGGAAATACGTTCGACGCGTATAACGGATACGGCAGCTTTTTTTCCGGAACCGGTATGGAAAGCAGCTGGGTCGGTATAAAAACCAGCCGGAAACTGATTGCAGCGATTAAAGAAGCCGGATTCAATACGATCCGGATACCGGTGAGCTGGCATAACCATGTTGACAAAGATGACGTGATCGACCAGGAGTGGATGGATCGGGTCAGGGAAGTAGCCGGATGGGCACTGGATGAAGGAATGTATGTGATCGTGAATGTTCATCATGATAACGACAAGAAATATTTCTATCCGGACACGGTCCACTATGACCGTTCGGTTGCTTATCTTACGGCAATCTGGACACAGATGGCTGAGGCGTTCAAGGAATGCGATGAACATCTGATTCTTGAATCAATGAATGAACCGAGGCTGGTCGGGACGCAATATGAATGGAGCTGGACGAATGCAAATTCAGAATGCCGGCTGTCAGCGAAATATATCAACCAGCTGAACCAGCTGTTTGTTGATACGGTTCGGGCCTCCGGCGGAAACAACGCAACCCGTTATCTGATGGTGCCTGCATACTGCGCGTCTCCGGCAAGCGCAGCGGACCATCTTTTCCAGCTGCCGGAAGACACGGCGGAAAACCGGATTATCCTGGAGGCTCACGCTTATACACCTTATAATTTTGCACTGAACCTGAACAGCGGCGACCGGACTTTCGACCTGGAAAAGGACAAGAACAAGATGGACGAGATCGCCAGCTTTATGAACAGCCTGTATAATCGATACATCAAATACGGTGTTCCGGTAGTCATTGATGAATTCGGTGCACTCGAAAAGGACGGAAATACGCAGGACCGGGTGAATTTCGCTGCTTATTACATTGCATCCGCCAGTACACGGGGGATTACCTGTGTATGGTGGGACAATCACTCGTTCAGCGGGAACGGAGAGAGGTTCGGCCTGATTAATCGATCAACAGTGAAATGGGTCTATCCGGATATCGTCCTGGCAATTCAGGAGAACTGCCTGTATAACCGGGAAGAAGAAACAGCGGAAGCGCCTGCCGCCTGAGCAAACAGGGCCGGTTCCGGAAAGGACCGGCCCTGTTTTTATGGTTGCATGTAAACGTTTGCTATGATAAGATGATAACAGAAAAAACGGCACACAATACAGGAGGAATTCAGATGAATTACGGGTATTTTGACGAAAAAGCCAGAGAGTATGTCATTACAAACCCCAACACCCCGGCACCCTGGGCCAACTATCTGGGATCACCGGAATACGGCGCAATCGTGACGCAAAACGCGGGCGGATACAGCTTTGTGAAGAGCGGAGCGGCCGGCCGGATCCTCCGCTATACATTCAACCAGTTTGACGAACCCGGAAGATATATCTATCTGCGGGATGAGGAGACCGGCGATTTCTGGTCCGCAAGCTGGAGACCGGTAGCCAAACCGCTGGACGAGTATAAGACAGAATGCCACCATGGCACAAGCTATACCGAGATCGTCAGCGAATATAACGGCATCCGCAGCCGTGCGTTGTATTATGTTCCCATGGGAGCGACCCATGAGGTGTGGCGGATCAGCCTGGAAAACCTGACGGACAAGCCGCGGAAGATCAGCGTGTTCGGCTACGCCGAGCTGACGACCGAAAGCCTGTATACGCAGGATCTGGTGAATATGCAGTATACGCAGTTTATCACCAAGACCGAATTCCACGACAGCTTTATCCTGGAACAGATCAACGAATTCAACTATCCGAGACCGGACGGCACGACGGGCAGGGAACGGTTCTTCGGACTGGCCGGCGCGCCCGTGGCGAGTTATACCGGCCGGCGCGAACAGTTCCTGGGCAGGAACCGCTTTGACAAACCCCAGGCGGTTTTGGACGGAAAATGCGACAACAGCCTGAACTATAACGCCAATCCCTGCGGCGCCCTGCAGTGCAGCATTGCGCTGAAACCGGGTGAAAAGCAGACGGCAGCGTTCCTGCTTGGCCAGAAGACAGTTTTTGAAGCCAAAGAGATCATGGACCGGTATGCCAAGACGGCGGAGACGGTGGACAAAGAGCTTCAGGAGCTGATCGCTTACTGGCACGGTGAACTGGAAAACCTGAAGATCTGCACGCCTGACAAGAATTTTGACGCGATGATCAACACCTGGAATGCTTTCCAGTGTTTCACCACCTTTGTCTGGAGCCGCGCAGCCAGCCTGGTCTACTGCGGAGAACGGAACGGATACGGATACCGGGATACGGTGCAGGATATCCAGGGCATTATGCACCTGGATCCGGAACTGGCCAGAAAACAGCTGACGTTTATGCTGAGCGCACAGGTGCATCACGGAGCGGGCCTGCCGCTGGTGAAGTTCACCCATAACGCCGGACATGAGGATACGCCGGAACAGGAGAGCTATGTGAAGGCGACCGGACATCCCAGCTACCGGGCAGACGACGCGTTGTGGCTATTCCCGACGGTTTACAAGTATGTTGCTGAGACCGGCAACACCGCGTATCTGGATGAAGAGATCCCGTTTGCGGATAAGGATACCGGGTCCGGTCTGATAATAGTACGTTCCATTAACGTATATATCCCCTTCGACTTTGAA
>CAZUXV010000186.1:0-5696 GCA_964624445.1 uncultured Oscillospiraceae bacterium | reverse complement strand
CTGAAGAACCCGCCGATTCTGATTCTGGACGAGGCCACAAGCGCGCTGGACAACACGACGGAAATCCTGATCCAGCAGGCGCTGGACGAGCTGTGCAAGGGAAGGACCACGCTGGTGGTGGCCCACAGGCTGAGCACGATCAAGAACGCGGACGAGATTGCCGTGGTGGCGGACGGAATGATCACCGAACAAGGCACTCATGAAGAACTGATGGCGAAACAGGGAATGTATTACGACCTGTACCAGCTGCAGTTCAGGGCCAACAGCGGGATGATGTAAGAGCGGGTGATTGCTGCTGCCAATGACAAATAATGGAAAAACATTGAAAAAACAGAAGCACATGTGATAATATGTTCATGTCTGAAGTAAAAACTTAAAACCCCATAAGACAAAACAAGAGGCAAAGGAGCCTTATGGAACGCAAAAAAATCGCTGTTTTCATTTCCGCTCTGTATGAAGATATGGTTTCGGAAACGGTAGCGGGACTGCTGAAAGCAGCCGAGGAAGAGAACGTAAAGATCATTCTCTTTACGAGTTTTGCGGACAACCACACCAGCCGCACCTATGACCGATATCAGGACTACGATACCGGCGATTTTGTCGTGTACCTGCTGCCGGATATGAAGGAATACGACGGCCTGATTTCCTTTGATACCTATATGACCGGTTCCTTTATCGAACCGATCGACCGGCTGAAAAAAGCGGTGCACTGCCCGGTCGTTACGCTGGGAACGGTCAAGGAAGGAACCGTCAGCATCATCAACGACCAGGAACGGTCTTTTTCCGAAGTGATTGAGCACCTGATCGATTTCCACGGCTGCAAGGATATCATCCACATTGCCGGACCTGTCGAACGTTCGTTCTGCATGGAACGCATCGATATCTACAAAAAAGTGATGGCGGAACATGACCTGCCCTGCGGGGAAGACCGGTTCTATTACGGCACTCTCCGGCCGGAATGCGGCGAGGACATTGTTCCGCAAATCCTGGCTGATTATGCGGCTAAAGGCAAAAAGAAGCTGCCGGACGCCATTGTCTGCGTAAACGACTATACGGCCATCGGTGTGATCCAGGCGCTTGAGAACCTGGGCTTCAGGGTGCCGGACGACGTGATCGTGACAGGGTATGACGACATCCTGCGGGCCCAGTTCAACGAGCCGTCCATCACCACATCAGCGCAGCCCTTCTTCCGGGTCGGGCAAACCGGCATGGAAGAGCTGATGAAGATCCTGCACGGAAAAGAAGTGAAGCCGGTGACAGCCGTACCCGGCGTCCTGTGCCGCCGCCAGTCCTGCGGCTGCGAACGGATGAACGTGTATAAAAAGGATATGGTCCGGGATGACTATATCCAGCGTGTTACCAATCTGGAAAGCCTGACCCTGTCCAACACGAACCTGGTCCTCGGCGGCGCCGTGGGCGAAACTGCGGAAGAAATTTATCAGGAGATTGAGGACGGCTGCCTGCGGGAGACCGGTTTCAAGGACGCCGTCCTGTGCCTGATCGACGGATGGGAACAGCGGAAACTGATCAAGCACCGCTATACCCTGAAGGAAGAAACCTTCAACGTGGTCTGCGGCTTCTGGAACGGGAAACCGGTAAAGCGCCAGCGGATGCGCACGGGCCAGCTGCTGCCGGACGAGATGATGGACGACGATAAACCGTATTATATCTTCCCGGTTCATCATATGCAGTACTTCCTGGGATATTTCATTGTCAACCCGGAACTCAAGGGCATGGAACAGCTTCATATCAAGTCCTGGCTGGTATCTATCAGCACGGTGCTGGTGAACTGGTTCTTCCGGAACCAGCTGAAAGACACGGTGGATGAGCTGGAAGTGCTTTATCAGACGGATATGCTGACCGGCCTGTATAACCGACGCGGATACTACCGGTTCTTTGAAAGCTATTATGAAGAGTGCCGCAGCGCAGGGACGGAGCTGGCGGTCTTCCTGATCGACATGAACGGCATGAAGAAGATCAACGACCGCTACGGACACGCGGAAGGCGACTTCTGCCTGTGTACGATTGCCGAGGCCATGCAGAAGAGCGCGACCCAGGAGGAGATCTGTGTCCGTACCGGCGGCGACGAATTCGTGGTACTGGCGAAGCATTATGACCAGCAGAAGGAACAGCAGTTCATGCGCAGCGTCCGCAATCACATTGACCAGGCACTCCGCCGTGCGGGGAAGAGCTACCGATTTTCGATCAGTATCGGCTGCTGCCGGAGCGTACCGAATCCTGCTGATACTGCATCCATCCAGAGCGAGGCTGAACAGTACCTGAGGAATGCAGACCAGACGATGTATGAGGAAAAACAGGCCAGCAGCGACAGACGGGAATAAAACATCAATTCATCATTAAGAATTCATCATTCAGAATTAAAGATGGCTCTGGCTGAACGTCAGTCGGAGCCGTCTTCTGTTATCCCTTCAAGATCCAGGATCCGATCCAGATTCAGGCTGATCTCTTCCGGCGGGATACTGCTGCCGAGAAGGATCAGTTTTTTTTCAACAGGGTCCAGACGTTTGGCCCGGCCGGTCACGGTTTCATAGCGGCCGCCGGCCTTGCGGGCGTCCGGAACGAAGACCAGGACGGATATTTCCGGCCGCTGACCGGCGGACAGTTGGGCGGTAAGGCAGCGGAAGATCCGGTCCAGACGGTCCAGATCCGATTCTCCCGGGCTGATCTGACGGTCTGTCAGACGGGCTTCTTCATCCACCATCTCGTCATATCCCACCAGGGCGGCGAAAGGCGCGAACTGTGCTGCACGGTCGTGAAGGGACATGTGTTTCCGTTTCGCGGACTGATGATGGGGAAGGTCGATGATGTCTGCGTAAACAATACGCGGATCGGGTTCTTTTGACATGATGCCTCCAATTTTATACGTTCACGCGCGGTGGCCGCCGACCTGGCCGTTGCGCTGGATGGTGGTGCCGCCTTCTTCCAGGTTCATGCCCTTGATCATGGCGTTTTTGCCGAAACGCTCCTGGATATTGAGCGCGGCCTCCTGCAGGCGCTTTTCCCGGGCATCTTCAGCGGCCTCCGATTCCTTCCGCCGGGTCAGTTCTTCGTAATCCGTGAACAGATCCAACTGTATCGGTGCGTCTGCCGGGATATCCTTTTCCCGGATCAGGCCCGCGGCGACCACATAGATCCGGCGGATCAGCAGGTCAGGGGAGACGATGCGGTCGTACAGGTCCAGGATCGCTTCTCCAATGCATCGGGTGCTGCTGGTCCAGCGGTCAAGGTTGGCGGTTCCATGGGCGTGCTTCGGAATCACACGGCCGTAAAAATCCACGGCCAGGCTGCCGGTATATATTTCGCCGGTAGAAGCAACCTGAAAGACGGTGTCCTGCACCGTGCGGCCTTCATGCTTCACCTGCAGGCTTTCCCGGTCATAACAGACGGTGAGTTCCATCTTCCGGGTGACCAGTTTTTTTCTGACCAGATCGAGAGTCAGAAGGTCTGTCATCTCGCGGACGATCAGGCGGCTTTTCCGGGCGTCATAGGCTTCGGACAGCACCTGGCCGCTGCTGAGGCTGTTGGACTCAGGACGATAGGTCTTAATCTCACGGATGACAGTGGGCTCCCAGCCCCAGGCATGGTCGATCAGCAGTTCCGCGTTGATCCCGAAGGCCTTGTAGAGGAGATCCTCGTTTTTCAGGCTCATCCGGGCGATGTCGCCCATGGTATGGCAGCCCAGCTTTTCCAGCCTTCGGGCAATCCCGTGACCGACGCGCCAGAAATCCGTCAGCGGCTGATGGCACCAGAGCAGTTCCCGGTAGCGGGTTTCGTTCAGTTCTGCAATCCGGACGCCGTCCCGGTCAGCCGGAACATGTTTGGCGACGATATCCATGGCGATCTTGGCCAGATACATATTGGTGCCGATCCCGGCAGTGGCGGTGATGCCGGTGTTGTACAGTACGTCCCGGATCATGGTCATGGCGAGTTCGCGGGCGCTCATGGAGTAGGTTTGCAGGTAGCCGGTAACATCCATAAAGCACTCGTCTATGGAATAGACGTGAATGTCTTCATCGCTGATATATTTCATATAGATGGAGAAGATCTTCGTGCTGATATTCTCATACAGTTTCATCCGGGGCGGGGCGACGATATAACCCAGTTCCAGGGAAGGATCCGCCGCCAGTTCCCGGGCGTCCGCGGAAATGCCGGAGAAATGATACGCGCCGTCCGGTCCGCGGGAGACTTTTCCCTGCCGGACGGCGCTGCGCAGACGCTCCGCATTGATCTCTTTCACTTTCCGGACAACATCAAAAAGCCGCACACGGCCGGGAATGCCGTATGCCTTCAGGCTCGGGGTGACGGCAAGACAGATGGTCTTTTCCGTCCTGGAAGAATCCGCTACGACCAGGTTTGTGGAAAGCGCGTCCAGATTTCGGACAGAGCACTCCACGGAGGCATAGAAGCTTTTCAGGTCGATGGCAATGTAGGTCTTTTGAGGGTTCATAATGTTTGTTTCCGCGTGTGATCGTCGCAGCCGCTCTGACGGCGCTAACGCTTGTCAATCGCGGGCTCCTGTAACATGGGAGTCGTTTCCCAAATCAAAGATTTGGACGACTCCACAAACCATCGGCCCGGGGAGCAGGAGAAAGGGCCGGTACCGTGTTCAAAGAAGAGACGACGCTCTTTTCCGTGGATGACGACGGTATAACAGTCCAGCGTGCGGTTTCCGTCGAAAGGACGGAAGGAACGGACGTCGTCAATGCGGAAGCAGCGCCCGTCCGGCCAGGCGATGGCCCGGGGTTTCATATAGCCGGTAGGATCAAAGTCGGAAGTGACTTTTACATAAATACGGTCCGGCATGATACAGACGTCCTTTCCATTCGTTTTTCTGTATCATAGCACAATAAACAGCAATTATCAATATGAAAGCACAAAAATATTGTGATTATCTCAGTACAGAAAGAAGTAGATTCCGAACCAATGGACTACCGCGCCGAAGAAAACAAAGAAATGCCAGAGGAAGTGAGCGCCTTTCCGTTTCAGCGCGAAGGGGATCACGCCCACGGTGTAGATGATCCCGCCGGTCAGAATAAAGAGGAACAGGGGCAGGTTTTCCCGGACCATGCGGGGCAGGAAAACCAGGCCGACCCAGCCGAGCACCACAAACAGAACGGGATGGAGGGTCCGGGGCCTGCCGGGGCCGAATACGGCCACGAAAACGATGCCAAGCAGGATCAGCACCCATTGGGCAATACAGAAGAGGGTTCCGGCCTGTCCACCCCAGAAGAGCAGCCACATGGGCGTGAAAGTGCCGCCGATCAGCAGATAGATGGAAATATAGTCGAACCGCCGCCAGAGACGCTTGACTTTGGTGCCCCAGCGGAAGGAATGGTACAGACAGGACATGAGGAACATCATCATGAGGCAGACGCCGTAGACGATCGCGCAAAAAAGACCGGTCGGAGTCTGCGTTTTCAGCAGGAGCAGTACAAGCCCGGCAACGGCAAACAGCGCGCCGACACCATGGGTGACGGCGTTGCCGACCTCCTCCAGAACAGAACGCTTCGGCGGTTCGTTCACCGTCCTGCGATCCTTGTCCATGCGCATTCATCTCCGTTAAAACGATACAGAAAGAATACCACAAAACGCCGGTATAATCTAATGAAATACGGATTCAAATGTATGAGTACAATACATAGGTAACAGAAAGGGAAAGCAAAGAGAGAACCAAG
>CAZUXV010000185.1:0-5699 GCA_964624445.1 uncultured Oscillospiraceae bacterium | reverse complement strand
GTGAAGAAAACCTGGATCCGGATCGCCGTCTGCGCCGTGCTTGTAGCTGTCGGCGTGCTGGCGATGACCGGCGTGTTCAGCGGAAACCAGCCGCTGAAGTATGATCCAGCCTCGGTGAACGGTGCGACTGTCGTATCCGCGGAAGCCACGGAACAGGGCTTCGGCGGCGACGTGACCGTGCACGCGACCATCGCGGACAACGCGATCAGCGAACTGACCATCGATACGCCGAATGAAACGGAAGGCCTGGGCAAGCGGGCTTCCGAGGCGGAGTTTACGGAGCAGTTCATCGGCAAGACCGGTCCCTTCACCTTCGGAGAGGACGGAATTGAAGCCCTGAGCGGCGCAACGGTGACCTCCACAGCGGCCCTGAAGGCGATCAACCGCGCCGTTTCCGGTGAGGAGGCAGCTCCGGCCGGAACGGAATCATCGGAAGGTGCTTCAGGCGGGAACGACATGCTGTCCGCGATTGCCCTTTCCATGGGCAATGAAAAGGACAACAGTTATGTGACCGATTATCTGAAGCAGGATCCGTATCTGGTGAACATCTATGAAGGATACGGGTTTGCCAAAGATTACGGCAGCGCCCGGGGTCACGCCTATACGCTGGAAGACGTCCAGAAAACCCAGCGGCCCCATGCAAAGGCCAACTGCCTGACCTGCAAGACGCCGGATATGCACAAGATGATCGAAGAGCAGGGCGTCAGCGTATACTCCATGTCTTTTGACGAAGTAATGGCCCAGACGACCAACGCCATTTCCTGCTATACCTGCCACGGCGGGGACGACGGAAACAACGGCCAGATGGTCGTGACGCACCAGTATGTGAACGAAGCACTGGGAGAAAACAAGGCGGAGATCAACGCCGCGTCTCTTTCCTGCGGACAGTGCCATATTGAGTATTACTTTACGCCCGAGGACAGCGAGGCCATGATGCCCTACCACAGCGTAGCGGAAATGACGCCTGAAGCAATCCTGGCCTACTATGATGAGCTTGGCTTCTCTGACTGGGAGCAGCCGGGGACCGGCACAAAGATGCTCAAGGCACAGCATCCGGAACTGGAAACCTACCTGCAGGGCAAGCATGCGTCCATGCTGAGCTGCGCGGACTGCCATATGCCGGTAAAGACCACGGAAAGCGGCACGGAGTATCATGATCATCACCTGGTCAGCCCGCTGAACAGCGAAATCCTGCTGAACAAGTGCGCTGAATGCCACGGAAGCGGAGAAGCGATCTCCGCCCGGGTACGCGAGATCCAGGCGAAGGTAACCGGACGCGAAACCGAAGTCGGCAACCGGCTGTCGACCCTGAAGGATACGCTGACAGCTGCTGTTGAAGCGGGCAGTATGAGCGAAGAGGAACTGGACGCGGTCCGGAAACTGCACCGCGAAGCCCAGTGGTATTTTGACTTCTGCTACGTTGAGAACTCAGAAGGCGCTCATAATTCCAACCTGGCGATGAACTGCCTGAACACTTCTGATGAAAAGATCACGGAAGCGATGGGACTGCTGGCGTCCGCCGGCGTGGAAGTGCCTGAAGCACCCGTGAAGCAGGAAGAGGAAGCAGTGTCAGACGGAAGCGTCACTGAACAGGGTTTCGGCGGAGACGTGACCGTGCACGCTGAACTGAATGAAGACGGCACCGTGAAGAGCCTGACCATTGATACGCCGAACGAAACGGCCGGCCTGGGCCAGCGCGCTTCCGAAGCGGCATTTACCGATCAGTTCATCGGCAAGAGCGGCCCCTTCACCTACGGCGAAAACGGAATTGAAGCTTTGTCCGGCGCAACGGTGACGTCCACCGCAGCCCTGACGGCGATCAACAAGGCTGTTGCCGGCGGAAACACGGCAGAAGCACCGGCGGCCGAAGAGAAGCAGGAGGAGCCTGCTCCCGAAACGGAAGAAAAACCTGCCGAAGCGAAAACGGAAGAACCTGCCGCATCCAACGGACAGGCCTACGGCGTATACCGTTCCACAAAGGAAAACTCCTTCAGCAAGGTGATGGTCACGGCGGCCGCGAAGAACGGCAAGCTGACCGATGTGCAGATCACCTCCGAAGGCGAGGAAGGCAAAGACCTGCTGACTGACGAAATCCGCGGCGAGTGGGCGAAAGCGATCCTGGAAAGCGGCAGCGCGACGCCTGACGCGATCACCGGCGCGACGCTGACCTTCTCCGCCGGTTCCGTACAGGAAGCCATGACGGAGATCCTGGCGGAAATGAACGGTGAAGCGGCTGAACCCGAAGCCGCGCCTGCTGAAGAAAAGGCGGAGGAACCCGCGGAGCAGCCGGAAACCGAGCAGAAGGAAGAGCCGAAGGCTGAGCAGGAAGAGACATCATCCAACGGCCAGTCCTACGGCGTATACCGCTCCACGAAGGAAAACTCTTTCAGCAAAGTCACGGTTACTGCTGCCGCAAAGAACGGCAAGCTGACCGATGTGCAGATCACCTCCGAAGGCGAGGAAGGCAAGGACCTGCTGACCGACGAGATCCGCGGCGAGTGGGCGAAGGCGATCCTGGAGAGCGGCAGCGCGACGCCTGACGCGATTACCGGCGCGACGCTGACCTTCTCCGCCGGTTCCGTACAGGAAGCCATGACGGAGATCCTGGCGGAAATGAACGGCGAGCCCGCGGAAGCGCCTGCTGCCGAACCGGCGGCGGAAGAGGCAGCTGAAGCAGCGGAAGCACCGGCAGAGGAGCCGGCGGCTGAACCGGCCGAAGAAGCTGCTCCGGAGGCAGCCGAAGTTCCCGAAACCGAAGAACCCGCAAAGACGCCGCCGGCCTACGCCGGATACCGTGCTGAATCGGAAAACAGCTTCAGCGTTATCACCGTGATCGCCTATGCGAAGAACGGGAAGCTGACCAGTGTGAAGATTCTTTCCGACGGAGCGGAAGGAGAAGACCTGCTGACGGATGAGATCAAAGCGGAGTGGGCGCAGGCGATCCTGGAAAGCGGAAGCGCAGAACCTGACGCTGTTTCCGGCGCGACGCTGAAGTTCTCCGCTACGTGTGTTACGGAAGCCATGACGGAAATCCTTGACAAAATGAACGGGAAATGATATCCCGGAACGGGAAAAACATTACGGGGACCGCGGACGGAATGTATCCGCGGTCTCCCTTGTATACGGGACTGCAAACAATGAAAAAGGTCGGAAAATTCCTTTCCTCCATGCCCTTTGCCATCATTCTCCTTGTGCTGCTTGCTGCCGCGTGCGCACTATGTTCGACTGTTTCACAGGGACTCACGTATGAACAGTACGCAGCGCAGTACGGGGAAAGAACCGCGGGCCTGATCATGGCACTGAGGCTGGATGACGCTTTCCGCAGCTGGTGGTTTATCGGGCTGAGCGTCATTCTGTGCGTAAACCTGCTGTGCTGCAACCTGATCCGCCTGCCCGCGCTGCTGAAACGGACCAAAGCATTTGCGGATCCTGACAGCACGGCAGCCGGCAGCGCCTCTGCGGAAGCTTCCGGCGCGGGAGATCCGCGCCGTCTGTTCACGGCACTGCGGATGACCGCTCCGAAAGAAGAAAAAAACGGGCGTCTGTTTGCGGCCGGAAACCGGGCAGGATTCTGGGGAGCCTGGGTCTGCCATCTGGGGATATTGCTGCTGATCCTGGGCTTTGCGCTGGGACAGACGACCATGAAACAGTATATGGTTTACGCGCTGCCCGGACAGACGAAGGAGATGGGAGATTCGGGCCTGACGGTATCCGTGGACGATTTTCAGGTCACCAGGACGGAGACCGGATCCGCACAGCAGTACAGCGCCGCGCTCACCGTGACGGACCCTGCCGCAGGCACACGGGAAAGCGGAACGGCCAGCGTCAATTCGCCGGCGGTGCTGTACGGTTATAAATTCTTTCAGAACTCCATCGGCTGGGGCGCAGATGTCCGGGTGCTGGAAAACGGAGAAGAACTGCAGACCGAAGCGCTGTGCGCAGGGGAGTTCTTTCCGGTAAAGGACAAACCGGAGCTGGTAATCTATTTCCAGGCTTTTTATCCGGACTATGTTCAGTCAGAGGGGTCGATGCCGCTATCCGCCTCGGAGGAGATCAGGAATCCGGCTTACCTTTACCAGGTTTACTATCAGGGGCAGCTTCTCGGAATGAACGTCCTGATGCAGGGCGAGGAACTGACCATAGACGAGTATACGGTTCTTTTTGATAACCCGAGAAACTATACGCTGCTGGCGGTGAAACGGGACAGTTTTACCTGGCTGGTCCTGCTGGGCGGCCTGATCACGCTGGTCGGGCTGGTGCTGGCATTCTGGCTTCAGCCTAGGGCTGTATGGGCAGAGCGGGAAGGAAACGGCTGGCATGTATACGGGCGATGCCGGAAAGGCGGGGCGCTTTTCAGGGAGGAATTCATGAAAGCGGCGGAAGACGCCGGATTCAAACCGGGTGATGAAGAAAAGACGGAAGGAGAGGATGCATGATGCTTCAGGCGGAGAATACGATCTTCACGATCGTCGTGATCGGTTATTTTGTGCTGACAGCCCTGAACTTTGCATTCGTGATCGGTAAAAAGGACGCGCTGGCGAAAACAGCATTTTTCCTGCAGGCCGGAATCTTTGTGCTGCATACGGCGGCCCTGGTTCTGCGCGGGATCGGCGCGGGACACTGGCCGATGACAAACCAGTATGAATTTGCCACCAGTTTTGCCTGGGCACTGTGCCTGGTCAGCCTGGTTTTTATCCGGAAATACCGTTTTCCGGTGCTTGGCGCGTTCTCTTCTCCGCTGATTCTGCTGATGATCGGTTACGCGGCAATGCAGAGCCGGGAAGTGCGGGAACTGATGCCGTCCCTGAGATCCAGCTGGCTGGCGTTCCATGTTTCCACCGCCATCATCGGTTACGGCGCTTTCGGCGTTGCCTTTGTGCTGTCCCTGATCTTCCTGTTCCGGGGAAAGATGAAGGAAGACGGCTTCTGGGGACAGCATATTCCGCAGCCGGACAAGCTGGACATGATCAGTTACCGCAGTGTCTGCCTGGGGATGCTGTTCCTGACGCTGACAATTCTGACCGGGGCGATCTGGGCGGAGCAGGCCTGGGGCAGTTACTGGTCCTGGGATCCGAAGGAAACCTGGTCCCTTGTGACCTGGATCATTTACGCTATCTATCTTCATCAGAGACTCCGGAAAGGCTGGAAGGGGAAAGCCGCCGCGTGGTTCGCGGTGATCGGTTTTGTCTGCGTGATCTTTACCTATATCGGCGTGAACACCTTCCTGCCGGGAATTCACAGTTATGCTTAATCCAATGAATAATGGAAAAGGGAACGTGAGGGATTCTATGGGCTTTCAGACATTTGAGATCACCCCTTCCACACCGGGCATCCGCCTGATGGGACGGATGGATTATGAACAGCTGCCCCTGGCCCTGGACTGGACTGGCAGCGGGATGGAGTTCCGCTTCCGGGGGACGGACTGCTGGGCGAAGATGGAAGCGCCGGCCGCGTCCCCGGTCATGTGGATGATCGTGCTGGCGGACGGCGCGCCGGTTACCCGTTTCCCGGTGGAGCCGGGAATCCGGATGTATCCGCTGCTGCTGGGGCTGGAAGCGGAACAGGAACGGACCGTGACCCTGATGAAAGAAACCCAGTGCATGCCGGGCAGTCCGGAGGCGACGGTCCTGCTTCACAGCCTGCGGATTGACGGGGAACTGCTGTAACTGCCTGATAGGAACAAAAGGATCGAGTTCATC
>CAZUXV010000184.1:0-5745 GCA_964624445.1 uncultured Oscillospiraceae bacterium | reverse complement strand
GATCGACACGCGCTCCGACCACAAGATGGAAGGCTGGGAGGAGAACGGATGGATCTCCTTTCGAAAATAGGGGCTTTGTTGACAGTCTGACCTTCCGCATTGCGGAAGGTCTTTTCAATGCCTGTTTATTTGCCCAGCGTCAGCTTTGTTGTAAATGGAATACCCCAGAAATAACAGGAGACGGTTGCTTCACGGACGGAATGCATCGCTCGGTCGGTCAGGATCGTTGCAGACAGATCCATCTGCTTTCCGGAAGGAAGATCATATGCGGATTCTTCTCCGATCTGGAGAACGTCGCCCTGCATCGGGGTAATCCGGATTTCAATCACTTCCGCTTTCAGGAAGGAATGATTGTTAAAGTGAAGCGTATAGGTCAGGAACTGATACTGGTCCGCAGTGGTCAGTTCGTTGTTTGTAAAGCGTGTGCCGATGAATGTTGAAGCGTCGACCTTTGATTTCAGATTATCGAAGAAATCAATCTGCGTGATCCCGTCGGTGGCAATACATTCCTTGAAAGTGATATCCAGTTTTGCGTTGAGATAAAGATATCCTACCGCGACAACGGCGACCAGCACCAGAATGATTAAGATGATTCCGAGGGGTTTCATAAATGGCAACTCCTTAAGATCCTTACTGGGCGGAAAGGATTTGGTTCATTTCTTCGATCATTTCCGAATCTTTCAGGCTGAACTTGAATTCCACGCGGCGGGAAGCACTCTTGTCTTCCACGCCGTCCACATAAACCGGATCGGATTCACTGCGCCCGGTGGCGGTCATGATCTCCTGCAGTTTGGCTTTCTGGGCGGAAGTGAGGGAAGGCATATTCAGGCAGTACAGGGAAACCTGCAGCGCGCGGTTCTGGCTCAGCTTCAGGTTGGATTCATAGGAGCCGTCCGTATCCGTATGGCCTTCAATGATGATCTCGCCGAGATAATCGGCATATTCAGGCCGAAGCAGCACGTCCAGGTAAACCGGGATAAAGCTGTTCAGCAGTTCCTGGCCTTCCGGGCGGATGGTGGAGCTTCCTGTTTCAAACAGTACGGAGCTGTCCAGCTTGATATCGCCGCTGTTGGGATCCACGGCCGCTTTCAGGTTCGCGGCGGACAGCGTGCTCGAGAGGTCCTGGATCATTGTGGACCGGATACCGATCAGCTTATCGATCCGCTCCGCCTGGGTGGCGAGCAGGTCCTTCTGTTCCTGCAGCTTCAGGGTGGCGGCTTCCAGGTCCGCTTCTTTGGCGGAAAGAACGATCTTCAGGTCAGCCAGAGACTTTTCCTGTTCGTCCAGCTTCACTTTCAAATCGTCCAGATTGCCCTGGATGATGACAAGCGTTGCTTCTTTTTCGTCCAGCTCGTCCCGGGCCAGCCGCAGGTCGATGGCCTGCTGGTCCAGCACGATCTGCTGGTCGTTCAGTTCCTTCGTCTTGGTTTCCAGCATGGTGAAATACTGATAAAGACTGTAGGTGAGAATCAGGACAAAGATGAGCAGCAGGGCGGCCATCATATCCGAATAGCTGATCCAGCTGGCGCCGGTTCCGCCGGATCCCCGGCCGGCCCGTCGGTTATGAATGCGTTGACGCGCCATGATCAGCCCTCCTCCGACAGACGGGTGAGGGTATCGGAAACAGTTTTTACCTGGTCGTTCAGGCCGGTCATCAACGTGCGGATCTCTTCAAGGGTCTTGTCCGCTGAGGAACCGTCCGGAACGGAAAGCCCCTGCATCTTTTCGGTCAGGCCGCTGATCAGAGCCGTCATATCCCTGCTCTCCTGACGCATTTCGCGGAGCAGTTCAGCGGCGTTCTTCTCAAAATTTTCATCCCGGTCACTGACCTTGTCGATCCGGGTCATATAACTGTCAAACTGGTCCAGGGCATGGGAGGTGACCTCCTGCAGGGAACGGGCGTTGCGCACAATCCCTTCCGCGGCGGTGAGGTTTTCGCCGGTGGCCGCGGCGGCGCGAAGCTGGCTCTGCTCCAGGTTGTCCATGGTCTGGGCAAGGGAAGAGAACTGGTTCCCCAGACTCCGGTCCATTTCGGACAGGAAACGGCTGACAATATGATTGACGCCCTCGATCTGGTTGCGGGTCGTGCCGACGATGAAACGGTCCATGGACTCAGCTACGGGGTTCATGGTCATGGAGATGGAACGGCTGACGCTGTCCGCCAGGCGGTCCACCAGTTTGTCGTTGATACCCTGGAGCATGAAGTTCCGGTCCTGGTTCTGGATGATCATCTGGACGTCGTTATCCAGCGGACGGGACATGGCCAGCTGGGTGAAGGAGGACACAAAGTCGTCGATCGCCCGGTAACTGGAACCCTGGGAGATCCGGTTGATCATATTGAAGACCAGGCTGCAGCTGATACCGGCCACAGAGGTGCCGAAGGCGAACTTCATACCGCTCAGCAGGTCCGGGATGCCCTGGATCAACTGGGTGGAATCGGCAAAGTTCAGGGAAGAAAGACCGCGGGACAGGCCCATGAATGTTCCCAGGATACCCAGGGAGGTCAGCAGGCTCGGGATCAGTTCCGCCAGACCGGCATTACCGGGGCCGTGGGTCACTGTATCGTCGTTGATATAGTCCTCCACGTTGGTGGGCAGGCCGCGGCGGTCCAGCTGTTCAGCGTTCTGAAGGAAACGGAGCCAGCTGCCTTTCAGGCGCTTACCGACAAAGCGTGCTTCCTGCCAAACTGGCTTATCCAGCTGCTTGCCTGCATTTTCCTGCAGGCGGGTGATGGCCCGGCGCAGGGCAGCGGTGGTTCGCCACAGCGGGATCAGACACTTAAACAGGCCGATCAGCGTGACAACCGCGATGGCACCGTATACCACATAATCAGCGATGTTCGGAAGGATCGCCGTTACTTTCGAAAGATCAGGCAAGGTGTTCGCCTCCCTTTGACAAAGGATGAAGTGATTATATCATAAATGACACAATAATGAAACGATTAAGTAATAAGTATTGTTCCGACAAAAAAACAGGAAGGCAGACGCCTTCCTGCAGGAAATACCGGAATCAGGTGAGGGAAGAAAGAACTTCGCCGACCTTGTCGTGAATGACAAGGTCGCACTGGCTGTCCATGGGGGTGGAATCCCGGTTGATCAGCACCAAGTGCTTTCCCCGGAAGTACCGGACCAGACCTGCGGCGGGGTAGACCGTGAGGCTGGTGCCGGCGATGATCAGCAGGTCTGCACCGGCGATAGCGCTGACCGCGCCGGAGATCACGTCGTTATCCAGACCCTCTTCATACAGCACCACGTCCGGTTTAATCCGTCCGCCGCAGGAGCAGACCGGAATCTCCTCCCTGCAGTCCCGGAGGTATTCCGCCGGGAAGAACTTGCCGCACTTCATGCAGTAGTTCCGGTGGACGCTGCCGTGGAGTTCATAGACCTTTTTGCTGCCGGCGGCCTGGTGCAGGCCGTCAATGTTCTGGGTGACCACGGCCAGGAGCTTGCCTTCCTTTTCCCACTCGGCCAGCTTCAGATGGGCCTTGTTGGGTTTGGCATCCAGGGGCAGCATTTTGTCCCGGTAGAATTTGAAGAATTCTTCAGGCTTCTTCATGAAAAAGGTATGAGACAGGATAGTCTCGGGCGGGTAATCGTACTTCTGGTTATACAGGCCGTCCACGCTGCGGAAGTCGGGGATGCCGCTTTCGGTGGAGACACCGGCACCGCCGAAAAAGACGATCCGGGAAGATTCGTCGATATATTTTTGAAGTTCAGGGTAATTCATGGGAACCTCCAGTTCATGATTCAAAATTCAGGATTCATCATTCACAATGAATGCTGAGGTTGTGAAAAGATCACGCTTCGGATTCTGGAGCGTCGGTCTCGGGGACGGTTGATTCAGGCTCGTCGGGTTCCGCCGGCACTTCGGGAGCGGGGACGGGATCCGGAACGGGCGCGGGAACAGAAACCGGCTGTTCTTCCGCGGCGGTCTTTTTCCGGATCTTCCGCTTGAGAAGCAGGAAGACGACGATGTCCAGCACGGCTTCAACGGTCAGCAGGATGCCGATAACCAGTTCCTTTTTATCTCCGAGGAAAGCCGGATTCAGCAGGGAGATAACGCCGAGGATGATCGAGAAGGCGGCCAGGATCAGCAGGATCCACCATTTTTCAGCACCCAGGGATTTCCGGTCAAAGGCGTACTGGATCTTCAGGAAACCGCCGAAGAGCAGCGCCAGGCCCCAGGCGTAGGGCAGGAGATCCTTCAGTGATTCCGGGCTGAAGAGAAGCATGAATCCCGCTACAAGCAGGATCAGACCGACGGCGAGTTTTGCCTCGACAATCCGAACCATCGGCGTGGAACGGATGTATTCGAAAACCAGCCAACCGCCGTAAATGATCAGCATGGCTGCCAGTACATAACCGGTGATGGTCATGGTCAGGTTCTCCAGCAGGATGAGCAGCAGACCGCTGACCAGGCAAAAGACGATGGGGAACAGCATCGGCCTTCCGATTTTTTCCTTGTTCCTGTCGGATTCGTCTGAACCGTGAACACGTTCAGGTGTATTACGCATAAAGAGTTTCATGTATCTGTATCCTCCGTTTTTTCGGTATAGATGATTTCCACGAATTCATCCAAAAATCCTGCATTTCAGTTGTTCGGAACGGCAGAATCGGTTGACACAGGGGGGTGCCCATGGTAATATGCTTTGTAATCACGGGCAGCGCCCGGTTTTTTGCTAGATGGAGGGTACCGCAATGAATCAGTATCGCGTCGGAATCATCGGAGCAACAGGAATGGTTGGACAGCGTTTTATCTCCCTGCTGAAAGATCATCCCTGGTTCAAGGTGACGTGCCTGGCGGCTTCCGCCCGCAGCGCCGGAAAGACCTACCGGGAAGCGGTGGGCGAGCGCTGGGCTTTTGACTGGCCGATCCCGGATTATGCCGCGGATATGACCATCGTGGACGCTTCCGATATCGAAGCGGTGGGCGAGAAGGTCGATTTCTGCTTCTGCGCCGTGGACATGAAGAAAGACGAGATCCGTGCGTTGGAAGAAAACTACGCGAAGCACGAAATCCCGATTGTGAGCAATAACAGTGCCTGCCGCGGCATTGAAGACGTGCCCATGGTGGTGCCGGAGATCAACGCTTCCCATCTGGCGGTCATCGATACCCAGCGGAAACGCCTGGGCAGCAAGTACGGCTTCATCGCCGTGAAACCCAACTGCTCCATCCAGAGCTATGTGCCTGCCCTGACGCCCCTGCTGGACTTTGAGCCCACCCAGGTCAGCGTATGTACCTACCAGGCGATCAGCGGCGCAGGCAAAACCTTCAGGAGCTGGCCGGAAATGGTGGACAACGTGATCCCCTATATCGGCGGCGAGGATGAAAAGAGCGAGAACGAGCCCCTGAAACTGTGGGGCAGTCTGGAAGACAAGGGCAACGGTCCGGTGATCGTCAACGCGGCGGAGCCGGTGATCAGCGCCCAGTGCCTGCGCGTTGCCTGCAGCGACGGCCATATGGCAGCTGTGAGCGTGAGCTTCCGCAAGATGGTCACGAAGGAGCAGATTCTGGAACGCTGGGCCAATTACGAGACCGAAGCCCAGCGACTGGAGCTTCCAAGCGCGCCCAAGCCCTTCCTGCAGTATTTTGAAGATCCGTCCCGCCCGCAGACCCGTCTGGACCGGGATTTCCAGAACGGCTTCGGCGTGAGCATCGGCCGTCTCCGGGAAGACAAGATTTTTGACTGGCGGTTTGCTGTCTTATCTTTCCGAAACTGAGCAGGAGAATCTTTATGAAGCAATG
>CAZUXV010000183.1:0-5755 GCA_964624445.1 uncultured Oscillospiraceae bacterium | reverse complement strand
GCATCAGGAAAGACGCCGTCAGTTTCGCATGAACGGTATATCCGGCATAGTTATATACAGGGCCGACAGCGCCCAGGCCCGGTCCTACGTTGCTTACGCAGGTCAGCGCAGCAGAGAGGTTAGTCGTCAGGTCATAACCGCTGAAAAGAGACATAATAAAACCGCCGGCAAGGACGAGTACTATATACATAAAAGCAAACTGAGCGATCTGGGAAAGCATACTCTCGTCCACAGCCTTGCCGTCAAGCCGGATTACATCAACTTTTTTGGGCTGACCGGTCGCCCGGACATTCCTCCGGGACAACTTTGCGAGCAGGACAATCCGGATGACCTTCATGCCGCCAGCGGTGGATCCCGCACAGGAACCGATCAGCATAGCGATTACGATGATGATATGGGAAGCCGCCGGCCACGAGTTGAAATCATAGGTAACGAAACCGGTCGTGGACATAATGGAACTGATCTGGAAGGATCCGTAACGGAGAGATGTCAGGAAATCGCCGTTATAATGCTGCAGGTTAATCATGGAAACAAGCAGTATGAAACTGACGGCGAAGATAAAATACCACCGGAACTCCTCGTCACGGTAAAATGCCTTGAAACGTTCGCCGATCAGGAATTTGTAATACAGGGCGAAGTTCATGCCAAACATGAACATAAAAACCGTAATGGCGACTTCGATCGGAACACTGTTAAAATGAGCGATACTTTCCCCATAGCAGCTGAAGCCCCCTGTACCTGCCGTAGCCATGGTATGAACAGCAGCTTCATACGGGTTCATGCCGCAGATCAGCAAAGTCAAAAACTCTATCAGGGAAAGGAGAATATAGATTTTATAGAGTATTTTTGCCGTTGTACCTGTCTTCGGCACCAGTTTGCTCAGGGAGGGGCCGGGGCTTTCAGCCCGGACAAGGTGTGCGGTACGTCCTGTCAGTTTTGGAAGAAGCGCAAGTGTGAGGACAAGCACGCCCATGCCGCCGATCCAGTGAGTAGTGGCGCGCCAGAACATCAGTCCCCTCGGAAAACGATTGAACATCTCGGCCGTCACAATACTGGCTCCGGTCGTGGTCAATCCGGATACCGTTTCGAAAAAGGCGTCTTCAAACCGCGGAATGATGCCGGAAATCATGAAGGGAACCGCACCGAAAAGACCAAGGAAGATCCAGCCGAGGGCGGTAATAATGTAACCTTCCTTCAGGCGAAGATGGGAATCCCTGTCACGGCCGGGAAGAAAGCTCAGAGCACATCCTGCCGCGATATTGATCAGAATGCCGTATCCGAGCGCGGCAGTATCGCCGTCGCCGTAAATGAGCGCAATAACGAGCGATGGCACCATCGCGGCGGCTTCAATCAACAGAAGCGCACCGAGCATCCTGATGATCAGTCTCCGGTTCATTTGTAGAGCACCTCGTTCAGATCGGAGATTCCCGGTTCAACAGATATGATCACAACGTGGTCATTTTCTTCAATATGATCGTTTCCGAAAGGAACGATGATTTTACCCTGATGAACGATGATGGATACAAGAGACCCTTTTTTCAGGTTAAGATCTTTCAGCGGAATACCGATATAGGAATCTCCTTTGCGGGCTATAAATTCAATCGCTTCCGCTTTTCCGCCGACAAGCCTGTACAGGCGTTCGATTTTCGTTCCGTTGCTGTTGACGCGTGCACGCACATAACGAAGGATCGTGGAAGATGTAATAAACTGGGGGCTGATTACAGAATCGAGGCCGAGATCATTCAGGATTTCCTGGTATCCCATCCGGCTGTTTTTGGCAATGACCTTCGGAACACCGCAGCGGGAAGCGTGCATACCGCTGATCAGGTTTTCCTCATCACGGTTGCTCAGAGAGACGAAAGCGTCCATCTGGGACAGTCCCTGCTCCTCCAGAAGATCCTGGTCTGTGCCGTCGCCGACAATGACGTCAACTTTCGGAAGCTGTTCACTGAGAGTACGTGCCTTGACAGGATTAATCTCAAAGAGCGTTACATGAATGCCCATCGGAACGATGAGACGGGAAAGATAATAGGATATCCGACCGCCGCCGAGCAGCATAACGCTGCGGATTTTATGCTTGTTCCGTCCGAGAAAACGGAAATATTCCGTAATAGTCATCATGTCGCCTGAGACGAATACTTTATCACCGGGCTGAATTGCAAAATCGCCGCCGGGAGTCATAACGGTGTTGTTGCGTTCCACCATTGCATAAAGGATTCTGGGAAGACGCGGTATTTTTGCGGCCAGGTTTTTCATCGGAATGCCGATAAAGCAATCTTCTTCCTGAGCACGGAACTCGACCATTTCAACGAGACCTTTCGCAAAGGATTCAATGCTCCCGGCAAAGGGATAACGAAGCAGACGGCTGATCTCCAGCGCCGTGGCCCGTTCCGGGTTGATGGCGACGTCGATACCAAGTTCGTTCTGCAACAGCGTCTGGCTCTCGTTGAATTCAGGATCACGGATACGTGCGATGGTATAGTCCGCGCCCAATCTTTTGGAAATGAGGCAGGCGAGCATGTTGCTTTCATCGCTTTCCGTGGAAGCGATGACAATATTTGATTTGTCAACGCCGGCTTCGAGCAGGATCTTCGCATTTGCCCCGTTGCCTCTGATGCACAGAGCATCCAGCGAGCCGCTGCAACGCTGGATCACTTCATCATCTTTGTCAATGATGATGACGTCATGTTCTTCAGCAATGAGGTGTTCAGCCAGTGTATAACCGACTTTGCCCGCACCGATAACAATGATCCTCATGGCAGGACCTCCATCCAAAAATCATTTTATTTTATCATTTTTCATTTATAAAAGAAAGCAAAAAATAACAGTGCAGACAAGTCTGCACTGTTTGGCGGAGAGTCAGGGATTTGAACCCTGGGTGAGGTATCACCCCACACACGATTTCCAGTCGTGCGCCTTAGACCACTCAGCCAACTCTCCACATCAGCGAATGCTCACAAGAGAAAATTATAGTGTCTTTTCAGGTTTTGTCAAGCTTTCAGTTTATCAACCTCTTCCTTCGAGAGTTTTCTCCACATTCCTCCAGGAAGATCACCGAGAAGAACAGGGCCGAAACGTACTCGTTTCAGGCGAACGACCTGGCGGCCGATAGCAGCGATCATTTTCCTGACCTGCCGGTTCCGGCCTTCATGAATGGTAATCAGCAGTTCGGTGGAAAATGCGTCATGGCGGATCAGCCTGACTTCGGCGGGAGAAGTCATCCTGCCGTCTATCATTACACCTTTGCGCAGGATACGGATTTCTTCTTCGGTAACTGAATTGGAAACACGGGTAAGATAGGATTTCGGGATCTCGAAACTCGGGTGCAGAAGGCGGTTCATCAACTCGCCGTCATTGGTAAGCAGAAGCAGGCCTTCACTGTCATAGTCCAGTCGGCCTACAGGAAAAAGCCGTACGGGGAAATCACGGAAACGGTCCAGAACTGTCGTACGGCCTTCCGGATCAGAGGCAGAAGAAATCTCACCGACCGGTTTATTGTATGCGATATAGTATTTTTCGGTTTCGGGACGAACGGTTTCACCGTCTACGGTCACGACATCCGTAAACTCATCCACCTGTGTACCCAATTCAGTGACAGTCATTCCGTTAACCGCGATATGACCGCCGGTAATCAGTTTTTCAGCATTCCGCCTGGAAGCAACGCCGCAGGAGGCAAGGTATTTCTGAAGACGCATTGAATTGATCCTTTCACTCAGATGGGGCAGTTTTCTTGCAGGGTACGGTGGGTATATACAATCTTTCCTTCTTTGACTTCTTTCATTGTTTGACCGGAACCGATCAATTTGTATTTATAGGTTGTCAGACCTTCCAGCCCCATCGGACCGCGGGCGTGCAGTTTCCCCGTGGCAATGCCGACTTCAGCGCCTAGCCCGTAAACGAATCCGTCCGCAAACCTCGTGGAGACATTCCAGTAGACGCCGGCGCTGTCTACGCTGTTCATAAAAGATGAAGCGGTATCCTGGGTTTGGGTGACAATGCAGTCTGTATGATGGGATCCGTAACGGTTGATATGACTGACTGCTTCTTCAAGCGTGGAAACAATCCGGATTGAAACGATATAGTCGAGGTATTCGGTTTTCCAGTCTTCTTCTGACGCGGGGAGGCAGGAAATATAATTCCGGGTTTCTTCGTCGCCCCGTATCTCCACGCCGGCTTCATGAAACATTCCGGCGGCATTTTTCAGAAAGACCGGGGCAATGTCGCGGTGAACAAGCAGTGTTTCCATCGCGTTGCAGACTGAGACGTTCTGGGTCTTGCTGTCGAGGGCTACTTGCAGGGAAGTCTGCATATCAGCGTCCCGATCTATATAAACATGACATATTCCGTCGGAATGACCAAGGACCGGAATACGGCTGTGGTCCATTATAAAGCGTACGAAACTGTTGCTGCCGCGGGGGATAATCAGATCGATCAGGGTATCTTCCTTCAGCATCTGCGCGACATCTTCCCGGGTTTCGAGAAGCTGTACCGTGCCGGCAGGAAGGGATACGGATGCCAGCGCTTCCTGTACGCAGGCGCAGAGCGCCTGATTTGTACGCAGCGCTTCACGGCCGCCTTTCAGCAGGACGGCATTGCCGCTTTTTATACAAAGTGAAGAAATCTGAATCAGTGCATCGGGACGGCTTTCAAAGATAACGCCGATTACGCCGATCGGACAGGAAACCCGATAAAGATTCAGGTTTTCAGCCAGCTCCGTCGCGCTGAGCGTACGTCCGATGGGATCAGGAAGTGCGCACAGCGCGTGCAGTCCGCGAATGACCTGGGCCAGCTTTTCCTCACCGAATGCAAGGCGATGCAAAAGCGGAGCCGGTAAATCGGCGTCGGATGCCTCGTCAAGATCGGCACGGTTAGACCTGAAAATCGTTTCCCGGTTTTCATCGAGGACGCGGGCCAGTGCTGTCAGCGCATCATTCCTTTTTGCGTCGGAAGAAACGGAAACCGTATAGAACGCTTCTCTCGCGCGGGAAGCCATTTCGTGAAGATCCATCATGCCAATCAACTCCTTCGGAGGGATTATAACAGACAAAACCCTGATTGAAAAGGGAAGTACGAAGTGATATACTGACCGGGGAGGATTAAAGTATGCCGCATCAACAGGGAATCAAGACCATCGCTCTGAACCGAAAAGCATGGCATGATTATTTCATTGAAGAAAAGTATGAATGCGGTATTGCCCTGTTCGGTACGGAAGTCAAAAGCATCCGGCAGGGAAAGGTTAATCTGAAGGAAAGCTGGGCACAGATCCGGAAAGGAGAGGTGTGGGTCGAAGGAATGCACATCAGTCCCTATGAACAGGGGAATATCTATAACCGTGACCCGCTCCGCGCCAAGAAACTCCTCCTGCATAAAAATGAAATCCGCAAGCTTGACAATCTGGTCATGCGGCAGGGATTTACGCTGATCCCCCTGGAAATGTATCTGAGAGACGGAAAAGTAAAGGTGCAGCTTGGACTTTGCAAGGGGAAACAGTTACATGACAAACGCGAAAGCATGGCCAGAAAAGATTCGGACAGGGAGATCCAGCGAGTCCTGAGGCAGAAACAGAAATAAAGCTGCTGTTGTCAGAAAAACCGTTCTCGGGGATGATCCGGTTTCGACGGGGACATCAGAGGAAGGATAAGCGAGCCGCAGCCCCTGAACTGCGTATCAACGGGGAAAAACAATAACTGACAATAGCAATTACGCTTTCGCGGCTTAATGCCGCGCGTCGGCCCTGACCGCCTGCAGATCAGGT
>CAZUXV010000182.1:0-5807 GCA_964624445.1 uncultured Oscillospiraceae bacterium | reverse complement strand
CAACCTGGAAAAAGTGCAGAACATGGAGCTGTTTGACTGGCTGAAGACGCTTTATGAGATCTGGAAAAACCTGAACGCGACACGGTCTTCCTGTCTTCCCTGACCGGCATGGGTGAACTGATCAAAAACGGCTGTACCACCGTGTTTGACCATCACTACGTTTTTCCCCGCGGTGCCGGCGACCTGATCGGCGCGCAAGCGGCCGCCGCGGATCTTCTGGGCGTCAGAATGCATTTTTCCCGCGGATCCATGGACCTGTCGGTCAAGGACGGCGGTCTGCCGCCTGACAGCGTGGTACAGACCATTGATGAAATCCTGAAGGACAGCGATAATCTCATCGACCGGTACCATGACAGTTCCTTCCGGTCCATGCGGCGGATTGCCCTGGCGCCATGCTCTCCTTTTTCCGTTTCGGAAAATCTGCTCCGCGAAACCGCGGTGCTGGCCCGGCAAAAAGGGGTGCGCCTGCATACACATCTGTGCGAAACACTGGACGAGGAACAGTATATGCTGGAGCGGGAAGGGATCCGGCCCCTGGCGTATATGGAAAAGCTGGGTTGGACCGGACCGGATGTATGGTTTGCCCATGGCATCCATTTCAATGACGAAGAACTCTCGCTGCTGGCCGAGACAGGCACCGGCGTCTGCCACTGCCCGGTTTCCAACATGAAGCTTTCCTCCGGGATCGCCAGAATACCGGAAATGCTGGCCATGGGGATCCCCGTAGGCCTGGGCGTTGACGGTTCCGCCTCCAATGACGGTTCCGATTTACTGGAGGAAATCCGAGTGGGCTTCCTGTTGCATCGGCTCCATGCCAGCCGGAAAGCGCCGACCGGCTATGACATGCTGAAAACCGCCACCATGGGCTCCGCGCAGCTGCTGGGACGGGAAAAGGAAATCGGGTCCATTGAGCCCGGCAAGTGTGCTGACTTCTTCCTGGTCAGCGCGGACCGGCTTGAGCTTGTCGGCGCCGGCGCCGATCCGAAGTCCGTCCTGGGAACGGTCGGTCTCAGGGGCGCCGTGGACTATACGGTCATCAACGGAAAAATCGCGGTGGATCACGGCCGGATTACCGGGATCGATGAAGAAAAGATCGTGGCGGATTCCGGAAAGGAGCTAAAACGGTACCTCGGAACCTGAGTTCCCTGGAACAGAAAAAAGAGAGGCTGGCTGCTGTGATTTCTCCGGAGATTGATTCCCCGGGATTGGTGCGGATCTGCGCGATCTCATCTGCTGAGAGACCGATTTTCAGCAGGCATGCCGTAACCCGTTTCCTGCGCAGCATGTCACCGGCGAAAAGCCCCGTCGCCACAATCGGGTTCGAATAAGAACACAGTTTCCGTTATGATCCGTCAAACGGGCCGGGAATCTTCCCCGGTCCGTCTTTTTTCCTCCAAACCAAAGCTTTCTTTCTTCCGGCGCACATGATAAAATGAGAAGGCAATGAACAGACAGATCCATATCGCACGGAGGGTTTTCATGCAGAAACTGTTTACGCCCGCCGGGGAAGCCCTGCGCGGTGTTCCCTGGAACACCTACCCGCGGCCTCAGATGGTCCGGGATAACTGGCTGTGCCTGAACGGGGAATGGGATTTTTCATTGGGCGAAACCAAAGCAAAGATCCGGGTCCCCTTCTGTCCGGAAAGTCTGCTGTCCGGCCTGGACCTGAAGATGGAATACGGCCGGGAAATGGTCTATTCCCGGCGCTTCATCCTGCCGGGAGAATGGCAGGAGATGCGGATCCTGCTCCACTTCGGTGCGGTCAGCCGGAAAGCGGTCGTCCGTGTGAACGGGGCGGAAGCGGTTTCCCATGAAGAAAGCTATCTTCCCTTCTGCGCGGATATTACGGACCTGGTTCATCCCGGCGAAAACGAAATCTCCGTCACCGCCGTCAACGACCTGTCCCGCCGTCATCCCTGGGGCAAGCAGAAGGAAAAGCGCGGCGGCATGTGGTACACCCCGGTATCCGGGATCTGGCAGACCGTCTGGCTGGAGCCGGTCCCCCGGGAGTATATCCGTTCCCTGGCGATCTGTACCGGCCCGGATTACGCAGACATTACCGTCGAAGGCGCCGACAACGGAACTGTCCGGACAGACGGCGCGGAGTACCTTTTGGCCGGGGGGCACGCCCGGATCGGGATCAGCGATCCGGTCCTGTGGTGTCCGGAAACCCCGCACCTGTACCGGTTCTCGGTGAGTGCCGGGGAAGACCGTGTGGAATCCTACTTCGCCCTGCGGACGCTCTCCGTTGAACAGGCCGGCGGGAAACCGCGGCTGTGCCTGAACGGGAAGCCGTATTTCTTCCACGGCCTGCTGGACCAGGGATACTGGAGCGACGGACTCTATACGCCTGCGTCGCCGGACTGCTATGAAGCGGACATCCTGGCCATGAAAGCGCTTGGCTTCAATATGCTGCGAAAACATATCAAGATCGAGCCGGAACAGTTCTACTATGACTGTGACCGGCTCGGCATGGTCGTTTTCCAGGACATGGTGAACTGCGGGGAATACCGTTTCCTCCGGGATACGATCCTGCCGGGAGCCGGATTCCAGTCCAGGAAGGATTCCCGGCTGAACCGGGACCCGGCTGCCCGGGAGAACTTTCTGAACACGATGGAGTCCACCGTCCGGCTGCTCCGGAACCATCCCAGCATCTGCCTCTGGACCATCTTCAACGAGGGATGGGGCCAGTTCTGCGCGGACGATGCGTACCGCAGGCTGAAAGCGCTGGATGATTCCCGTTTCATCGACAGCACCTCCGGCTGGTTTGCCCAGGAAAAGAGCGATGTTGAAAGCCTGCATATCTATTTCCGGAAACTGCGGACCGGCAGGCAGGACCGCCCGCAGTTCCTGTCGGAATTCGGCGGCTGGTCCCTGAAGCTTCCGGAACACAGTTACAACCTGGATCAAACCTACGGATATAAAAAATACACGGACCGGGAAACCTTTGTCCGCGACCTGAAATCCCTGTACCTGGATCAGGTGCTTCCCCTGATCCCCCAGGGGCTCTGCGCCGCCGTCTATACGCAGGTTTCAGATGTGGAGGATGAGACCAACGGGCTTCTGACCTTTGACCGGAAAGCCGCAAAAGTCACGCCTGAAGAGTTCCGCGGCATATCCGAAAAGCTGTTCCGGGCGCTTCCGTCCGAAACACCCGGTCCATGATCCAAAGAATGCGAGGAGACAGTATGAGAAAAAACCGCAAATTCTGGTCCGCCCTGATTGTTTTCTCCCTGACCGGCCAGATCGCCTGGGTCGTGGAGAACATGTACTTCAACATATTCATCTACAAAATGTTCCGGGCCTCCGCCTCGGATATCGCCCTGATGGTCACCGCCAGCTCTGTTGTCGCCACCCTGACCACCATTCTGATCGGCGCCCTGTCCGACAGGATCGGGAAACGGAAGATCTTTATGTGCGCAGGGTATATTGCCTGGGGAATCTCGATCATTTCCTTCGCCCTCATCCGGGCGGACGTGATCTCTTCCCTGTTCGGGATCGTCACCGGCGCCGCCTCCGTCGGGATTACCCTGGTGATCATCATGGACTGCGTCATGACTTTCTTCGGTTCCACCGCCAACGATGCGGCGTACAACGCCTGGCTGACCGATTCCACGGATTCCCGCAACCGCGGCGCAGCCGAAGGGATCAATTCCATGATGCCCCTGATCTCGATCCTGGTCGTGTTTGGCGGGTTCATGGGCTTTAACCTGGACCTGGCCTCCAGCTGGACAACCATCTACTGCATCATCGGCGGCCTGGTTTTACTGATCGGCGTCCTGGGATTCTTCCTGGTGGAGGAACCTGCTGTTCCCATTCCCGACAGCCTCGGTTATCTCCCCACTATTCTGTACGGGTTCCGTCCGGATGTGATCCGGAAAAACGTGATCCTCTATCTGTCCATGGCGGCTTTCATCGTGTTCAACACTTCCATCCAGGTCTATATGCCCTACCTGATCATCTACTATGAGCAGACCCTGGGCATGGCGGATTATGTACTGATCATGGCGCCTGCCATTATCCTGGCGGCGGTAGTCACCTTCTTCTACGGCCGCCTTGTGGATCGTTTCGGATTCCGGAAGACCATCCTGCCGGCCATGTTCCTGCTGATGCTGGGTTTTATCCTGCTTTACCTGGTTCCCTCCCGGATTCCGGCGGAAGGCCTGGCGATGAAGATCCCGGTGTTTATCGGCTCCCTGCTGATGATGTCCGGCTATCTGAGCGGCATGGCTGCCTACGGTACGCAGCTGCGCAACTATACCCCGGAACATATGGCCGGCCGTTTCCAGGGGCTGCGGATCCTTTCCCAGGTCCTGATCCCCGGGATCATCGGTCCGCAGGTCGGCGCCTGGGTGCTTCGGGACGCCCCGACCGTCGTGAACAGCGACGGCACCGTTTCATTCCTGCCCAGCGCGGATATCTTTCTGGCCGCCCTGATCATTCTGGCGGTCGTCGTCATCGCCCTGGTCATCCGCCTGCTGCGGACAAGGGGCCGGAGCACCTGATCCCGGATCTGCTCTACTTCATGGGAATCGACAAAAAACGGAGGGTTCGGATATGACAGACTCACCCCGTAAACAGACCATCTTCCGGATCGTGATTACCGGCGGCCCCTGCGCGGGAAAGACCACCGCAATGAGCTGGATCCAGAATGCGTTCACTCAGAAGGGCTGGCTGGTCCTGTTTGTGGACGAGACCGCCACCCAGCTCAGCAGCGGCGGCGCACCCTGGAAGCTGACCCGGAACAACCGGGAATACCAGTACCGGGTCACCCAGTTGATGCTGGCCAAGGAAGAAGTTTTCACCGCGGTAGCCCGAACCTTCGAGGCGGACAAGGTGCTGGTGGTCTGCGATCGCGGCGCCCTGGACAACCGGGCCTATATGACGGATGAGGACTTCCGTTATGTGCAGGAAAAGCTGGGCATGAGCGAGGTGGAGCTCCGGGACCATTACGACGCGGTCTTCCACCTGGTGACCGCCGCCAAGGGTGCTGAGGAATTCTATACCTATGCGAACAACGCTGCCCGATACGAGACCGTTCAGGAGGCCGTCGAATCCGACGACCGCCTGATCGCCGCCTGGACGGGACATCCACATCTCCGGATCATCGACAACCGGTACAGTTTCAATGAGAAGATGCTGGCCCTGATCAGGGAGATCTCCTCCTTCCTGGGTGAACCCCGGCCCATGGAGACCAAGCGGAAATACCTCATCGCCCGGCCGGATCTGGCTGTCCTCAACAGCCGGCCAAACTGCCGGCGTGTGGAGATCACCCAGGCATACCTCCACAGCGAGATCCCGGGAGAAACGATCCGGATCCGCCAGCGGGGCTGCGACGGCAGCTATGTCTATTTCAAGACCCGCAAGCGCAGCATAGACGGTAAGCGGATCGAGATGGAGGAACGCCTGACCCGCCATGAATTCCGGGACCTGCTGATGCAGGCTGACCCGGCGTACCGGACGATCCGCAAAGACCGCTGGTGCCTCAGCGAGAACGGGCTGTACTACAACATCGACCTTTATCCCCAATGGGACGATCAGGCACTGCTGGAGGTCGAGCTGTACAGTGCCGGGGATGAGATCCGTTTCCCGGAGGGCATCCGCGTCATCCGGGAAGTGACCGGGGAAAAGGAGTTTACCAATCCGTATATCGCCAGAAACCAATAAAAGGACCATGATCTCATGCGCAAACCGCGTGCTGTGGAATACTTTCGGGAAAGTACAGAAAATGCAGTCTTCTCAGACTGCATTTTCTCAGACTGTCAACAAAGCCCCTATTTTCGAAAGGAGATAGGGGCTTTGTCATG
>CAZUXV010000181.1:0-5855 GCA_964624445.1 uncultured Oscillospiraceae bacterium | reverse complement strand
CAAATCATCCGACCACGCCCTGCGCATCATGCCCCAGAAGGTGAACCAGGCGATGATCAAATCCATCGGGATTCCGGTCCGCTATGACCGGGTTCCGGGCGGACGGTATCCGCGCATGGTCGAAGTGAAGGTGGGCTGGGCGTATATCCAGTGGAGCCTGGACACCTATGACTGGCGGGGACGCAAGCCGTCCGAAGTACTGAGCACGGTGAAAAAGAAGATCCATGACGGAGATATCATTCTCTGCCACGATATCAAAGACAACACCCCGGAATCCGCCCGGCAGATCGTCCGGTACCTGGAGGAAGAAGGGTATATGCTGCTCACGATCGATGAGCTTTTTGCCAAAGACGGGGTGGAACTGGAAAAGTATAAGGTGTATTTCCGCTGTGAACAGGGAGAAACTTCCATGCGGAAGGACTGAAACAATTCATAATTCATAATTCATAATTGCCGCTGCGGCGGGTGAATACACCTGAGTATCACAGGAGAAAAAAGAAAAAATAAAATGGGAGCAAGGCTCCCGAAAGAGTGGGCGGCTGGGTATCAGCGGCCTGCTTTTCTTTTCTGCTTGACCTTGTACATGCGGGAATCGGCTTTCTGAATGCAGTCATCCATGGGGAGGCGCTCCTGCGCGTCGGTCCGGGTCACGCCGATGGAAAAGCCCAGGGAGAAGGGCATGCCCGAACTGCGATTGTATTCATCGGCGGCTTCCAGGATCATGTCATTCAGGCGGCGGATGCGGCCGGTATCGATGATGATAAACTCATCCCCGCCGTAACGCATGATGAACGCGTCGGCCGAGCAGGTGCGCTGCAGGATCCGGGCGGAAGCTTTCAGGGCGATATCCCCGGCTTCGTGGCCGTACCGGTCGTTGATGGATTTCATGTCGTCCATGTCGATGAAGAGCACCTGGACGCATCCTTCGGAAGCCAGCAGGTCATCGAAGCGCTGCTGGCCGTAACGGTCCAGCCCGAACCGATTGAACAGCCCGGTCAGCGCGTCATGTACATACAGATCGTCCAGCGTGTCGTTCAGGTTGTGAAGCAGGCTTTTTTTGCGCACGTTTTCAATGGCGATTTCCAGGAAGTTCAGGATGCTTTCATGCAGGTTCAGTTTTGCCGCGGTACAGATGCCGTCCAGGACGAGGTAGCCGATGGAATAGGTGTTGTAATGAAGCGGGTAGAACATCAGGAAGGATTCTTTCTCCATCAGGCTTTCCGGAAGGAGGTCGGCGGTGGGGAAACGGATCATATCATCCCGCCCCACCTGTTTCTGGATGCCGCTGTTGTACAGAACCATGGTCGAATCGAAACGCTCGGCATAGTCCGGCCACATGCTCTTATCGTAGTTATCGAAATAATACTCGTTAATACACAGATAGATATCGTCGCAGCCGAAGATGGAATGGTTCTTGCTGATGATCCGCATCAGGTCCGGCAGGTTTTCGGCTCCGAACAGATCTTCCGCCATCTGGTCCTGCTGGACGTAGAAAGTGCGCAGGAAACGGGTCTGCTGGAAATACAGGTCCCGGATGAGGCCGCGGCGGGGCGCGTTATGGCAGCCGCAGGACTCGGAACAGATCAGTTCATACGTGAAGGGGATCCGGTCACGCTTCACCCCGTCCCGGATTTTGCACATCAGGACGTCGGCCGCGAAATAGTCCATCCTGCTGTGGTCGGTATGTACAGTGGACAGACGGGGACTGGCCAGCTCCGCGCTGGTCAGGTTGTCGAAACCGCAGACCAGCACGTCCCGGGGCACGCGGACACCGCTTTCCTGCAGCGTCTCGATCAGGCCCAGGGCCATTTCATCGTTGGCGCAGATAAAGGCGTCCGGAAGGGGATCTTTGTTCCGGAGCCAGCGGCGGGCGACACTGACGCCGTCGGCGGTGCGCCAGGTGCCGCGGATAATCTCCACGCTGCTGTCCGGAATCCCGTTGTCCCGGCAGGCACCGAGAAAACCGTCCAGGCGCTCCTGGCCTTCGGGAGAGCCGTTCTCCATGTTGCCGGTCAGATAAACCAGGCGGCGGGTACCGTGTTCCCGGATCATATGTTCCGCCATGGCGTACTGTGCCTTCTGATTGTCAAAATGGACGAGGGTACAGCCCTCCAGTTCACAGCCGATGGCCACGGCCGGAATACCGCTTTCCGTGACCAGCTGTTCCACTTCTTTCCGCGCTTTATTCCAGATGATCTGGTTGCTCTGGATGAGCATGCCGTCAAAGCCGGACAGATCCGGAAGCCGGAAAATGGCGTATTCGCTCCGGTCCTTGTCATTTCCCAGGTCCTTGCCGAAACAGTCGAATACGCAGATCTGCACATCCGGATGGTCAACGGTATACTGAAGCAGCCCGTGGAGCGTATTCTCCACCAGCTCGTAGTTCCAGTCAACGGTCAGGAAAGCGATCCGGAACCGGCCCTGTTTGTCAGGCATTGCAACTTTTTCCTTCTGCGGTCGATTTATGGGAGTTTTTGATTCACGTAACTCCGTTATTATAAACGCGGGAAGCATATGCGTCAACAGGGGGAAAAACGTTCAAAACCCCTATACAAAGCGGGGCTCAGATGGTATACTATACAAGATATAGGATAAGATCCGGGTTTTATCCGCAACAGAAAGGCAAAAGGAAAATGAAAACCATGATCGGAAGACTGGTCCGACAGGGGCGGAGAGTGCTGCTCCTTTTGACTGCGGCGCTGATCCTGTCAGTTTCCGCTCTGGCGGAAGACGGTCTGAGAGGCTATACTAAAGAAGAAGGATATGTCTACCTTCATCTGGGACAGTACAAGCAAACGGCGGACGGCGGCGTGATGCCGATCCTCTGGCGGGTGCTGACGACGGACGACGAGAAGGCATACCTGCTCAGCGAATATATCCTCTTTGCCCGGGCGCTGCATAACAACCGCAACGAATACGCCAAATTCAAAGGCGATTTTGCCCAGACAGAGCTGTGCAATTACCTGAACACCACCTTCGCGGAAGAGGCTTTCACGGAAGCGGAGATGTCCATGCTGCTGCCCTGTGAGAACTTCGGCAAGGTATTCCTGGTGACGCGCGAGGACATGAAAAACAAAGACATCGGCCTTGGCGCGTGGACGTCCAAGAAGGACCCGACGCTGAAACAGATCGAGGAGAATCCCGCGGTCCGGGCCTGGGGAACGGAGTGGGCAATCAAAAACAACGGATATGATCCCGCTGAATACCCGGATCCGAAGGTGAAGGTCCGGAACAGTACGGATACCGCGAATATCACCCTGGGAGAAAAGCGGCTCTATGTGTTCCAGGCCAAATACGGTTCCTGCAGTCCCTGGTGGGGACGATCTCCGTCCACAACCGACAAAAAGCAGGCGGTCTGCACGAAGGACGGCGGCCAGGTCGGCCGGATCGAGGTAGGCCGGGACAACGAAGGCGTCCGCCCGGCCCTGTACCTGGCCATGGGCAGCTATGAGATCGTCTCGGGAACCGGAACGATGGAAGACCCGTTTGAGATTGCACCGGCAAACGCCGCAGGATTATGATCGCCGTATTCCATCATTGTGGCACTTCGTTTGCAATGATGGACGGCTGTAATATGGGAGGCACATTACGCGCTGAAGCGCGTGTGCCTCCGCAATAAGGAGGAAACGCCATGAAAAATACCGTTCACTGGGTTATTGCCGTACTGCTGCTGATTGCGCTGGCGCTGGGCCTGTCCTGCCCGTCCATCGTAGAGGCGGAAGGCGCGAAGCTGCCGCTGGATTTTACCAAGGGCGGTGTTAAGACCGACAAGGAGAAATGGACCTACGACGGAAAAACGCCCACGGCTTACAGTGATTCCACGATCGAGGTCACCTCGGAGAAAAGCTCGGTCACCGCAAAGGTCAAGGGAAAAAGCGTAAAGCACGAGGTCTGGGTGATCCGGATCAAGATCCAGGACGTTTCCCAGCTGCGTACCGCGGTGAGCAAAGACACCTACAACGGCCGCGGCCAGGCGAAGGGCGAGGACATCGCCAAGAGCAAAAACGCGGTGGTAGCCATGAACGGCGATTTCTTCAAATATGAAAACGACGTCGGCTATGTGGTCCGCCAGGGAGAATTCATCCGGGACGCGACGGACACCAAGCGGAAAAAGAAGGGCGAACCGATCTGTTTCGATATGCTTCTGGTGGACAGCGAAGGAGACTTCCATGTCATTCCCGACGCGAGAACGAAAGAGATCGAAGCGTTTATTGAAACCGAACTGACGCCGGAGGGGAAGACCGTTCTGGATACGTTCAACCTCGGCCCGACGCTGGTCATCGACGGAGCTGCCCAGGATGTCGCTTCCTCCCGGGCGGCCCAGCAGGGAGACTATCAGTGGAACTATCCGCAGCAGCGGATCGCGCTGGTGCAGACCGGCCATCTGGAATATGCCATTGTGGAAGTGTTCGGCCAGACGGACTCCACCGCGGGCCTGACGCTGCAGGAGTTTGCGGAACTGATTGCGGAAAAGGTTCCGGACGCCATCATCGCCTACAACTTTGACGGCGGTGGATCCACCAACCTGATTATGAACAACAAGCGGGTCTGCAAGACGCCCGGCCTGCGGGAGATTACCGATATCATCTACTTTGCCTCCGCGGAAGGCTATGTTGAGGAGTAAGAGATGGAACCGATCAAACTGGGTTTCCTGACCCTGTATCCTTTCGGCCTGCTGATGGCAGTTCCGGCCCTCGGCGCGCTCGTGCTGACGGCGTGGATGATGAAGAAAGCAGGCCTGAAAAAAGAGACCGCCGGCTGGTTTGCCCTGCTGGCGGTTCCGCTTTGCTTTGTGCTGGCCCGGCTGGGTTTCTGCCTTTTCGTGATCGACCAGATTATGGGAAACGAGGATCCCGGAATGATCTTCCGGGTGAACGAAGGCGGGTTCCTGCTCTGGGGCGCGCTGGGCGGCGGCCTGCTGGCTGCCTGGATCACCGGAAAGATTACCGGGCAGCCGGGCTTGAAGATCATGGATTCCGCCATTCTCGGCACCTGTCTGCTGATCGCGGCCGGCCGGATTATCTGCGGCCTGATCTTCAAGGACCAGGGGATCGGATTCCCGCTTTCCGACTGGTTCAACACCGAATGGCTGGACCCGGAAGAGGCGGAATACGCCAACCGCTTCAGCCTGTTCGCGCTGGAGGATTACGGCTTCTTTGAGCGGCTGCCCTTCGCGGTTCAGAACTACTATGACGAATGGTGCTGGGCGATCTTCGTTCCGGAAGCAATCTGGGCCTGCATCATGGCCTGGGTCACATCCCGGTGCCGGGCAAAGGACGGCGGCCGGACGATTTTGTTCATCATCCTGTATTCCTGCGGCCAGATTGTACTTGAAGCGATGCTGCGGGGCGAGGTGCTGCACCTGCCGTGGCTGGGCTTTGTCCGCGCCAATCAGGTAATCTGCGCGGTGGCGCTGGTGATTGTCATCTGCGTCTGCCTGAAGAAACTGGAAAAGGGTGAGCGGGCGAAGGCCGCGCTGCGCTGCTTTGCCCAGCTGATTCCGGCCATCCTGGTCGTGGTGGCGATGGAGTTCGCTGCTTTTGAGAAAAAGATTACCCTGATCCAGGGCTGGCCGGCGGATGTCTGCCATATCCTTGCCGGACTTGCCTGCCTGTGGATGGGACTTGCTGCGGGAAGGGTATGGCGGAAGGCTTATACTTTACAAGATGAATAAGCTCTGGTAAAATCTACCTATAAAGGGAACAACAAAAAAACGGAACATGAAAGGAGTCGGCACTGCAGTGAAAAACACATTTCGCGGCGGCGTTCATCCGGAAGGCCACAAGGACCTGAGCCGGGAAAGCCGTCTGCGCCTCTTCGACCCGAAGGGAGAGATGGTTTTCCCGTTGTCCATG
>CAZUXV010000180.1:0-5864 GCA_964624445.1 uncultured Oscillospiraceae bacterium | reverse complement strand
CAGGGTGCCTACAAAAGCCTGCACGTTCCCCGGAAACTGGTCCGGCGGGTGGTCCGCACGGCAGCGCCGCTGCTGGTGAACGAGATCCTCTGGTCCCTGGGCATGACCTTTATCAACCAGTTCTATTCCTCCCGCGGACTGAACGCCGTGGCGGCGCTGAACATCACCGGCACGGTCTGGAACCTGTTCTGCGTGATCATGTTCGCCATGGGCAACGCGGTCTCCATCATGGTGGGCCAGCGGCTGGGCGCGGGCAAGATGAAAGAGGCCCGGGATGTGGACGGGAAGCTGATCTTCCTGACCGAGGTGATCCACGTGATCATCGGCGCGGTGATGATCATCTGTTCCCCGCTGCTCCCGAGGATCTACAACGTAGGCGCGGACGTGCAGGACCTGACGCGGCAGCTGCTGATCATCGCGGGCCTGAGCCTGCCGCTCCACTCCTTTGCCCACGTGACCTATTTCACGATCCGCTCCGGCGGACGAACGGTCATCACCTTCTTCTTCGACGCAGTGTATACCTGGCTGGTCACGGTGGTGCTTGCCTTCATCCTGACCCGTTTGACGGACTGGGATATCGTGCGGATCTACCTGTGCGTGCAGTTTATCGATATCGTGAAAGTCTTCATCGGCCTGCTGATGCTCAAATCCGATTTCTGGGCCCGGAATGTGGTCAACGACTGAGAAGTTACATGGATGTCATATTATGTAACCGTTTTTTGACTTTGATCGTACCTTTTGTGTAACTTTTTCATATATTTGTCATTGCTTTTCCCCTATATATAGTATATAATAGCATCCGATAACACAAGATGAAATGGGGAAACAGCTTTGACGGTCGTGCGTGCAAACACAGCCGAATATACCGCCTCCCCCCGCTGTCCGCATCCTTTCGGGATTCCCGGGCAGCGGGAAGGTTTTGCTGTTCCCGCCTCTCCCCAGACCCGGACCTGGACCCGGGACGTAAGACCCGGCCGCGGAAGACGGCGCAGCGTGATCGCGGAAAAGACGCAGCCGCTGCCCATGTTCTCCGCCGAAGGGATCCGGTGGGACGTGCTGGCCATTGCCCTGACGCTGGTCCTGGCCCTGTTCATTACCGTGCTCGCCGCCGACGTGGACGCCCTGTTTGCCCACGGCGGCCGGATCGGCGAACTGAACGCCGGCATCGCATCGCTGGAAACAAACAATTCCTCCCTCCGGGAGGCGCTTTCCGGCGCCCATAGCCTGGCCGGATCTTACAGGATCTCCAAAGCCGAAGACGGGGAACCTGAACGGATCGTGGTCCTCTCTCCCGCGCCGATTGAATAAAATAACAGCAGCATAAAAACGCTTCCGCAGCAAACCGCGGAAGCGTTTTTTGATACCGCCGGGAAACTTATACCAGCAGTCCCAGCCGGGACAGGGTAAAGATGAAAAGGAAGATCGTCACCAGGGAGGCCACGGTGCTGACAAAGACCAGCTGGCCGGCCAGCTGCCCGTCCCCGCCCATATTCTGGGCCATGGGATAGGACGAGGTGGCCACGGGTGTGCCGAAGATCATCAGGATCAGGAACAGCTCCACCCCCCGCAGGCCGATCAGGTACGCGAAGGCGACCATGACCACCGGCAGCAGGATCAGCCGGATCAGCAGCACAGCGCTGATCGTCCGGCTGTTCTTTTTCAATTCCTCAAAGCGCAGGTTCGCGCCGAGCACCACCAGCGCCAGCGTCGTCGCCAGGCCGGCCAGGGAGGAGACCGGGGACGCAATGAAGGCGGGCAGGCGGATCTGCAGCAGATAGAAGACCAGGCCGATGACGCAGCCCTGGAGAAGCGGGTTCTTCACGATGCCCAGGAGCAGCTTTTTCGCGCTGATCTTTCCGCCCTCCCGGAACATTTCCAGCACGATGACCGCCGCCACGTTGAACAGCGAAACCATGATCATGATCATCATCCCGCAGACGGAGGATTTTTCCTCCCCGAAGACATAGGTGGTCAGCGGGATGCCGTAAATGATGAAATTGCTGCGGAAGATGCCCTGGATAACCACGCCCCGGCGCGGGTTTTCCTTCACGAACTTCGGAACAACGATCACCAGCAGGACCACCAGCAGGCTGACGGAGAGGAAGCCGGTGAGCATGAGCTTCACCGAAGGCATGTTCTCCGGCTTGGCGGAATAGACGTTGTTGAACATCAGAAAAGGAAAGAACAGCTTATAATTGAAAGCGTTCACCTTATCCATGAAGGCCCGGTCCGCCCATTTCAGCCGCACCGCCGCGAAGCCGACCCCCAGCAGGATCAGGAACGGCGCCACCGCATTGAAGGCGACCATGAAGCTTTCCCACATCCGGCGTCATCTCCCTTCCTCTTCCGGATAGCAGCGGAGCATATTCGCCATGCTCCGGGTAATATGCAGTTCCATGGCCTGGCAGGCTTCCGACGCCATGCCGTCCCGGATGAACTGCAGGATCGAGATATGCTCAAAAGTGGAATTGCGGTAATGTTCCAGGACCTCCTCCGGCGAACCGGCCACGCTCGGCCCGTTCCACATCTCCAGCAGGTATTTCTGCAGCCGGTGATTGTCCGCCGCCCTCCAGATAGCGGTGTGGATATCCTGGTTCAGCTGCTCGTAGGACAAGCGGCTGACCTCCGTGATGTGATCCCGGAGATCATACAGCCGTTCCAGCAGCGGTTCCGTTTCCATGCCGTTTTTCGCGGCCCGGGCAACGGCGTCCGACTCCAGCAGGCGGCGCATCTCAAAGATATCCTGAATAAATTTCCGGTCAATGGTATTCACCACGGCGCCCCTGTTCATCCGGAGCGTGATCAGCCCTTCGGCCTCCAGTTCCTGGAACGCTTCCCGGACCGGCGTACGGCTGATCCCCAGCTTTGAAGCAACCTCCGTAAGACTCAGTTCGTCCCCGCTTTTGTATTCCCCGGCATAGATCGCCTTCCGCAGTTCCGCCGCAATCCGAACCCGCGCCGGCATCATGGACAGCTGTTCCATACGCCCACCTCACAAATCGTATACGATATTCTATTTGGATTATACTGCTTCCGCTTCTTTTCTGCAAGGGTTTTTCTTTGGATTTCCTTTATTTTATAATATTTTAACAAAAACTGTTGACATATCTTCCCGGCTTATGGTATCCTGTGCATGTCAAAATCGTATACGATATACGATATACAAAATCAGACAACCGCAAATAAACAATCGGGGAGGAATGAAAATGCACGCGATCGAGAAGATCCTGGCCCGGAACAGCGGACGGGAAAGCGTCCGGACCGGCGAGATTGTCACCGCCAAAGTCGACTTTGCCGAAATCAACGACCTGTATCTGCAGACCGTCTATTCCTTTTATGAAATGGGCGGTGAAAAAGTGTGGGACCGGGAACGGTGCGCCTTCGTGTTCGACCACTACGCGCCCTGCCCCGACGTGAAGAGCGCGTCCAACCACCGGGAGATGCGGGAGTTCGCGAAAAAGAACGATCTCCGTTTCCATTTTGACACCAACTGCGGCGTCTGCCACCAGGTCATGCCGGAAGCCGGCGTGATCTATCCCGGCATGATCGTCGTCGCGACGGATTCCCATACCACCACCCACGGCGCCTTCGGTGCGATGGGCACCGGATGCGGCGCCACGGATATGGCCACGATCCTGATGACCGGCGAACTGTGGTTCCGGGTACCGGAGATCATCGAAGTCCGTCTGGAGGGCGAAGCGCCGAAAGGCGTTTATCCCAAAGATGTCATCCTGGCCGTGCTCGGAAAGATCCGGGCGGACGGCGCGGTTTACAAAGCCATCGACTTCACCGGCAGCTATGTGGAAAACCTGAACGTGGCCGGCCGGATGGTCATCTGCAACATGGCGGTGGAAATGGGCGCCAAGACCGCCTATATGCAGCCGAACCGGGATGTGCTGGACTATGTGTCCGCCCGGGCGGTGCGCCCGTATGAAGTGCAGTACACCGATCCGGGATACCGGTACGCGGAAACCCACATCTTCGACGTTTCCGCACTGGAACCGGAACTGGCCTGCCCCCACAGCGTAGAGAACGTCCATCCTCTGAGCGAAGTCATCGCCGAAAGCGAAGTAAAACTGGACCAGGGCTATATCGGCTCCTGCACCGGCGGACGGGAAGAGGATATCGCGGCCGCCGCAAACATCCTGAAGGGAAAGCATATCGCGCCCTATACCCGGCTGATCGTCGTTCCCGCTTCCAATGAAGTACTCAGCGAATGCATCCGGAAAGGATACATCCAGGACCTGATGGCCGCCGGCGCCACGATCACCGCACCCGGGTGCGCCGCCTGCCTCGGCGTGCACGAAGGCATCCTCGCTCCGGGCGAAGTCTGCATCACCAGCACAAACCGGAATTTCCCCGGCAGGATGGGTTCCAAAGAAGCCAGGCTCTATCTGGCCTCCCCCGCCACCGTGGCGGCAAGCCTGCTGAACGGAAAGATCACCGATCCCAGACCGTATCTGTAAGAAGGAGGAATACACGATGGAAACCAGACTGACAGGCAAAGTCATCGTCGTCGGAGACAATATCGACACGGACCAGATCTATCCGGGCTGCTATCTGGCCCTGACCGATCCCAAAGAAATCGGCAGCCACTGCCTGGAAGGCGTCAGCAGAGAAATCGCACCTTCCTTCCCGCAGGGCGGCATCGTCATAGCCGGGCGGAATTTCGGCTGCGGATCCAGCCGGGAACACGCGCCGATCGCCCTGCTCGCCATGGGCGCGAAAGCCGTACTGGCTGATTCCTTCGCCCGGATCTTTTTCCGCAACGCAGTCAACCTCGGCCTGCTGCCGGTCATCTGCAAAGGGATCAGCCGCCATGTTCAGAACGGCCAGACCCTGACGCTGGACCTGGGGAAGGGAATTGTTACCGTGGAAGAAACCGGTGAAACCCTTCCCTGCGAACAGCTGGGCGAACAGGCCATGCTCATCCTGGAGGCCGGCGGCATCAAACCCCTGATGCGGGCCCGGTTCGGGAAAAACTAATCCACTTCTTTGTCAAAATTTGCTTGTTTTGGTATTGTATTTTCCGGATTATCCATTATAATGAAATTAACCAAAATTTCACAACAAGGAGGGAGTCCCTTTGAACTACGCGGAAGAATCCCTTCGTCTGCATGGAGAATGGCAGGGAAAGATCGAGGTCGTTTCCCGCGTTCCCGTTCAGACCAAGGATGACCTGTCCCTGGCTTATACGCCGGGCGTGGCTCAACCCTGTCTGGAAATCCAGAAAGACTACAACAAATCCTTCACCCTGACCCGCCGGCACAACCTGGTGGCCGTCATCACGGACGGTACCGCGGTGCTGGGTCTGGGCGACATCGGCCCGGAAGCCGGCATGCCCGTTATGGAGGGCAAGTGCGCGCTGTTCAAGGCTTTCGGCGACGTGGACGCCTTCCCGCTGTGCATCCGCAGCAAGGACGTGGACGAGATCGTCCGCACGATCTACCTGATCTCCGGCAGCTTCGGCGGCATCAACCTGGAGGACATCGCGGCGCCCCGCTGCTTCGAGATCGAACGCCGGCTGAAGGAACTGTGCGACATCCCCGTGTTCCATGACGACCAGCACGGCACCGCCGTGGTCGTCGGTGCGGCGCTGATCAACGCCCTGAAGGTGGTCAAAAAGGATATCGGCGAAGCGAAATGCGTCATTAATGGCGCGGGCAGCGCCGGCATCGCCATCGGCAAACACCTGCTGAACCTGGGCGTGAAGCACCTGAAGATGGTGGACCGCTTCGGCATTCTGTGCGAGGGTGAGCAGATGAACCCTGCCCAGGAGGAAATGGCGAAGATCACCAACCCGGAGAAGCACTCCGGCAAACTGGCGCACGCCATGAAGGGCGCGGACGGGTTCATCGGCGTCA
>CAZUXV010000179.1:0-5964 GCA_964624445.1 uncultured Oscillospiraceae bacterium | reverse complement strand
CGGATCCGAGATGGTCCATCAGGCTGTGATAATTCTTCTGCATGATCACACCGATATTTTTCATTCCGCCGTTAACCATGCTTGATACGAGAAAATCAATGACCCTGAAACGGCCGGCAACAGGAAGCGCGGCAATGGCTCTGATGATCGTCAGTTCACGCAGGCGCGCGTCATTCTCGCCTGTATAGATAATTCCCATTACATCCTTCATCGCTTAAATTCTTCCTTTCATTCTTTCTCGGACTCTGTCAGAAAGTATATGATTCATCAACCTGCTGCCCCGCAGGTACGGATACGCCGGCAGGAAGAATGACTCCCTGTCCGACAACAGCAATATTGCCTTCCTTCTCGCCAACAATCGAACCCGCGCCCACCGTCGCGTTTTCCGCAATAATCGAACGGCGTACGATCGATCCGCGTTTGATTACGCTTCCCGGCATTACGACACTGTATTCCACGTCTGCGCCTTCTTCGATCACGACGCCTGCAAAAAGAATGGAATGGTTTACTTTACCGTAAACCTCACAGCCTTCGGTAATCAATGTGTCGGTTACTACGGCGCCTTCCGCAATGTAATGCGGAGGAAGTCCGGGATTCTTTGAATAAATACGCCATTTTTTGTCATGCATATTCATGGGAAGCGGATTGTCGATCAGATCCATGTTGGCTTCCCAAAGGCTTTCAATCGTACCGACATCTTTCCAGTATCCGTTGAAATCATATGCAACAAGAACCTGTTTGTCAGCCAGCATGTTCGGAATAATATTTTTTCCGAAGTCATTGGAGCTCTTCTTGTCTTCCTCGTCCTGAGTAAGATAATGACGGAGTTTTTCCCATGTGAAAATATATACGCCCATGGAAGCTTTGTTGCTCTTCGGATTTTTCGGTTTTTCCTCAAACTCAACAATTGTTCCGTCAGAATCCGTGTTCATAATGCCGAAACGGGACGCTTCTTCCCAGGGAACCTCACGCACGGCAATTGTAGCATCCGCACCATGCCGGATATGATAATCGAGCATCGCATTGTAATCCATTTTATAAATATGATCGCCGCTCAGGATCAGTACATAATCCGGATGGTACTGTTCAATAAAAGCCATATTCTGATAGATTGCGTTTGCCGTTCCGCGGTACCATTCTCCGCTCTTTCCTGTCTGATAAGGCGGCAGAACAAATACGCCTCCGTTTGATATATCCAGATCCCACGGCGCACCGCTTCCGATATAGGCGTTCAGCTCCAGCGGCTGATACTGTGTCAGGACGCCAACGGTATCTATTCCACTGTTTGTGCAGTTGCTTAACGGGAAATCGATGATACGGTATTTCCCGCCGTAAGGCACTGCAGGTTTTGCTACTTTTTTGGTCAGAATACCGAGACGGCTGCCCTGTCCGCCCGCCAAAAGCATTGCAATACATGTCTTTTTTCTAAACACAGATTAACACGCTCCTTTGTTTTTTCAATGAAACAGATGATTTCTCAATCCTTACAGGAAAAAGATATCGTTTTTCTTTGATAATATTTTACATTTTTATCAACATATTCGTCAAGTCTTAAATATGTCGATACAACTTTCTGTATACCGGCATGATGGAAATGTGTTTTGCACTGTGAAAAACATATGATATAATTATTTCGTATTTTCCGGCATATGCCGGAATACGGACTGGATTTTATCCGTTATATTTTTGGTTGAGGTGGATATACAGTGAATGTATGTGATGAAACTGCAGATCGACCCGCCGGTTCGCTTTCCTTTGACGAACTGTATGAACGCTATGCAACGGATGTACTGCGTGTGGCATATTATTATCTTGGCAACCGTGAACTTGCTGAGGATGTTACACAGGACGTGTTTGTAAAACTGATTACAAACCGTCCCGAACTCGAAACCGGCCGTGAAAAAGCCTGGCTTCTGAAAGTTGCCCTGAACCGATGCAGAGACTTATGGAGAAGCTCGTGGATCAAAAAGGTGGTATTGGGCCATCCCGGATTTGAATGTTTCCCCGCGCCGGACATGATCGGACGCCTTGCTGATCAGCAAACGCTTTCTGAAGCAGTCAGCAGGTTGAAACCGGAATTCAAAGAAGTTGTCCTGCTGTTTTATTATCAGGGATTCAGTGTTTCAGAAATCGCTTCAATGCTCGATATCGCTGAAGGCACGGTCTCTTCACGTCTCAGCAGAGCCCGTGAAAAGTTACAGAAAGAATTGAAAGGAGATGAAGATCAGTGAGCAGTCCCGAAGATCTCAGACATATTACCGAGAGTACCCTTCATTCGCTCATTGCCGATGAGTCTCTGAAATTCAGAATACTGCAGAAAGCAGCATCTGCAGAACAGATGGACAAATCACGCCGTAAAAAGCTGATTCCGGTGTTCTGTACGGTACTGGCTGTTTTGCTGATTGCCGCAGTCTCGTTAAACTCGATCCAGGCTGTTCCTGCATCCGGCCCCGGTGTACTAAACAGCTTTACAGCCGGAGGAGCAGATGCTGTATCCCCTCTTCCGGAAGATTTTAGTCCGGATTCCGTATTATCTGTTGAGATGGAACTCCGGGGAAAGACAACTGATCCTGATCAGTGTAACGCGTTGGCGCAACTGATCCTTCATCAAAGCGTTCCTGCCGATTTGGAAGATCCGGTTTCATGCGGGAAACTGATCATCACAACCTCTGAAGGCACAACATATGTGTACGGGATCAGTGAGCCTTATCTGATTGACCCGAATAACCAATGCTGGTCCTGCCCTGCGTTTTTCAGCGAATTCAACAATATGAACAAATAAGAAAACGGCCGTTCAGAAACGGCCGTTTTCTTCCAGGTACTTTTCCAGTTTTCGTTTAACTCTCTGTAAAGCATTATCGATAGACTTAACATGTCTTCCGAGGGATTCGGCAATTTCCTGATAACTTTTGCCGTCCAGGTATGCGGACAGAACTTCCTGTTCCAGCCCGGAAAGCACTTCGTTGATTTTTTGATGGATATTTCCCAGGTTTTCCTGGTTAATGATCATATCTTCAGGATTCCCTGCGCTTCCTTCCATAATAATATCCAGAAGCGTCCGGTCGCTCTCTTCATCATAGAGCGGTTTATTGAGCGATACATAGCTGTTCAGCGGAATATGCTTTTGCCTTGTTGCTGTCTTGATTGCGGTAATAATCTGTCTCGTAATGCATAATTCGGCAAAGGCGCGGAAAGAACTGAGTTTTTCCTGCTTATAATCACGGATGGATTTGTACAGACCGATCATTCCTTCCTGGACAATGTCCTCATGATCGGCACCGATCAGGAAATAACTCCTTGCTTTTGAACGAACAAAATTCTTGTATTTGTTCAGAAGGTATTCTTCTGCATCTGCATTCCCTTCATGACAAAGCTGAACGATGTCTTCATCGCTCATTTCCCCGAATTGATCTCCGTAAGGAATCCTGTCCTCAGATATATCAGCCGTTTCCGGGCCGTCATCCTGAACGCCTGTATTCGGTTCGGTATCAGCCCTGCTGCTGATCTCTTTATCATTCATTTGGTCCAGCTCCATATGAGTAGATATTTGTATATGTTTTACCTTCTGCTGTCAAAGACGCGGTACATCATAATCCCGGCCGCTACAGATGCGTTGAGGCTTTCGATCTGACCGGTCATTGGCAGTGAAACGGAAAAATCGCATTTTTCGAGCACGATACGACTGATTCCGTCCTCTTCGGAGCCGATCACAAGCGCAACCCCGCTGTCAAATGTTATCTCGCGATAATCCTTTCCGTTCATGGTTACGGCATAAAACCACATGCCTTCCTTTTGAAGCGATTCGATTGTTCTGCTGAGATTGCTGACCCTTGCCACTTTAACATATTCAACCGCACCCGCCGAAGCCTTTACGGCTGCCGGAGACAGTCCGGCACTGTGATGCTGCGGAATGATGATCCCATGCACTCCAGCGCATTCGGCAGTACGTATAATGGCCCCGAGATTATGGGGATCTGTGATTCCGTCAAGAATAACCAGAAATGGTTTCTGTCCTTTCTCAGCGGCATATTGAAGGATCTCCTCAACCGTGGAATACTGATAGGCGGAAGCAAATGCAATCAGGCCCTGATGGTTCGGTGCAATCGCATCCAGTCTCGATTTATCTACGACCTGGATCAGAACCTTTTTTTCTTTAGCTTTCTGCACGATTTCCCTTGCAGATCCGGACAGTTCTCCTTTCTGAACCAGCATCTTTTCAAGATCATGTCCGTTTTTCAACGCTTCACGGATCGGATTCCTTCCGGTCAGGATATATTCATTTCCGTTTTCAGTCTGATCCGGCAGAACACGATGATCATCCGGATGGTATTCAAACTGTCTGTAGTCTTTTCTTTCAGTTTGCCTTTTGCCGGCAAAAGGTTTTTCGTTTGGACTTTTCCTGATGCGTTGCGTATCGCTTCTTTCGGAGCGGTTCTTAATATTCCTTTTCGTATCAAAACCGTCCGTTTTTTTACGGTCATAAGGCATATGTTCAGTTCTCCTTTACAGTTGCATTGATCAACGCTTCGCGCTCTTCACGGATTCTAACAGCCTGTCCGCAGCTTTTCTCTCCTTCCGGGCATTTCCCGCGAAGGCAGGCCGGACCGGCGTTCATGAATAAGGCAGGAGCCGTTTCAAAGCAGAGCCTGAACATTTCTTCCGCCATTTTTCGAATTTCCCATTGAGCACGGCTGCACATTCTCAACGAAAAGAAATGACGAAGCTCACGAACGTTCATCGTAAGAATGATACGTGTTTCACAGGCGTTCGGCAGTACGAATCGTGCATCTTCGTTTGATTTCTCGCCTTTCCCCAGAAGCTTTTGCCAGTCTGTATACCATTTTTCCATTGTGTTCATCTGATCCCTGAATTTGTTTACGGCTTCTTCACCGAGAGCGGTAATACTGTCAGGAATAATATATCCGAAGCCGTTTTCATAGGAAACGTATCGCTGGCTCTGAACGGAGAAGCTGGCAATTCTGTGCCTGGTCAGCTGCGCAAGCAGCACCCTGCTGACGCCTTCAACGCCGAATGTAAACGATACATGCTCCAGTACTGATTCATGCCCCATATCCATCAGTTTTTTGATAAAATCAGTCTGGTCTTTCTGTGAAATCTTTTCATTCAGATCGTTGATGGTTGATTTTGAATAGCAGAGTTTTGCGGCAAGAGCGATGGTTCCTTCAGGTGCAAGCGTATGGCGCAGCAGAATCACTTTGAGTTTTTTCTGTTCAGACATCTGGTTTCACCTCGTTAATATATTTAATCAGCAGATGGATTCGTTCGTTCTGGCCGGTCAGATAAAGGAAACCCCAAAGCGCTTCGAAACCGGTTGACATCGCGTAATCGTCAGGATTCTGGTTTTTCGGTACGGGATGCCTGGCGTGAGCGTTTCTTCCCCTTCTGACGATCTCACTTTCCTGTTCGGTCAGCAGATCAAGAACCGAAGCGAGAATAACAGCCTGTGAATGAGCGTTGACAAATCTGATGCATTCTTTATGCATATGCTGGACATTCAGCTTTCGGACGATCAACTCATATCTGATGATAAGTTCCCAGACGGAATCACCGATATACGCCAGCTGAAGGGCATTCATCTGAGATGCTTCATGCTCATCCATCAGACGGTCGAAACGCAGACTCAATCGCAAAACCTCCGGCACACGAGATAAATTATTATATCATATATTTTAACAAGAAACGATCTCCTGCTTGTAAAAAATTGCTTGACAGAGAAATAATAATGTGTATAATATCTTTTGTTGCGTGAGCACCATTAGCTCAGTTGGTAGAGCACCTGACTCTTAATCAGGGTGTCTAGGGTTCGAGTCCCTAATGGTGTACAGTGCCGGGAACAGCGGTTCCCGGTTTTTTATTCCGGAAAGAAAAAGCAGTCTCTCGAGGAGAGACTCAGACCATCGACAAACCTCTAGAGATAGGGGTTTGTTTTTTCATTAGCCAAAA
>CAZUXV010000178.1:0-6043 GCA_964624445.1 uncultured Oscillospiraceae bacterium | reverse complement strand
AGCGTGTAAGTCCTCTCGGGTGAAGGCTGTGCTCGTTGATCCGAGAATCCCCTGGCTTTAGCCATGGGGAGTGTCAAGACCGTACCAGTTTCCGTCGGTCAGTCGGACAGAGAGCCCGGCAATATTGTTACTTGTCTGTTCTTTTGGGATGTATTCAAACTCCACCACCAACTGAACTTCATGGGTCTTTTTCACAACGACTTCATCGCCGCTGTGAAGCTTTAATGCGTTTTTCAGCGTCATTTTTCCTCACCTCTTTCCAGGCGGGCCGCCTCTTTCTTCATGATCTCAGCAGCAATATACGCATCCTGGAACAGAACGATCCGGTTCTCGTATGAACTGCCAAGATAGTGGCTCATGTCGTCCAGCGTTCCGCAGAACTTTGGGCGGCTGGTTTTATCCGGGAAGCGGTCCAGCAATTCCTGCTGGCATACCTGGCGGATTTTCCTCGCAAAAAAGCGAAGTATCTTGGCGTCGCTCATCCGCGTATACGGGTTTATCACCCATCTCTGGTCGGTAATCCTGATATCGGAGCCTTCGGGATCCGCACAGCGGTAATAGCCTTCGCGATCCCTTCTGGCATAGGACTCTTCCCACATCCCGTCGGACATCTGCCCGAGGACGCTGGAGAGAATCGTCCTGTTTGCTTCCGTATCCGGCAAGCCGGTGTGAATCAGTCTTACATTTTCCATCTTTCCGGCCTCCCTTACGCGATCTTGACGTCGATCTTGCCAAGCGGCACCAGGCATTCGCCTTTGACATCGTACGCCGTGACAATCCGAGTGCTGTTTTCCCGCAGCAGGATTCGGTTCACGGGATGACGGCGGTCTTTTGCCATTTCATCCGCAACGGAGAGAGCGCGCTTCCAGTCGCGCACTTCATAACGCGGGATAATACAGCCCTCCGTATCCTGTTCGTAGATGTCGTAGCCCATCCAGGTAAAGTCGTCCATGTTTTTATTGACCAGCGATCTGGTCTCAAACACAAACTCCGCGTTCAGATCACCCATCGCCTTGAAGGCATCGATGTCATCCTGCAGCGTTTTGTATACCCCGACAGGGATCCTGTCGTTATCATTTCCGGTTTCCCCGCGGCAGTACAGATGCAGGTAGATACCCTCGCAGCCGCCGAAATTCACGATCCCGATCAGATCCCATTCGCAGCTTTTAATCGGATACTCCCTGGTATCAGGAACGCCGTAATCCAGGATGTCCGGAAGTATGCCTTTTCCCTGAAGGCGCTTATTGATCTCATTGAACAGTTCAATGTTCGTATAAGGCTTATTACGCATGATTATCCTCCTTCCGGCGCTTACACCACGCCGGGTATTTATGCTTTTTCAATGACTCCCTGAGTCGGTTCCGGCAATCATCCGGATCAAGGCCATAATTCCAGGAAATCATCTTCCCTTTTTCCGTTTTCTCCGTGCAGCGCGCTTCAAAGCCGCTGATATCCTGGGTTACCTTCAGGCATGGGCAGCCAAGGCAGCCATCAGGGCGGCGTTCACAGTCTGTCCAGTACGGTTGTGTGAGATCTTCCGTTTTAACGCGGTTTTTCTCTTCGTGCTGTTGGATCTGTTTTGTTGTCCAGCCCATAGACTTCAGCATGCTTTCATAATCCGGGTCTCTGTCCAGCCACTCTGCCACTTCCCCGGTGTCATTGAACGGCCTTGGATGCTTTTCCTGAATAAATTCATTCAGCATTTCCCGCAGCAATTCGTCGCCGGAATGGGTCAGCTCTTCACTGGTCATTTTTTCCGCGCGCCGGATCATCTTCTCGGTTTTGACACGAAGAAACATGATAAATCTTTCCCTGTTTTCCATGATCTGTTTCCTCCAGTCTTACGGGTCGTCAATCTGATCATCATACTTTTCGCCGGCTTTCATCAACAGCCAGGAAACCAGCAGTTCGGCCATGATGCCAAGCAGCGCAATAACAATGGTCATAATTCTCTCCTCCTTTTTACTCGTCGCAGCATTCGTTTTCTCCGAGGCAAAGCTGGGCAAGAATATTCGCATATCTCGCCTTTTCGGAGCCGTCACAGTTCAGTACGCCTTCCGCATAAAACGCGATAGCCTCTTCCCTGTTCATCCGTTTTGCTTTGCCGTAACAGACAACCGTTACAAATGGTGAGTTCATGAAGCATTCCTCCTTTGCGTTTTAACGCATAAAAAATCAGAATCCATCAGTTGTATGCCTGGAATACGTCTGATTTATCCTGTGCTTAAATATTATTTTTTTTACGGTTCCGGCTTGGGACTATTACAGTTTAATCCGCAATAAAAAACGACTCTGCCCGTGTCAGAGCGGAGGCGATATGCTTGCGTTTTTTCCGGACATAGAAAACAGCCCCGGTGATAACTCATCGGGACTGCAATCGGTGTCTTCTTTCAAGTCTGAAACTCTATCCAGGATGCGGTAACACCAAACCCTTGTTGCGGCTCCATCCGATGACTTCCACTGGCGAAGTCGTAGTTCGGATCTCAACACCTGCAGCTCAGCGTGGGCTGTAAGCCCTTGCGGGCATTCCGCCGTTTCCGGTCTCCGGTACTTGCTGCGAGCAGCTTTCCCTTATTACCGTTTGTCCGGTGCTTTTCTTATCCCTCGCGGGAGAAGCGCTTCAGCGCCGGACGGCGGCGGGACGGGCCCAACCTGTTCCTTAGAAACCTGCTTTACGGAGGCGATGCAACCTTCGGATCAGATCCAGGGCTGTTAACACGGGAGGTACCGCGGTTCTTGCTCTGGGTCGTCTCACAAGTTTCCGCTCTGCAGGCTTTTGTCGTCCGCGTCGGGGCTGCCATCCCGCTGATGGGAACCATCAACCGGTCACAGCGTTCCGAGGGGCGGTCCCTTCAAATCCCGGTTCCGGGGAACCCGACCTTTCCGGGGCGGCCTGTTGTCAGAGCCTGAAACATCGGTTTACCTTGCGGTTTACCTTTGTTTCTGGAACTGGCCTGCTTTGCAAAACGAATTATATCGTTCGTTATAACGGCTGTCAACCCCTGTTTTTGCGGGTTTTAGAACAATTTTCTGAATTGTAATTTTTTCTTTCCAAATATTGTACCCGCCAGAGATTTCTTGCCTGTATCTGGTATTTTCCCCTGTTAAAAATTTATTTGTTAAATAGTTGTTAAGTTTTTTCTGAGGCGCTTTCCGCCTCTGTTGCGCCCTGCTCGGGATAGTACCAGTAGGAATGTTCCTGGTAGAGGTACGTCAGTGCGTTGGACGGCATCTGCGTCATAGCCATATAGACATTAATGAAATCCCCGGCGCCTTCCGTTATGGCGAAAAGGCCAAGTGTACCCAGCAGGTGCAGGTTCGGCCAGATCAGAAACAGCGCAAACGGGATAAATCCGAAAATAATAGTCGGCAGCATGGACATAAAGACGAAGCGCCTGCGCGTAAACGGTTCTGATCCAACCACGAACAGCGACATCTGTTTCAGGTTGGTATACACATACACATCTTTCCTGAAGCAGGCCGCGTGTATAAATTCGTGCGGGAAAAGCGTCAGGAACGACAGGAGGATGCCCAATATATTCATCGGAGCCCAGCCGGACCTGAGTTTATAGATCAGCAAAAGAACGCAGAACAGCACGACGGACGCGGTGTTTGCGATAATCATAAACTTCTTCATTTCAGGTTCCCTGAACTTTGTCGATCCGTCCCGAAGTAGTTGGTTTTTCAGCGTGGCAGGGTCTCCGGAATACTTTCCTTCATAATGCAGGTTCTTTCTGAGTTTCCCCGGGAGCATAGAGATCAAACGGTCCATAAACTTATCCATATTGACTTCTCCTTTGCTATTCTTTGATCTGATTTTATGTTTTTACGGATTAACCAGATATTATTAAAATGAACTATAAGTTCAGACGCGCGAGCTTTATGTGGCGCTATGTTCCTTTACGCATATCGCCTGCCCCTCTATCTCCTGCGCGTCAGGAGCCTCCTTTTGGGTTTCCGATTGGCTAAGGCTCCTTATTTTTTCGGTTTCGGCAGGTACAGCGGGTACTGATTCAGCAGCGCATAACTGAATACAGTGTCGTCTTCCGGCTCTATCTGGAACACGATGGATTTATAACCATCTTCTGTCTCCACATAATAAAGCACCAGATCACTTATCTCTTCCTGCGGCTTTCCGTACTTTTTCAGCATAAGCTGCTTCGAATCGCCTACTCCGATACCCCTGGAGGTCTTTATCCCCTCCCCTTCGACAAACAGCGCGTTGATTATTTCCGCATTTGTTTTATCTTCGCCGTTCGTGATGATTGTTATATTCTCATTTTCATAGGATTTTCCCGGAGGCGTCAGAATAGTCTTCCGGTCGTCCTGTATTTTCACCGGAAGATCCTCGTCAATCATTTCTTCGACGACTTCTACAGAGCTTCCGCCTATAACGACTTCCGTATCTCTATACTCGATGACAAAATCTTTATCCCTGAGTCTTTTGCCTTTCTTTTTGCTCTTAAGATCCGTCTGCGTCGCCGGCTCTTGTTCTTCCTGATCCAGATGCGGGACTTCGTCCAGTTCAGTCTCGTCGGTCGGCGGTGGTGTTACCGTCGGTTTCTCCTCAGGCGTTGCTGTCGGTGTAGCTGTAGGCGTTTCCGTAGGCGTAGCTGAAGGGGTCGCGGTTGGCGTCTCCGACGGAGAGGGCGATTCCGGCATATCTGGCGTTTCCTCTTCTGCATCAGGTGAGACTGTGGGAGTTGCGGATTCCTTCGGCTCATCTGTTTCTTTGTCATCACCCGGAGCAGTTACGTCGGTTTCTTCGTTTTCAGACAGGGCTCTGTCCGCGTGTTCCGGCGTGATAACTTCGCTGTAGAAGAGTATTTCCGTTCCGGATTCCCGCGGAGCTTCCGCGTCTGTAAAGCCCTCCGCGACGGATAGCGTGTTCTGTGCAAGCAGGATGATTATAGCTACTGTTATTCTAAAAGCAATCAGCTTGATTTGTTTCATCTTGGACACCTCCCTATGTCCGTTTACTGGTTGGTAAACATCCCTTCATACTATATTATACGGTTTTTTATTGGGTTTCCGCTCCCTGGTTCACATATTTTTTTCTGTTTTATTCTTTTTGCTATCGTCCGTAGCTTATAAAAAGTGCCGCAAAATGCGACGCTGCTACAGATAATCAGGCAGGTGCCGGGATTTTGTTATCAACGCAAGTCACTGCTTGTTATCCAATGCCTTTAAGTGAAGGTTGACGCAATTTTGCCGACAGATAATCCTCAGCGGTCAGCAGTGTTATTCCGGCAATGTCAAGGTCAACATCCTTTTTTGTAACAACCAGATGATTAGCTTTCATACAACCTCCGCTCAACCCGCAGGGAGCATAAAAAAAGAGTCAGTATTGAAACAAAGCCTGAAAGCGCCTGTTCAATACTGCTATCTTAAGCATATGGGGTTTATTTTTCGTGAAGCCGATAATGAAAGCCGTTTATGAGGCATGCAAAAAAATGCGCCGCCGAAGCGACGCTATAACTAAGAAATTAAGCATTCTCGAAATTTTTGAGGAAGGCGCTTGCAGTGTCGCGATCCCAATGGAGTTCTTCAATCAGCCTCTCGATGATTTCTGCGTTACCTGCTCCATACGCAGAACAAAGACGAACAATAGTACGAGCACGTTCCAATCTTTCTTCTTCGCGACCTTCTTTGCGACCTTCTTCGCGACCTTCTTTGCGACCTTCTTCGCGACCAGCCTGGCGCTCTTCCTCATACTTAAACAACATAGTCATATATTCTGCCTCCTTTATTGGGTCATGCCTTATAAGGCATACGCTTTTATCCAACGATTTCGTGAATTCATCATCCGGTGCTTCGCCTCGAAAATACTTTATGGTGTTCATAAGATCCTGATTAATCTTACCATGAAACCCGTTTATGTTCAAGAAGACCGTATAAGATTCGTCTTTCAGGCAAATACTGTTTTCTTCGTCTGTTCTCATTTCAAACGAATAGAGATAGTCTCCTTTTCCAAACGGATCAAATGTACAAACAACGAACGATAAAGGATTAGCGAAAAGAACAAGATATTATCACGACATGA
>CAZUXV010000177.1:0-6044 GCA_964624445.1 uncultured Oscillospiraceae bacterium | reverse complement strand
GGGTCTCCGAAACGCTCATTGACGCGATCATCCTGCTGCCCGCCTGCATCCTTTACGCGGTAAAGGTCGGCGTGGATCCCGGATTCTATCTGCGGATGATCGTGGTTTGGCTGCTGATTGCCATTATGCCGATCTGCGTGATTGCGTTCGTATCGAGCCTGCTGATCCGGCTGACCGCCCTGTGGAAGCACCGGGAGATTCTGCTGACCGTGAGCGGCCTCGTACTGATGGTTGGCTATATGATCCTGATGATGAACATGGGACAGATCACGGGAGATTCCGCGAACAGCGGAGAAATGATCAAACAGTTGGTGGAGAGCAGCAGCGCCCGCATTGGGGCGATGACGACACTGTTCCCGCCGGCCGCCTGGGCCGCGAACGGCATGCTGGGCCAGAATTACGGCATGTTCATCGTATGGATCCTGCTCTCCCTGGCCGTGCCGGTGATCACGGTGTGGCTGCTGGGATACAGCTACCGGAAACTGAGCATGATGCAGACGGAGGCCCCCGGAGGCGGCAAGAAGAAGTTCACCGGCCGGGAATCCTTTACGGGCGGTTCCCAGCTGAAAGCCTGCTGCATGCGTGAAATCAAGACAATCTTTCGGGTTCCGAGCTACGCGACGAACATCCTGCCGATCTGCTTCATGCCCCTGATGATGGTGATCATGATCCTGGTCGTCGGCGGAAAATCCAATACAGGAGAAAGCGGCGGTTTCCAGATGGTCTTCGAGAAAATGAACCCTGCGATCATCATGGGAATTCTGACTGCGGTGATGGCGTATGTAAGCGGCATGAACCCGGCGCTTTCCACCGCGGTGACACGCGAAGGCAAGGGCCATGCGTTCCTGACGGCGCTGCCCGTATCTTCCCATACCTTTATCCGGGCGAAATTCATCGTAGGTTACGGGCTGAGTATGATGGGTATTATTGCTGCGGGAATCGCACTGATGATCTTTTTCCCGACCCGTATTCTGGAGATCATTCTGGCCCTGATCCTGACCTTCCTGTTCAGCTTTGTGAACGACGCCATCGCGCTGAGCAGGGATATCAAGAAACCACGGCTGGACTGGGTGACGGAGCAGGAAGCCGTGAAACAGAACTTTGGCGTACTGATTTCCATGCTGCTGTCCTGGGCGATCCTGATCGCACTGGCAGCACTGACCTATGTCCTGATTGGGATAGCCGGGCTGGGGATGATCCCCGTATTCGCGATTCTCGCCGCAATCCTAGTCGTGATGAGCATCGGCGCGTACGCGATGCTGAGGAAAACAACAGAAAAATACTACTGCGCCGGATAAAGCGCGGAATGCAAACAACAGGAGATTGCTGACGCAATCTCCTGTTTTATTTGACATTCAATCTGAAAGAACTGTATAATTATACAAAAGAAATCAAATGAGGAATCGGCACATGAAGAGGGCGATCAGTTTTTTAATCTGTACGGTTTTACTGCTTGGTTCCGCTGCGGCGGAGCAGACTGTTGTGCTGCCGGAAAGCCGGTATGTGATCGATGTTCCGGATGATCTGAAATACAGCCCGGCGGAGGACGGGGACGAAGGCATCGAGGCGTACATTTCCGATACGTTGGAAATGGATTACTGTTCCTATCCTACGGCGGAGGACGCACCGACTCTTCAGGAAAGGGCGGAAAAGCTGGCCGCTGACGGAACGGATGCAGAAGTTAGGATGGTCAACGGCATTGAAATGCTGGTTTACCGGGTTACGGATGAGGCGGACGGGGCACCGTGCATCGGGTATGCGTTCATGGACGGAACGCAGACTATCGAAATATTCTTCTGGTACGCAACGCAGGAGGCGGCAGATCTTACCAGGCGCATCATGGAAACGATACGCGTAAACAATTCTTAATTCATCATTATATGATGCGGGCAATGGGCAGCTGCAGACGGATAAGTTTTTTTGATTGCGGCTCCGGTTGAAATGACAGCAGAGCAGGAAACTGTTATTCCAGTCTGTCAACGGAGACGGCGGGGAGGAGACGGGCGTAATCTTCCGGGTCAAAGTCGCCGGTGAAAAGGCTGAGGGCATTGGCGGCCGAGACGGCCAGTGCCATACGGAAAGTTTCTTCCGTCGGGAGACGGCGTACCAAACCTGCGGCGAAACCGGCGACCATGCTGTCTCCGCAGCCCACAGTATTCCGGGGAGTGATCTTCGGCGGCCGGCCATGGAAAACGCCGTCTTTGCACGCGAGCAGGGCGCCGTCCGATCCCATCGACAGCACAGCATACGGGATTCCTGTATCGCGCAGTTCTTTCAGGGCGGCAGCGGCTGCCGGCAATCCGGAGAATGATTTGCCGGTGAGCTGAATGATCTCATCCTCATTGGGCTTGATCAAAGTGGGTAGTTCTTTCACCGCGGAGACCAGGCGGCTGCCGCTGGTATCGACCAGTACGGGTACACCTGCGGTCCGGCAGCGTCGGATCAGTTCACAGTAAAAATCTTCCGGGACGCCTTTGGGCATACTGCCGCTGATCACCACCGCGTCCGCGGCGGGCAACTCCCGGTTGAAATCATCCAGAAAGCGGGAAACATCCTCACCGGTCACCGGGTCGCCGGGTTCAAGATATTCGGTTGAGCGGCCGCAGGACAGATCCCAGCAGTTGATGCAGCTTCTTGTTTCACCTTTTACATGGGTGAAAGCGCATCGGATCAGCGGGCTGGAGATCAGGGATTCCAGATACTGCCCGTTAAAACCGCCGGTAAAGCCCATGGCGGTGACCGGTTCTCCCAGCTTGGCAGCTACGCGGCTGACATTCAGCCCTTTACCGCCGGCGGAATTATGCACTTCTTTCACGCGCATGACGGTTTCAGGCTGAACAGAATCCATCAGATACAGTTTGTCAATCGAGGAATTCAGCGTTATTGTCAGGATCATTGCGGCCTCTCTCCGAATCGTTTCATTTTCACAAACCCAAATCTCATGTATTAATGTAATCAACCTGAAAGAAAAAGTCAATAGATTCGCCCGATAACCCATTGACAGGAAAAGAATGATTCGTATATAATACAGAAAAGCGAAACGATTCGCTTTGCAAACAGAGACAATCACCCGACTCCGTAAGCAGAAGGGAGAATCATAACCATGCCGTTTGTTCAGACCGGGGAGATGCTGAAAAAAGCGCAGCTGGGCTACTATGCTGTCGGTGCTTTCAATGCGGAGAATATGGAGATGGTACAGGCGATCATCGCCGCTGCCGAAGCAGAGACAGCCCCTGTAATCATCCAGACCACGCCCGGAACGCTGAAATACGCCGGACCGAAATGCTTTGCCTCCCTGACGGGCAGACTGGCCAGGGACGCGGCCGTTCCCGTGGCACTGCACCTGGATCACGGAAACAGCTACGAGCTGGCTGAGGAATGCGCGCGGGAAGGATATACTTCCCTGATGATCGACGGATCCAAATTGCCATTTGACGGCAACGTTGAAATCACCCGCCGCGTTGTTGAAATGGCGAAAGGTCTGCCGGTGGAAGCGGAACTGGGTACGGTCGGCGGAAAAGAAGACGGTATGGAGGCAAAGCCGCAGTATACCGATCCGGAAGAAGCGGCGGCATTTGTAAGCCTGACGGGAATCAGCAGCATCGCGGTGGCGAACGGAAACGCCCACCGCGTCTAGGGAGAACCGAAGCTGGATCTGGACAGGCTGTCTGAGGTGCGGGCGAAGGTGGATATCCCGCTGGTACTCCACGGAACATCCGGCGTGCCGGAAGACCAGGTGCGGGAATGCATCCGCCGCGGGATCTGCAAGGTCAATTATGCGACAGATCTGCGGATCGCCTTTACGAACAGCGTCAAAAAGGCGATTGAAAGCAATCCGGACGCATTTGACCCGAAGAAGTACCTGGCGGAAGGCCGGAAGGCCGTCCAGGCCAGGGTTCAGGAACTGATCCGGCTGCTGGGGAGCAGCGGAAAAGCGTAAGGAGCGGCATATGGCAGTATACCTGTTGGGGATTGATATCGGAACATCCTCCTGCAAGGCTGCCCTGTTCAGGGAGGACGGGACGGTCGCAGCTTCCGGCGGAAGCGATTATCCGGTCAGCTATCCTCAAAGAGGATGGGCGGAGCAGGATCCGGAAAACTGGTGGCAGGGCGTCTGCTGCGCGGTCCGGAACATGCTCAGTGAAAGCGGGATCGATCCTTCCGATATTGCCGGTATCGGCGTGGACGGACAGAGCTGGTCTGCCGTCGCGCTGGACAGGGAAGGAAAAGTCCTTTGCCCGACGCCTATCTGGACGGATACCCGTTGCGCGGACCTGTGCCGGGAAGTAACGAAACAGATCCCGGAAGAAGAACTGTTCGGTCTTTGCGGGAATCCGGCATCGCCCGGTTATACCTGGCCCAAGATTCTCTGGTACCGGGAAAACCGGCCTGAGGTATTCGGTCAGACTGACCGGATCCTTCAGTCAAACAGCTATATCGTATGGAAACTGACCGGAGAGATCAGCCAGGACATTTCCCAGGGATACGGCCTCGCGTGTTTCGATATGCGGAAGGGCTGCTGGGACAAGGAGATGCAGAAACGGCTGGGCATACCGGAAGGGATGCTGCCGGAGGTCGTACCCTGCCATCAGATCGTGGGCAGAGTGACGCAGAAAGCGGCAGAGATGACCGGCCTGAAAGAAGGAACACCCGTGGCAGCCGGCGGGCTGGACGCTGCCTGCGGAACCCTCGGCGCGGGCGTGGTTTCGGCCGGACAGACGCAGGAACAGGGCGGCCAGGCCGGCGGGATGAGCATCTGTATCGACCGGTATGCGGCGGATCCCCGGCTGATCCTGGGCTTCCACGTTGTGCCGGGACGGTGGCTGCTGCAGGGCGGAACGACCGGCGGAGGCGGCGCCCTGAAATGGCTCCGGGAGACCATGTGTCCCGAGCTCAGCTTTGAAGAGATGAGCAGCCTGGCAGAAAAGGTGCCGGCCGGGAGCGGAGGAGTCGTCTTCCTGCCCTATATGGCCGGGGAACGGAGTCCGATCTGGAACCCGGACGCCTGCGGCGTATTCTTCGGACTGAATTTCGGCGTCACACGGGGACAGATGATCCGCGCTTGCATGGAAGGCGTCGCCTACGCGCTGCGGCATAACCTGGAGACGGCGGAGGTCGCCGGCGCCCGGGCGGAAACGTTGCGGGCCATGGGCGGCAGCGCAAACAGCCGGGCCTGGACGCAGATTAAGGCGGATGTGACCGGCTGCGTGATCGAGGTGCCTGGAAGCGATACGGCAACCACCCTCGGCGCGGCCATGCTCGCCGGTGTCGGAACGGGCGTGTGGCACAGCTTTGAGGAAGCCGTAAAACAGACGGTACGGGTCAGGAAGACCTATGAACCGAATCCGGAAACAAAGGATGTTTACGACCGGGGATATGAATCCTACCGGAAACTGTATGAGAACCTGAAAGACCTGATGAAGAAGAACTGAAAGAAGGACTGAGCAACATTGAAAGCGGCGGTATTGTTCGGGAATGAGGATATCCGCTATGCGGACTGGGAGACGCCTGTATGCCGTCCCGGCACGGTGAAAATCCGTATACGGGCCACAGGCATCTGCGGCAGTGATGTGCCGCGTGTGCTGAACCACGGCGCTCATTTCTATCCGGTGGTGCTGGGGCATGAATTCAGCGGCGATATCGTCGAGGTCGGCGAAGGCGTTGAAGGGTTGAAAGCAGGGGACACAGTCAGCGGTGCGCCGCTGGTGCCCTGCATGAAATGTGAGGACTGTCAGCTGGGCAACTTCTCCCTGTGCCGCCATTACAGCTTCATCGGCAGCCGGGAGCAGGGAAGTTTTGCAGAGTACGTTGTGATCCCGGCCGCCAATGCGATCCCGTATGATCCTTCGATTCCCTATGAGCAGGCGGCTATGTTTGAGCCGTCCACGGTGGCGGTCCACGGATTGCTGCAGGTCCGCTACCGGGGAGGCGAGACTGTCGCGATCCTGGGCTGCGGAACGATCGGCATCTTTACCCTGCAGTGGGCAAAGATCCTTGGCGCAAAACAGATCGTCGCCTTCGATATTGACGACGGCCGGCTGGAA
>CAZUXV010000176.1:0-6046 GCA_964624445.1 uncultured Oscillospiraceae bacterium | reverse complement strand
TGCTGGAGCACATGGTGGACGTGGTTCTGTATTTCGAAGGCGACCGGCAGCAGGATTACCGGCTGCTGCGGGCGGTGAAGAACCGCTTCGGCTCGGTCAACGAGCTGGGCGTCTTCCGGATGACCGGCCAGGGCATGCAGGTGGTGGAAAATCCCAGCGAGGAACTGCTGAGCCACCGGGCCAAAGGCGCCAGCGGGAGCACGGTCTTCTGCGGCGTGGAAGGCAGCCGGCCGCTGCTGTGCGACGTGCAGGCCCTGACCAGCCCCACCTTCTACGGCACGCCCCGGCGGGCGGTGAACGGCGCGGACAGCGGCCGGGTCGCCATGCTGCTGGCGGTGCTTGAGAAGCGGGCAAACCAGCGGACCTATAATCAGGATGTATATATCAACGTGGCCGGCGGGCTGGAGCTCAGCGAACCGGCGGCGGACCTGGCCCTGTGCGTGGCCGTGGCCTCCAGCCTGAAGGACAAGGCCGTCGGCCCCGATATCGCCGTTATGGGCGAAGTGGGCCTGGCAGGCGAGGTGCGCACCGTGCCCCAGTGCGAGCGCCGCATCAGCGAATGCGCCCGGCTGGGCTTCACCACCATCGTCGTTCCCCGCGCCAACGCCCGGCGCGTTTCCGCTCCCGCCGGCGTGAAGGTCATCGGCGTCGATACCGTCGCCCAGGCCCTAAGTGTAATCTTCTAACTTTTATCTGCCCTTTTCTTCGTTGACGACCGAAGGTCCAGGGCGACCGGAAAGCCCTGGGCGAACCTCTGATGACCGCCAGTGGCGGAAATCTCATCAGAGGTGAGGTCAATCGAAAGGGAGTGAGCTCTCCAGTGGAGAGTCACGACCATTGAGATTGCGGAACGCACCCGCAGGTGCGAAACACCTTCCTCCGTCATAAGGGGCATCTGGGCAAAGCCCCTCACCTAAATCAAGGAGGATCTACAATTGCGTTCAAAGGCGATGGAAAAACTTTTGAAGTTTTTACTCATCCTTCTCGGCATCGGCATCGGCCTGGCCGTTGCCCAGCTGGGCCTGGCGGTCTACCGCCAAAGCCACCAGACCGCCGACATCCCCACCTGGGTTCCCATGGCGGCTTACACCGGCATGGCGATCCTGGGCGACCTGATTCTGCTGCTGCTCAGCGGCCGGATCATCCGCCGGGTGAGCAGTCTCTCCCGGGACGTGCAGAAGGAATTCGACAAGATGCCGGTCAACCAGCTGCTGACCGCCGTCATCGGCCTGATCCTCGGCCTGATCGTGGCGGCGCTGCTGCGCCAGATGCTCTCCTTCTTCGGAGACGGCATCGCGGGCGCCGCACTGACGGCAATCCTGTATCTGACCCTGGGCGCCCTGGGCTACAACATCGGCAAACGGCGGAGCCGGGAGTTCATGACGATGATCACCCGCCTTTCCGGCGCCCGCGAAAAAAGCCGTACCCGCAAGCACGGCTATGCCTCCCGCAAATATGTGGATACCAGCGCCATCATCGACGGCCGGATCCTGGAAGTCGCGAAGACCGGATTCATCGAAGGGGAGTTTGTGATCCCCCAGTACGTGGTGGACGAGCTGCAGACCGTGGCCGACTCCGCCGACGACAGCGTGCGCCAGCGGGGCCGGAGAGGCCTGGAGATCCTGCATGAGATGCAGGGCAGCCTCAAACAGCTGGTCATCGACCCGGCGGATATCGAGGATATCCGGGACGTGGACGTGAAGCTGCTCCGGCAGGCCCGGGACTGCGGCGGCACGGTGATCACCGTGGATTATAACCTGCAGAAGGCCGCTGCCGTCAGCGACGTGCGGAGCCTCAACGTGAATGAACTGGCGGAAGCCATGCGCCCCGCCGTGGTCCAGGGCATGGATATGCGCGTGCACGTGACCAAAGAGGGCAAAGAATCCGGCCAGGGCGTCGCCCACCTGGATGACGGCACCATGGTCGTCATCGAGAACGGCAAGTCCCGCCTGGGCGAGGACGCAGACATCACCGTCACCAGCGTCCTGCAGACCAGTGCGGGCAGAATGATTTTTGCAAAGTTAAAATCATTATGAATTGCAATAAGAAAAAAGGCCTTTCGGCCTTTTTTCTTATTGAAGGATTCCCTTCGTCTGCTCATCCTCATACTGCCGGGTATAGAGCCGGTAATAGGGGCCCTTCGCGGCAATGAGTTCCCGGTGGGTTCCCTGTTCCACGATCTTGCCGTCCTTCACCACCAGGATCAGGTCGGCGTTGCGGACAGTGGAAAGCCGGTGGGCGATGACCAACGAGGTCCTGCCCTGGATCACCGTGTCGATGGCGAACTGAATCCGCTGCTCGGTCAGGGTGTCCACGGAAGCGGTCGCTTCATCCAGCACGAGGATGCGGGGATCCGCCAGGATCGCCCGGGCAAAGGAGATCAGCTGTTTTTCGCCGGTGGACAGCAAGTCGCCGCCCTCGCCGACGTCCGTATCGATGCCCTTTTCCATCTTGGCTACCACCTGATCGGCGGAAACCAGCTTCAGGGCCCGCTCAATCTCTTCCTCCGTAGCGTTGGGGTTGCCGTAGAGCAGATTCTCCCGGATCGTGCCGGAGAATAGATGGGGCGTCTGGAGCACATAGCCGATGGCGCTGTGGAGCCAAAGCTGGCTCCGCTCCCGGGCATCACGCCCGTCGATCAGCACCTTGCCCTCCGTGGGCTCGAAGAAGCGGCAGACCAGGTTCACCAGGGTGCTCTTGCCTGCGCCCGTCTCGCCAACGATGGCGATATTGCTGCCGAAGGGAATCTTCAGGTTGAAATGCTCCAGCACATACTCGTCGCCGTCCGGATAGCGGAAGGAAACGTCGTCAAACTCGATATCGCCCTTGATGGGTTCCCAGTTCTCCTTCTTCGGCGTGAAGGAATCGCCGTACTTTTCGATCACTTCCGGCGTATCGGTCACGTCCGACTTCGTGCCCAGCAGGCGGGTCAGGCGCTCGATGTTCACCTGGGTGGTGATCACGTCCGAGATCGCGTCCACGATCCAGCGGACGGGCTCCATCAGGCCCTGGGCGTAGGACATGAACATGGAGAAGGTACCGACCTCTTCCGCCGCGATGTAGCCGCCCTGCCACAGGACAATCGCCAGGGCCAGGGACGAAGCCAGGTGCATCGTGACGGAGAAGGCACCGCGCAGACGGGCCGCACGGATCGAGGTGCCCTTGTATTCGCCGGTGTCCTTTACAAAGTCGCCGGCCATCTTCTCTTCCACCACCAGGGTCTTGATCGTCTTGGCGCCGGTGATGCCTTCGTTGAAGTCTCCCGTAATGCGGGAGTTCAGCTCGCGGATCTTCCGGTTGGCCATGATCAGCTTCTTCTGGAAAAGGGAGAAGAGGATCACGATCAGGGGCAGGATCACCATGACCATCAGGGCCAGGCGGGCGTTGATGAACAGCATCACCGCCAGGGAGCCCACCAGGTAACTGGTGTGCCATACGGCGTCCATCAGGGACCAGGAGACCAGGCTTCCGATCCGGGAGGTGTCCGACATCACGCGGGAATGAATCCAGCCCACGCTGTTCTGGTTATAGTAGGAGAAAGACAGCGTCTGCAGGTGGTTGAATGCCTCGGTACGCAGGTCCCGGTTGACCGAGACCTCGGTTTTCATCGCGCCGTTGCAGGAAACGAAGTTCACGCAGGACGCGAAGAGAATCAGCGCCACATAGATCAGGATATACCAGGGCAGAGTGTCCAGCGTGCGCAGGGTGATGAAGTGGTTGAGCGCGTAACGCTGGAGCACGGGCATCATGATGTCCACGCCGGTGCCCATCAGGCCGCAGACGACCATCCAGGTCAGGGTTTTCCGGTATTTCTTCAGATAGGGGAAGAGCCGGGGAATGCCGAAGAACGGCAGCGACTTGTAGTCATGCTCGTTATGCATGGTCTGTTCCATTACGCGTTCACCTCCTCAATGTCAGAAATGTTCATGCTTTGAATATTTTCGATTTCTTTGTACAGGCCGTCCTGTTTGCTCAGTTCCGCCGGGGTGCCCAGCTGGGCGACCTTTCCGTGATCCAGCACCAGCACCTGGTCCGCCTTCGAAAGGGTCGTGATCCGGTGGGAGATGAGGATGATCGTGGCGGAGCCGAAACGCTTCTCCAGTTCGGCCCGGATCTTCGCGTCGGTCTCAGTATCCACGGCGGACAGCGAGTCGTCGAAGATCATGATGGGCGTAGGCCGGGTCAGCATCCGGGCAATGGCCGCCCGCTGCTTCTGGCCGCCGGACAGGGTCACGCCCCGTTCGCCCACGGCGGTGTCATAGCCCTTGGTGAAGGACTGAATCGTATCGTCCAGGCACGCGGCCCGGGCCGCAGTGCGCAGTTCGTCTTCCGGCAGGTCCGGTACGGTGATGGCGATGTTCTCCCGCAGCGTCCGGGAGAAGAGGAAGGGCTCCTGCAGCACGATACCGATGTTCCGGCGCAGATGCTTCAGTTTGATCTTCCGGATGTCCGTGCCGCCCACCGAGATCGTCCCGTTTCCTTCCGGCAGGTCATACAGCCGGTCCAGCAGATACATCATCGTGCTCTTGCCGGAGCCGGTGCCGCCGAGGATGCCCAGCGTCGTGCCGGCGGGAATCGTCAGGTTGATATCATGCAGCATCTCGGGGCTGCCTTCATAGTTGAAGGTCACATGGTCGAAGCGGATATCGCCGTTCATGGGCGGTTCCTGGGCGTCGGGGACGTCCTTTTCTTCCTCCGCGTCCATGATATAGCCGATCCGGTCGATGCCGACGCCGGCCTTGGACATCTCGCTGATCATCCGGCCCAGCTGGCGCACGGGCCAGACCAGCATGCTGTTGTAGCTGAGGAAGGCGATAAACTCGCCGGCGGTCATGCCCCGGTTGAGGCAGAACAGCACGCCGAAGATTACCACCAGCATGATCTGCACGCCGGAAAGGATGTCCGCAGAGCACCAGAAGAAGGCCATCAGCCTGCCCAGCTTCACCCATAGGTTCGTATAGAAGGAATTCTGCTTGCCGAAGCGGTCCCGCTCATAGCGTTCCCGGCCGAAGGCGCGCACCACGCGGACGCCGGTCAGGTTCTCCTGCACCATGGCGGAGAGCTTGCCTTCGTTCTCGTCGCATTCCTGGAATCCCTTGCGGAACTTGTGATGGAAGAAAAGCGAATACCAGACGATCACCGGCAGCGGGATCATCGCGATCAGGGTCAGCGTCACGTTCATGCTGAACATGAACATCATGGACATAATCAGCATGAACAGGATCCGGACCAGCACGATCAGCTGCTCGGAGATGAAGTTCCGGGTGGTGTCGATGTCGCTGGTGCAGCGCTGGATGATGTCGCCGGTATGGTTCTGCATATGCCACTGGAAGGGCAGGCGCTCGATGTGGCGGTAGAGCGTGTCCCGCATATTCTTGACCAGGGTCTCGCCGCCCCGGGCGTTGAACACCCGGAAGCAGTAGACCGAAACGGCCTTGATCACGGAAACGACCACCACTGCCAGCGCCATGATCCACAGATTGCGGCGCAGATAGTCAGCCCCGCCGAAGGCGTCCAGCAGGCTGCGGACGACCGGGCCCAGCGTGTCCGTGGAGGCGGAACCGATGATGTTGTCCACCGTCACGCGCACGATCTGGGGCGTCACCGTCTCGGCCAGGCCGGACAGCGCGGAGCAGAGCATACAGATAATGAAGAAGCCTTTGCTTCCTTTTAAGAATTGAAGGATCAGCTTGCCCCGGCCCTTCCGGGGCTCAATGTGATCCTGGGTCTGAATATTTTCCATTTATGTCAACTCCCAGTATAGTCAGTAATGTTGTTTCTCACCGGCATGCTGGGCATAATAATACCCGCTGTCGGATCACTCCGACAGCGGGCACTTATCGCAACTTGTTACTTCGCGCTCAGGAACCTGCGGCAATGCGATCGTCGCAACCGCTCTGACTTCGTGCTGTGCACTCGTCAGTCGCGGGCTCCTGTAGCATGGGAAGCGTTGCCCAAATCAGAGATTTGGACGCTTCCTCAAATTACTTGAGTTCGGCGAAGTACTTGATGGTGCGGACCATCTGGCTGGTGTAGCTGTTCTCAT
>CAZUXV010000175.1:0-6107 GCA_964624445.1 uncultured Oscillospiraceae bacterium | reverse complement strand
GACCCAGAAGCGTCACAAACTCATTTTCGTAGATATTCAGATTGACACCCTTGAGTACAACCTGTCCGTCAAAACTTTTGACGATGTTCCTGAATTCGATCAGCTTGCGCATTGGCTTCGTTCTCCTTACATCCGAGTCTACATAAAAATGCAATATACATCATACACGAAACAGGGAAATCTTCAATAGATCGGAACAAGAAAATACAATAAAACGGAACGGAAAACCGGGACGATCCGCTTTTATTCGGAAACGCAGTATGGTACAATGATCAAAAGCATTGAAACAACTTATCTACGGCTGAACAATCAGGGGGGTTCCTTATGAAAAACAGGCTGGTTACCCGGATCCTTGTGTTTATCGTGATGACAATCCTGCTGCTGTGCGCGGCGGGCGCCGCGTCCGCGATGGAGATCACGCTGGATGAGTATCATTCTCCCTCGGAAGACCTGGTCGGTCCGGGGGAGGGGCTTGCTTATGAGGATAACGGTAACGGACCGTTTGCCGAAGTACGGACAACGCCGGAACCGGCGGATTACAGCAGCCTGTGGATCGGAGAATACGTTCTGAAGGATGAGCCGGATTCCATACTGAGCATTACCCCCGGAAAAGGCGGAAAGCTTCATATGTTCGCGTTCTTCCTCCGGATGACCGGCATCGAGGCGGAAATCGATCCCATTGATGATGAGGCGCTCCGTTTCATTGACAACGATAGTGCCTATTACGGCGGGATCCACAGGGAACGGGACGGAGCAATCCGCCTGGCTGTGTACGGCGGCCATGACATGGGTCCGGACGGAGCGATGCGGGAGTTCTTCCTGGGAAACGATTTTTACTTTTACCGGAACGGAACGCAGGGCGGAGAAGACGAAGGGGATATCCTGCGCAGGCTGGCCGGCGGAGAATATACGACAGCGGCGCAGCCCGGCAGCCAATACCGGAATTCCGATACCTATGAGTTATCGCCGAAAGGAACGCTTCAGTCATGGACGCACTATGATTATCATGAAGAGGGATATACGACCACAAAACGAAGCTACAGCGCGATGTATGTGGATGAATACGACCGGAACGGGAACCATACGGAGCGGAAACAATACGAAAACGGTGTGATCAAAAGCGCGGAGATCCATACGCGCGATTCGGACGGAAAACTGATCTGCAAACATACCAAGCGGTATGATGACAGCAGTATCGAACATATCTATGAATATTATGAATATGACGCTTCCGGAAGACAGATATACACCGTCTATGTAAACCCGGACGGAACGCAGGACGTTACGGAACGGTATGAATACTTTGGGGACGGGACAAAAGTCAGAAGGACCTATCTGGCCTCCGGCAAAAACGCGGGCAGGGTAAGTGCGGAGATCCGGTACGACAGCAAAGGCCGGGAGATCCGGTTCATAACTTATCACGCAGACGGATCAGTCTATCTTCAGAACGACACTGAGTATATCACAGACGCCAACGGACGGATAGTGCAGAGAACAGCCGTGACAACCACAGATGACGGAAACGTTTACCGGACGGTGCTTGACAGAGAATTCAGCCCTGACGGAAAGATCGACAGGGAGACCGAATCCACCCCGATGTATTTTCAAACCGTTCACAGGGCATACTTCCGGAACGACGCGGGAAAGACCATATACAGATATGAAATGACCGAATATGACGGAGACCATCCGTCTGTTTCCGTGGATGATACGGAATATGTTTACGATCAGTCCGGAACCGAGCAGATGGTTTCAAGGGACTACAGCTACACTTCGGCATACGGCAGCGGGGAACGGGAAGAACAAAAGATCACCTTCATCATACAAGAGGACGACCGGGGAAACCGGCTCGGAATCAGTCCGCTGCCGCAGAAGGGAAACGGGGAAACCTTTTACCTGATCATGGATGATTTTCCTTACGCATTCAGGGAACTGAGCCGGGATGACGTGACAGCAATCTATCACGCGTATGCAGTGGATGACTGCATCTATGATTCTACTGACCGGTTCGACCTGTGCGGACATGTCGGCGCGCTTCGCTTTGTTTTCGGCGGAAGGTATTCAAACAGGCTTCAGAGCGTATGGTGGGTCTGCAATGATGACGACGCGGCGGTCTACAGACTGGCGCAGGAACTGGCGGACCAGCGGGTAGACTGGTACTCCTCCGGCAGCTCGGAAAGGCCGAACCCTGCAGGACTGACAGAAAGAACCGGCAGTTTTGAAAATGACACCTATACGCTGGCAAGCGGATCACGGGGAGACCAGCCGCTTGTCTGGCTCTGCTGCAGTTACAACTGGTATACACCGGAAGACGGACAGGTTCTGCCGTGGAAATCTGAGCAATACGCTGCTTATGCCCCCGGTGCTCAGACAACGCCGGTCCCGGTGATTACGGAAGCACCCGTGCCGGAGATCACGGCGGAACCCGAACCGGCACCCGAACCGGAGACTGAACCCGAATCCGTTTCTGAACCTGAACCGGACGGGGAAACGGAGATCCCGGCAGGCGAATGGGTGGATTGCTGGATGAGCGGCGGTGACGAAATGGGTGAGATGATCACTTATCTGAAGGAGGACGGCAGCCTGTGGATGAAGGCATTTTTCCTGAGGACCTTTGAGATTGAGGCGGAACTGAAACCGCTGGACCGGAACCGACGCTCTTTTGAGACGGAATACGGTCACTACAGCGGCGTCGTGACCTGGGTCAACGAACGGGAACTGAATCTTGCCATAACCGGCGGCATGTCCATGGAAGACGACGAGAATGAATATTATTATCTGTTCAAAGACAGGGATTTTACCTTTACACCGGTGGAATATAACGACCTGTGGTACGAGGCGCCGGCGGAAGGGCCGGAAGATGACAGTGACTGGACAGGAAACTGGACAACCCTCGGAACGGACATGAAATCCACGATCCGGATCATCCGGGGAGTACAGGGGAACTTTATCATGCAGCTGACCTTCAGCAACGGCTATATGATTGCGGGCGAACTGGAACAGGCGGACAGCCGGAGAATGGATTTTAACACCGAGGAATTCAGCGCAATCCTGACGCTGAACCGGAAACACCGCATGATCCTGCTGACAGATGCCGGATCCATGAATGACGCCGCCAACGAGGCGCTGGACGCGTTCCATTATATAATCGAGTATTCACCGGAAGTATACGAATAAGTGTTTTCTTCGGAGCCGGAATCTGGTATACTGGTAAAAAAGAACCGGCGCTGGACGGCCGGACATATATAAGATCAAAAAGAGACACAGGAGGGGTTGACTATGGCAAAAAAAGCAAAGCGTAAGATCGCCTTTGTCGGATCGGAATGCTATCCGTTTGTGAAAACAGGCGGCCTGGGCGACGTGATGTACGCGCTGCCCCGGGCGCTGGTAAACGAAGGGTGCGAGGTGCGGGTTATCCTTCCGCTGTACGCGTGCATTCCCCAGAAGTACAAAGACCAGCTGGAATACAAAGGCTCCTTCATGATGGACCAGACACAGGAAGGCCGGACCTTCTTCGTGGGCATCATGGAGATGAAGATGGACGGGGTAACCTACGACTTTGTCGAGAACCGGGAGTTCTTTGACTGGGGCAATCCCTATACGGGTCTGTGGGAAGATATCCCGAAGTACTGTTTCTTCTCAAAAGCCTCTCTAGCGATCATGAACTATCTGAAGTGGGCGCCGGACGTGATCCATTGCCATGACTGGCAGGCGTCCCTGGTTCCGCTGTATAAGCGGACCAAGTTCTGGGATACGCCGGTGGGCGCGGCGAAGACGGTTCTGACGATCCACAATCTCCGGTTCCAGGGCATCTGCGGCATCCAGCATCTGAAGTACTGGAGCGGCCTGCGGGACGATCTGTTTGACTACCCGGTGCTGAAATGGAACGAGGACGAGGCCAACATGTTTAAGGGTGGCCTTGCCTTTGCGGATATGATCACCACGGTCAGCGAGACGTACGCCCAGGAGATCCAGACCGGCGCCTTCGGCGAAGGACTGGATGCGCATCTGCGTTATCACAGCCCGCGGCTTCACGGTATTGTAAACGGCATTGATGTGGGCCAGTGGGATCCGGCAGCGGACCAGCTGCTGGCCGCACAGTATAATGCGGACAACGCCGTTGAACAGAAAAAGATCAACAAGGGCGCCCTGCAGGAGAAGCTCGGTCTGGACCAGGACAATCATAAGATGGTGATCGGCCTGATCTCCCGCCTGACGGACCAGAAAGGCCTGGACCTGGTGGACGCGATATTCCCGAAACTGATCGACGGCAATACGCAGGTTGTCGTTCTCGGCACCGGCGATCCCCGGTATGAGAACGCGTTCCGCTATTTCGAAAACGAGTACAAGGGCAGCGTATGCGCCTATATCAGCTATAACGAAACCCTGGCGCATCTGATCTATGCGGGCGCGGACGCTTTCCTGGTGCCGAGCCTGTTTGAGCCCTGCGGCCTGACCCAGCTGATCGCCATGCGCTACGGCACCATCCCGATCGTGCGGGAGACCGGCGGACTGAAGGATACCGTGGCGCCGTTCCGCCGTGACCTGAACGACGGGAACGGATTCACGTTTGACAAGTATGACGCAAGCCTGCTGCTTGATGCGGTGAACAACGCCAAGACGGTGTATTTCACCGAAAGATGGGCGTGGGATGAGATGGTGAAGCGGAACGCGTGCAAGGATGTTTCGTGGGACGGCAGCGCGGCGAAATATCTGGCGCTGTATGATGAATTGATCCAAGGGTAAATCATCAATCGGAGGTGAAGACAGATGCTTGAATTCTGTACGCTCGGGACAGGCGGAACGCTGCCGATCCCGGAGCGGGCACTGTCTTCCCTCTATGTCCGGGTCAACGGAAAGAGTATGCTGATCGACTGCGGTGAAGGTACGCAGGTCGGGATCCGGAAACTGGGATGGGGCTTCCGCTGTATGGACGGCCTGCTCCTGACCCATTATCACGGAGACCACTGTACGGGACTGGCAGGGTTGCTGCTGAGCCTGGAAAAGGCGGGACGGGACGAACCGTTCCATATCTGGGGTCCGAGAGGCCTGAAACGGGTTGTGGAAGGGCTGTGCGTTATCGTACCGCCCCTTTCCTTTGCAGTCATGCTGCATGAACTGCCGGCCGAAGGCGGCGAACTGGAACTGATCGGCCTGAAGATCCGCGCTTTCCCGGTGGATCACGGCGGAATCCCGTGTTTCGGTTACAGGATAACACTGGGACGGGGCGCGGCCTTTGATCCGGACAAAGCAAAGGCACTTGGCGTGCCGGTACAGGACTGGAAACGCCTGCAGCAGGGAGAAACGGTCAAAACAGGACTTCAAAAGGTCCGCCCGGCAGACGTGACCGGCAGGGAACGGAAGGGGATTACGCTGGTCTTTTCCACGGATACCCGGCCCTGCGAAACCCTGGACAGGTACTGCGCGGATGCGGACCTGCTGATCCTGGAGGGAATGTACGGATCAGAGGGGAAGATGCCCCAGGCGCTGAAGAACCACCATATGCTCTTTGAAGAGGCGGCGGAAACCGCCCGGAAGGCGGAAACCGGCGGCCTGCTGCTTACCCATTTCAGCACCAGCATGGAGGACCCGGAGGAATTTCTGCCGGCCGCCCGGGCAGTCTTTGAAAGAACCTGGGCCGCGAAGGACGGAGAGACCGTCACAATGCGGTATCCGGAAAAAGAGGAAAAAGCATGGACCAGTTTGTACTGAAGGCACCCTATACGCCTTCAGGAGACCAGCCCCAGGCGATCGAAGCCCTGGCGGAAGGCGTGAAGCAGGGACTGAAGGATCAGATCCTGCTGGGTGTGACCGGCAGCGGAAAGACCTTTACCATGGCTTCCGTCATTGAGAAGGTGCAGAAACCCACCCTCGTCATTGCCCATAACAAGACGCTCGCTGCGCAGCTGTGCAGCGAGCTGAAAGCATTCTTCCCGGACAGCCGGGTGGAATACTTCGTCAGTTACTATGACTATTACCAGCCGGAAGCATATATCGCTTCCTCTGATACATATATCGAGAAAGACGCGTCAATCAACGATGAGATCGACCGCCTCCGCCATTCCGCTACGGCCGCGCTTCGGGAGCGGAAGGATGTGATCATCGTG
>CAZUXV010000174.1:0-6129 GCA_964624445.1 uncultured Oscillospiraceae bacterium | reverse complement strand
CACAGAGGATTCCGCCCGGGCATCTTCCTGGGCATCGTTGGTCTCCTGTTCTTCGGGTGGATTTTCATCGAAGCCCTCTGCGGTGTGGCAGGCGCTGCCATCATGATCCTGGCTTCTGTCATCTCCGGCCTGGCCTCTGTGATCTCCGAAGCAGCATACTTTCTGCCGCTTCTGATCCGCGCCCTCGTTTCTTCCAGGGGCTTCGCCATCGGCATCGCCCTGGGCCTGGTCTGGTACTTCCGGACCCACAGGAAGAACAGGGCCGCCGCAGCAGAAAGCCGTGAGAGCACCGGCCGCGTCGACGGCACCGCCGTAGAGACCGAAATTACTGAAGCGCCGGCTTACCGGACCTTCAACGCCTGATCGTCGCAATAACGGAAACGACGGGGCGAATACAGATAAAGGCAGCCCGGGATAACCCGGGCTGCCGGTTTTTGTCTCATTGAGTTTGCCATCATGAAGGTATATACTGTAAGGCAGACAAAGGAGGCTGGTCATCTTGATCCCGATCATGTCCGTGGAGGCCATGCGAAAAAGCGACGCCCGTACCATCGCCGGCGGCGTCCCCGGCCTGGAACTGATGTTCCGGGCAGGGAAAGCCATCTTTGAGCAGGTGGACTGGAAACCCCCGGTGGCGGTCGTCTGCGGCAGCGGCAACAACGCCGGGGACGGCTACGTCATCGCCGGGCTCCTGCAAGCCGCCGGGATCCCCTGCGAGGTGATCCTCCTCTTCGACCGCTATTCCGAGGACGGCGCCTATTATCTCACCGAATGCCGGGAGGCCGGCGTACCGGAGCGGATGTGGGAAAGCGGCATGTCGCTGACTGGTTTCGGCACGGTGGTGGACTGCATCTTCGGCACCGGGTTCCACGGGGCCGCGGAAGGCATCGCAGCGGAAGCCATTGACCGCATCAACGAAAGCGGCGCGTATGTGGTTTCCGTGGATATCAACAGCGGGCTCAACGGCGACAGCGGCATGGCGGAGAAATGCGTCCGGTCGGACCTGACGGTTTCCGTAGGCTCCTTCCAGCCGGGCCATTTCCTGAATATGGCGAAGGACGTCATGAAGGCAAAGGTCAACTGCGACATCGGCATCCGGCCGGTGGACGAACATATGGGCCTGATGGAGGAAGCGGACCTGTATCCCCTCTTCCGCCCGAGGGCGAACAACGCCCATAAGGGCACCTACGGCTATACCGCCCTGATCGGCGGCAGCAAAAAATACAGCGGCGCCATCCGCCTGGCCGGCATGGCGAACGCCGCCATGCGCAGCGGCGCCGGCGTGGTGAAACTGGCTGTGCCGGACGTACTCTGGCCGGTAGTGGCCCCTGCGGTGCTTGAGAGCACCGTGTTCCCCCTGGCCGACGACGGGAACGAAATCATCTTTGACGAAAAGCAGTTCGCAGAACTGACCGGGAACGTCCGGACCGCGGCCTTCGGCATGGGGATCGGCACGGGTGAAGGCGCCGCGAAGACCCTCGCCTGGCTGCTGGAAAACTACAAAGGCACCCTCATCGTGGATGCGGACGGGCTGACCCTGCTCTCCCGGATGGACACGGAAACAATCCGCCGCGCCGCCTGCCGGCTGATTCTGACCCCGCATATCAAGGAATTCTCCCGGCTTACGGGGCTGGAAACCCCGGAGATCCTGGACAGCCCCGCCGGCTATGCCGAAGCTTACGCGAAGGAAACCGGCGCCGTGGTGCTCCTGAAGGGCCCGGCAACCATCGTCACCGACGGCACCCGGACCCGGATCACGGACGCCGGCTGCCCCGGCATGGCCACCGCCGGCAGCGGCGACGTGCTCAGCGGTATCCTGGCGGCCACCGCCGCCATGGCGGAACCCCTGGAAGCGGCCGCCGCCGCCGCGTACGTCAACGGCAAAGCCGGGGAACTGGCTCAAAGCCGCCACGGCTCCGTCAGCATGACTGCCGGGGACACGGCGGAGTGCGTCGGGGAAGTTGTCAGGAGACTGGAAACGGAAGAAAAGCGCAATACATAATTTATTATTCATCATTATTTTTCTGCTTCCCTTTTTGTCCGTACAATTTTGTGATACACTGTCTGCAGAGAAAAATGCAGGAGGATATGCCTATGCCCATGATGGAAAGACCGCAGGTGCGGGAAATCCCCGGCGGAAAATGCTGGGAGCATACCTTTGACAAGTTTGAACTGAAAGCCTACGTGCCGGACAACAATCTGGACGGCCAGGTGAACAACTACGGTTTCCGGGCGCCGTGCCTGCTGGTGTTCGAGGAAAACAGACAGGACATGGACAGCGCGGTGCGCTTCGCCAACGAGACCGGCCTGGCGAAGATCGCGGCGGATTTCGACACCAGCGTCCTCTTCGTCTACCCGACGAAGGAAGGCGGCTGGGCGGCTGAGGATGAGAGCCTCTACGCCGCGGTGATCGCCGAAATCAAGATGATCGTGGTCTACAAAGACGGCATCGTGGAGAACTACGACTTCTTCGCGAAGCAGTTCAAGGGCTACTTCGTCCGCGGCGCAATCTTCCGCGCGGACATCTATTCCTTCGGCGCTTCCGCCGACTATGTGGCAAAGAACCTGCTGAAAACCCTGCAGGGCGAATACCTGTGGGGCCCCGGCGAGATCACGCCCGCCATGTGCTCCATGGAAAAACTGAGCGTGGTGCCGGACGTGCAGCGGAAGGACATCGCTATCCTCAGCGCGTGCAACAGCACGGAGATCAACAAGGCCTTCGAAGGCTGCGAGCACCTGCTGGTCAAGGAAAAGGCCGAATATGAAAAAGACTTCCACGCCTTCGTGAAAAAGTTCAAGATGTGGTGCGGGAAGATCGAATATGAGCCGGACTTCCCGGCCCTGGGCATGACCGAGGACGCGGGCAGCTACACCGTGAAGACCTCCCCGGACAACGTGGGCAAATACAAGGACGAACCCACCCACAAGGTCGGCTATTTCGCCTACTACAACAACGATATCTTCGACAAGGGCCCGGCACCCATGGTCGTGGGCTTCCACGGCGGCGGCGACAGCTCCATGTACCTGACCTATGTGGCCGGATGGTGGGAAATCGCCCACAAGTACGGTTTCCTCTTCGTCTCCGTGGAGAACCACATGGACGTGACCGCCACCGAGGCGGTGGAACTGATCGGCGAGCTGAAGAAGCGGTACAACATCGACGAAGACCGGATCTACGCCTCCGGCTTCTCCATGGGCAGTGGCAAGACCTGGGACTGCTACCAGGAATACCCGGACGTGTTCGCCGGTTTCATGCCCTGCAGCGCCCTGTTCCCGGTCTACACCACCTTCTTCGGCAAGCCCGTAACGGACAAACTGAACAAGACCGTTGCCAAGCCCGTCTTCTATTCCGGCGGCGAGGAATCCCCCCTGCCCGAACTTCCCTTCCAGGCGCCCACCTGCCTTGAGCGCGTGCAGTACGTGGCGGAGGTCAATAAACTGAAAAAGGCGGAAGCCTTCAAGAACGCTTCCGTCGAACAGAAGGACAGCTGGGAGGAGCCCAAGTGGGTCGTCCCGGGCGACAAAATCGAGAAGATCCCGGATCCTTCCCGGGGCAGCGTCCTGACCGTCCACTATTACGAGAGCGAGGACGGCGTCATCCGCACGGCCTTCGCCGGCGTCAGCGGCCAGCAGCATGAGTGCCGCGAGCACAGCGTCGAAAACGCCTGGAAGTTCGTGTCCCAGTTTAAACGGTAAAACACAGGCACAGGAAGAGCAGCGCGGCCGCGCTGCTCTTTGTCTGCGCCCTGGGCTTCGCGGTCACCGCGGTCCTGCTGAACAAACCGGTGCGGGAACTGTAATCAGGCCATTCTCTCCGGCAGCGGATTCGTCCTCTGCCGGTTTTTTCATTTCTGTTTCAAATTTTGTGTTTTCCTGTAAAAAATTTTTTCGCGCGTTTTTGCCAATTTCCTTTTTCTGGAAATCGCCGGAAATGTTGAAAAATAAGGATGTGCCCTGTATCCGGAAAAGAGGCAAAATGTCACAAAAACGTTACGGATCAAGGGGTGCAGGGCACCAAAAGACACATGCAGAAAAAGTACTTTACATATCATGTAACCTTATGATATATTTGTCCGGTCAAGTTGCGTAACGTTTCTTCATATCTCTCTCACGCGCATCAAAAGCCCCCGGTAAAAATTCATATGAAAGGTCCCCCGACGGGGAAAGGTGAACACTGGCAAAATGAACTACAGCTTTATCGTACCCAGCATGCTGGTGCTGATCGTTATCATGGGCTATTATTTTTTCCGGCCGAGGCTTCCGATCCGCCTGAACCGAGCTTTCCTCGCCATCCTGGTCATCGATATCTGTACGGAGATCTTTGAGTGCGTTTCCATGCGGCTGAACGAGACATTTGTCGAACACGACCCGCTGCTCCTCTGGATCTTCAATACGCTGTTTTTTGTTTTTGCTTTTATCCGACCTTATATGTTCTTCGTCTTCACGGTCAGCGTGCTGGATGCCCGGGTGCTGATCCGTTCGAAGCTCCATGTCCTGGCGCCGATCGCCTACGTTCCCTGCGTGGCCATTGCCCTGACAACAGCGCTGACCCACTGGCTGTACTGGATCGACGGCGGCTTCCACGCCGGCCCGCTGTACTGGATCCTGTACAGCTGCGAATGCGACTATGCCATCTTCGCCATCATCGCGGTGCTCCGCCACTGGCGGGAGCTGAGCCGCCACGAGATCATCAGCCTGCTGGCAATCCAGGCCATGCTGATCGCAGGCACACTGGCGCGTTTCCTGCTGCCTAACTTCGTGGTCATGAACATGTTCTGCCTGATGGCGATCATCGTGATCTTTATTTCGTTCCTGAACCCGGACCTGTTCCTGAGCGAGCGGGGCTACGTCTACAACCTGCCCGCCTTCCAGGCGCTGCTGGCGGAATGCCACCGGCGCCGGCGCCCCTGCCGGGTGCTGGGCTTCACGATCCAGAACTACAACGAGCACCGGGAGATCTTCGGCGGCAAGCAGATGGATGCGGCACTGATCGGCATCAACCGGTACCTGAACGAGACCTTCCCCCAGATGAGCAGCTTCTACCTGCGCAGCGGCTGCTACGCGGTGGTCGGCCAGAACAAGCCGGACCTTTCCACGCTGCAGCAGGAGATCTCCGCCCGCTTTGCCCAGCCCTGGAGCACCGGGGCCGGCGAACTGCGGCTGAGCGTTTCCTTTGTGGAAGCGGATACGGAGCTGATGGACTGCCCCAGTGACCGGCTGGTGAACACCCTGATGATCTCCCTGGACGAACTGACCCGCGTGTCCGAGCCGGACACCCACCGGAACCTGACGGATTCCATTGAGGAGATCAACCAGAAGCTGGACATCCGCAAGTGCCTGGAAAAGGCGCTGGAAAACGACGAGCTGGAAGTATTCCTCCAGCCGCTGGTGGACTGCCTGACCGGCAAACGCGTCGCCGCGGAAGCGCTGGTCAGGCTGCGGAACGGGGACGGCAAGCTGATCCGGCCGGACCTGTTCATCTCCATGGCGGAGCAGGAAGGCTACATTGTCCGCCTGGGCGAGCAGGTGCTGTCCAAGGTCTGCCGGTTCATCCGGGACCACGATATGGAAGCCCTGGGCGTCAAGTGGATCAACGTCAACCTGAGCCCGGTGCAGTTCATGAGCCAGGATATCCCCGAGCGCTTCAGCGCCATCCTGAAGGAATACGGCGTGAACCAGGAGATGGTTCACCTGGAGATCACCGAGCAGAGCATGATCGACTTCTCCCTCCTGCGGGACCAGATCACCGGCCTGCACGAGAACGGCTTCCAGTTTTCCCTGGACGACTACGGCAGCGGCTATTCCAACCTGTCCCGCGTACGCCAGTACCCTTTTACGAACATCAAGATCGACATGGACGTAGTGCGAAGCTACTGCAAGCAGAAGGACGTGCTGCTGCCCGCCCTGATCCAGGGTTTCAAAAAGATGAACCTGTCCATCACCGCGGAAGGCATCGAAACGGAAGAAATGGCCGGGGCGATGAAAGACATCTCCTGCGACTATCTGCAGGGATACTATTTCTCACGGCCTGTGCCCATGGATGAGTTTGTCAAAATGTCCGCTTAAAGCAGAAATGGACCGGGGGGATAATATGTAGTGCCCCTGCCAGTTTGCAAGATCGTGGATTTA
>CAZUXV010000173.1:0-6136 GCA_964624445.1 uncultured Oscillospiraceae bacterium | reverse complement strand
CCCACCAGGCTCGCCGGCGCAAAGGCCCGCAGCCTCGCCGCCGTTTCCTGCCCGATATCGCCCGTGCCCAGCAGCGTAATCCGGCTGCCTTTGACGGACCGCACCGTCAGGTCCCGCTTCCATTCGTGGGCGTTCACCAGCCGGCGGTAATCCGGCTGCCGGCGCAGGATATCCAGCAGCATCATCACCGTATGCTCGGCAATCGTCACGCCGTAGGCGCCGGAGGAATTGGTCAGCAGCGTTTCCGGATTCGCAAAAGCGTCCTTCGCCAGGAACTGGTCCACCCCTGCGTAGGGTGTGCAGATCCATTTCAGCTTCGGCGCGTCCCTGGTAATCTGCGGCAGGTGGCCGAAGAGAACCTCCGCCTCCTTCAAGTATGCCGGATCCTCCTCCGCCGTGTCAAAAAAGCGGATCTCAAACCCGTTTCCTTCCGCCGCCGCGCGGATTGTTTCCCGCTGCGTTTCAGTCAGTTCCTGCACAACTGCTGCAATCTTCTTCATAAACCTTTTCCCTCTTTGAAGAAAGAGGAGAGCGCTCGTCTCTCCTCTCTGTGTATTCAGTGAATTATTCTCCGTCCACAACCGGCTGTTCCTGCGGAGCTTCGGTCGTCTTCGTCTTGGGGGTCATCGCTTCCTTGATCTTCATGTTGATCCAGTTGCCCGTTTCTTCCGGCACGTTCTTGGTCACGACCATCACGGTCTTCAGGATCCCTGCGATCATCGTCGTCCCGAACACGGTGGCTTCCTTGCTCTCGCTGTCCATCAGTTTCTCAATCGGGGTCACGGTGATCTTTTCGCCCTCGAATACGGAAACCAGTTCGCCGCCCTTGCCGAAGGAACCGCTGAAGCTCATCAGCGGCTTTTCGGTGTTGCCGAAGTAGAGCGCAAACGCAAAGTTCGTCCGGTCACCTTCCGCTTTTTCCGTGCTGACAACGATCTTCGCTTCCTGCTCTCCGTCGCGGATGTTGCAGGTCATGTTCAGGTTCCCCGCTTCATCCATACCGGCCTTGATCTCGCCGTTGCTGGTCTTGCTCTCGATGTTCGCGGTCAGGTCAAAGACGCCGTCCTTGTTGCCGACAGTGGTGATCGCCATCTTGTCGTCGCCCTGGTTGCGGATGATCTTCGCCTTGCTCTGTCCTTCGATGTCACCGTAGCCGATGTGCATCTCTTCCTTGCCCGCGGTGCTCATATCGCTGACCATGTATGTGCAGTTGTCCGCGTCCGTATAGATCGCCAGATCGAACACTTCCGGATAGTCCGATTCGGGCTGGTTCTTCAGTTCTTCGATCGCCTTGTCGATCTCGGCCCCGACATCCTTGCCGGTGGCGTCAAGCAGCGGTTTCAGGGATTCCTTGGCCGCCAGTTCCTTCGCGCCGGTCAGCAGGAATTCCACAAACTCGGGATAGGTCATGTTGATGGGCGTCTTGCTTACGAAGGTCATATCGTCTATGGTGAATTCACCGGTCTCGGTCTCGCCCTTCTTCGCTTCGATCCCTTCCGTCAGCTTTTTGCCGGCTTCTTCGATATCCTTCGTGATCTGTTCCTTGTCCAGTTTTTCCAGGATGTCGGCAATGGCCTGCGGATCCAGGCTGGAAGCGGCGGACTCTACGCTGCCGACCGCCGGGATCTGCCCTTCGGCCAGGGCGGCCGCCTGCTGGGCAAGCTGCTCCTGCTGCTTTTGCATCTCATCCTGCATCTGCTGGATCAGTTCGGCGGAGATAAAGATCACGTTGTTGGACAGCAGGCTGCTGGCAGCCGTGACGCCGTTGTCGTCCTTCTTCATACCGATGGACAGCGCCACGCTGTCCCCGGCCAGGATGGCCGCCTCAGCGGCGTCCTTGCTGGCAACGCCCCGCAGGGTCAGGGAACTGATGATGTCTCCGGCGACCTTGACGATCTCTTTCTGTTCCTCCATCTTGTTCCCGGTCGCTGCCGTCAGTTGTTCCAGCGAATTCTGGCCCGAAAGCGCCATGATGGCTTCCGCGTCCAGGGTCACCTTCGCGTCAAAGGAAACCGTGTCCTCGATGTTGGCGGTCAGGCCGCCCACGGAAGTGAACGCCAGGGCGATCGCCAGTAAAATGGAAACAATGGAACTCATGTCGATTTTCGGCATATTCATAGGTCATATCCTCCTTATTTATTCCGCTTTGGCGAGCTGCTCGCCGTGGTAGCGGTAGATTCGCATCAGCAGGGCACCGTCGTCGTTGCTCGTGCCCACGATCCGGATCGGGAAATCATAGCGGTTCGTGAAGATCAGGTTCAGTTCCGGGTTGCCCACCGCCGCGTCGCAGAAGATCGGCAGGTAGCTGGCGCCGTTGCCGCCGTGGGGCCGCCGGTGGTTAATCTCGATGCCCGGCAGCTGGATCAGCACGTTGTACAGCGTACTGGACACCTGGCAGGTGCCGCCGCCGTAACCCAGCTTGGTCTTGCCCTGGGTGAGCACGCCCGCTTCCTTGTATCCCCGGTTCGGCCGGTAGGGTCCCATGATCTTGTTGGCGTTGAACTGCTGGCCCGGCTGGAGTACGCCGGTGATGTAGCTGCAGCCGGTTTTGATGTTATGGATCCGGTTCAGGTTGGTCTCCGTCTGGGCCATTTTGTAGTAGCTCGTATAGGCCGCGATCGGGCAGTCCGGAAACAGCTCCTCGTCCGTAGGCGAAACCGGCACCAGATCGGTCAGTTCGTTCGGGTCGATATAGCCGTATTCCCGCATATAGTTGACCACGGCCCAGCCCTTGTAGAACTTCCAGATGCTCAGCTCCGTGCCGGGCTTGAGGATCACCCAGTTGTTGCCGTCATCCCCGCTGCCCTGGGAAGGCGTCATGCTCTTGCGCACGTGGCACGTCATGGCGGTCTTGGCAATATAGCTGTGCTTCTGTACATTCAGCGGCGGGGTGTTCACCGGATCCACCGGCGTGATCTCGCTCTGATTGACGTATTCCCGTTTGATATAGCCGATGGTCTTGTCCTTCCGGACAATCAGCCACCGCAGGCCCACATACAGGATATCCAGCTTCGCGCCCTTGCACTCCAGCAGCTTATCCTGGGGTCTGATGTCTTCTTTGCTGGCCCACTTCACGGCGTAGATACTGCCGCCGAAGTCAGTCCGCATCCTCGCGGTATACAGCGCCGGAGAATTCAGATCGAAGTCTTCCCTCGTCTTCTCGTGATAGACTTCGCCGGTTACCACCGCAGCGACGTCGTCTTCCGCCTCTTTTTCTTCGGCTTCCATTTCGGCCAGCTCTTCCGCGGAGTACTCGATATCATCCTCCCCATCCTCTTCGGCCCAGGCAAACGATACTGTTCCCAGCAGCAGGCTGATCCCCAGCAGAATACATAAAATGCGCTTCATTACCAGCACATCCTCCTTACTCGTATACGAAGTTATTATCCCATTTTTGCATCTTGATGTCAAATCACACGCCTTTATTTATTTCACGTGAAACTGCCTCATTACCTGGCTTGAGTCACTCGCTGCCACGGCATCCTGATTTCTGAAGCGCTCGCTCAAATGAGCAAGGCCGACCAGCCGGGGGCTTTCACCGGGGACTATTGGGTTCCCGCCGGTGCTTAACGATAAACGAGCGTAAGCGAAGTTTGAGTTTAGCATCCGCTAAGGGGACGAACCTCTTTCGACCGCCAGTGGCGGAAGTATCGAAAGAGGTGAGGTCAATCGAAGCAAGCGAGCTGCCCAGTGGGCAGTCGCGCCGACTGAGATTGCGGAACTTTAGCGCGAGCGTGTCCCCGTGGAATCCACCGGCGACAGGGCGGCCGTTTACCATATTATAAACGATTCACCACCTTGTTTTCATTCTGCCCGGATAAAACAAAATATAGTTGTTCCCCTTCCTTATATATACATTTTATGGTATAATCAGTTGTTAGCATCCGGCCTCCCGCATCAGGCCGAAAAGGAGTGAACCCATTGGCATCCCAAACCTACAACGCCGGTAACATCCAGGTGCTGGAAGGCCTCGAAGCCGTCCGCATGCGCCCCGGTATGTATATCGGCACGACCTCTTCCCGCGGCCTCCACCATCTGCTGTGGGAGATTGTGGACAACGCCATCGACGAGGCCTCCAACGGCTTCGCTTCCGAGGTTTCCGTTACGCTGCATAAGGACGGCTCCGCCAGCGTCTGGGACAACGGCCGCGGCATGCCCGTGGATGAGCATCCCACCATGCACAAGCCCGGCGTCGAAGTCATCTTCACCGTCCTCCATGCCGGCGGCAAATTCAATAACGAGAATTACGACTATTCCGGCGGTCTCCACGGCGTCGGCGCTTCCGTCGTGAACGCGCTGAGCAAGTGGCTCACCGTCGATGTTTTCCTCAACTGGACCCATTACCGCATGGCCTTCACCAGCGAATTGGATCCCGCCACCGGCAAGGTCCTTGCCGGCCATCCGACAGGCCCGCTGGAAGTCCTGGTCAACACCCGGAAAAAGGGCACCCTGGTCCGCTTCCTCCCGGATGATGAAATCTTTGAAGACGTCCGTTTCCAGACCGAGACCGTCGCCCGCCGCCTGCAGGAGCTGGCCTACCTGAACCGCGGCGTCTGCATCACCTTCACGGATGAGCGCATCCCGGACGCGGACAGCCGCACCCGGGTCTTCCGCTACGAAGGCGGCATCCAGGACTATGTCCGTTATCTTAACGCCGGCAAAAACGCCCTCCAGGAAGATATCATCTATATCGAAGGCAAGCGGGACACCGTCATCTGCCGCGCCGCCATCCAGTATACCGACGGCTTCACCGAAAGCCTTTTCTCCTATGTCAACAACATTAATACCCCCGAGGGCGGCACTCACGAAGCCGGTTTCAAAACCGCCTTCACCAAGTGTTTCAACGACTATGCCCGCCGGGTAGGCCTGCTGAAGGAAAAGGACAACAACCTCGCCGGCGAGGACTTCCGGGAAGGCCTCACCTGCGTTCTGACCACCATGGTCAAAAATCCCCAGTTCGAGGGCCAGACCAAAGGCCGCCTGGGCAACAGCGAAGTCCGCCCCGCGGTGGAAGCCATCGTCACCCAGCAGCTGCTGGACTGGCTGGATAACCTGAAGAACCAGGAAGTCGCCTCCGCCATCGTATCCAAGGCGATCCGCGCCGCCCAGGCCCGGGAGGCCGCCCGCAAGACCCGGGACACCATCCGTAAGGCAAGCCAGCTGGAAGCCGCGCCCCTGGTCGGCAAGCTGTCCAGCTGTACCGGCCGCCACTGGGAGGACAACGAGCTGTTCATCGTGGAAGGCGATTCCGCCGGCGGCAGTGCCAAGCAGGGCCGGGACCGCCGCTTCCAGGCGATCCTCCCGCTGCGCGGCAAGCCCCTGAACGTTGAGAAAAAGCATCTGGACCAGGTCCTGGCCAATGAGGAGTTCCGGAGCCTGATCACCGCCCTGGGTACCGGCATCGGGGAGGAAAGCTTCTCCCTGGAAAACCTGAAATACGGCAAGGTCATCATCCTCTCTGACGCAGACCAGGACGGCGCCCACATCCGCGCCATCCTGCTGACTTTCTTTTTCCGCTATATGAAGGACCTGATCACCGGCGGCCATATCTACATCGGCATGCCGCCCCTCTACAAGGTCCAGAAGGGCCAGAAGGTCATCTACGCCTACGACGACAAGGAGCTGGCGAAAGCCACCCGCTCCGTGGGCAAGGGCTATACCCTCCAGCGGTATAAAGGCCTTGGCGAAATGAACCCGGAGCAGCTCTGGGAGACCACCATGGATCCGTCCCAGCGCAAGCTCATGCGTGTGGGCATCGAGGACGCCGCCCTGGCGGACCGCCTCACCACCGTCCTCATGGGCGACAAGGTCGAACCCCGCCGGGACTATATCAGCGAACACGCGGATTTCAATAAAGAAGACACCTTCGACGCCGAACTCAGCGGCCACAGCGTGCAGGAAGGGGGTGCTGTGAATGGCGAAGCGTAAGGAGCCTGAAAAGCCCATCGCGAAGGACGATCCTTCCCGCATTCTGGATATCAACATGGAAGACGTCATGCACAACAGCATGATGCCCTATGCCGAACACGTCATTCTCGAGCGTGCCCTACCCCGGGTGGAGGACGGTCTCAAGCCCGTCCAGCGTCGCATCCTCTAAACCATGAAGGAACTGGGCACCACGCCGGACAAGCCCCAC
>CAZUXV010000172.1:0-6242 GCA_964624445.1 uncultured Oscillospiraceae bacterium | reverse complement strand
CAGCGGTGCGCCGGGCGTGGAGGAACGGCTGATCCTCCTTTATTCGGAAGGCGTCGCGAAAGGGCGGATTACCCTGCCGCAACTGGTGAAATACGCCTGCGCGAATCCAGCAAGGGTGGCCGGGCTTTATCCCCGCAAGGGAGTGCTTGCATCCGGCGCAGACGCGGATCTGGTGATCCTGGATCCGGAAAAAGAATGGACGATGGCCACGGAGAAGATGCACGGAAACGCGGACTATACATGCTATGAGGGGATGAAGATCAAAGGCGCTGTGGAGCAGGTGCTTCTCCGGGGAAAAACGGTGGCGCTGAACGGGACATTTACCGGAGCCCGGGGAGACGGACAGTATCTGCACCGGGGAATCAGTTCGCTGGCATAAGGGAGACGGCATGAAAGAAGAAAATCGGACGATCGCCTGTATCATCATGGCGAGCGGACTGTCCGAACGGTACGGAAAGAACAAACTGCTGGAAAAACTGGGCGGGCGGGAAGTGATCCTGCATACGGCCGACAGCCTGGCCGGGGCTGGGTTCAGCCCGGTGACCGTAACCCGGAGCGCGGAAGTAAAAGCGCTGATGGACCGGGAAGGATTCGGTTGCGTCCTGCACGACGGGCCGAAAAAGAGCGATACGATCCACACCGGGATCGAACATACTGCCCCGGAGGCGGCGGGATACCTGTTCATGCCCGGCGACCAGCCGCTGGTGCGGCCGGAATCGCTGAAGAAGATGGCGAAGCAGTTTCTTCACAGCCCGGACCGGGCTGTCAGGCTGAGCTTTGAAGGAACTCCGGGCAGTCCGGTGCTGTTTCCCGCTTTCTGCCGGACAAAACTGTTGGCCTATACCGGCGACCGGGGCGGGATCGAAGTGCTGAAAGCGGAGCATATTCCATGTGACTGCGTGGAAGCGGAGACCGCGTGGGAAATGTGGGACGTGGACACGCCCGAAAGTATGGAAAAGGTCAGGAATGTCCTGGCGGAGTACGCCGGGACGGACTGTCCGGTATATTTCACAGGAGGAGAGGACAATGACAAACGGTAAGAAGTTCGCCACACCCTACGACCTGGACGGGCGGATCCCGCTCCGTCAGGCCATCCCCCCTAGGCCTGCAGCACGTGCTGGCGATGTTCGTCGGCAATCTGTCCCCGCTGCTGATCATTATGGCCACCTGCAAGCTGACAGACGGCAACGGGTTCGGTGACCTGCGCATCGCACTGATCCAGAACGCCATGATCATCGCGGGCCTGATCACGTTCCTGCAGTTGTATCCGATCGGGCCGGTCGGCGCCTGGCTGCCCATCGTGATGGGTACCTCCTCCGGTTTTATCGGTGTGAACAACGCTATTGCCGGCAGCATGATGGCCGGTATCGCGGCCGGAACCATTACGTCAGACGCGAACGCCGGCATCTTTGCTTACGGCGCGATCATGGGCGCGTGCATTGTCGGCGGTGTCTTTGAGATGGGCCTCGGTATCCTGATCAGGCCCCTGCGGAAGTTCTTCCCCGCAGTCGTCACCGGCACGGTCGTGATCGCGATCGGCCTGAGCCTGATCCCCGTAGGCATCAACTTCTTCTTCGGCGGCGGAACCAGCGTTCCGGATTTCGGCAACCTGTGGAACCTGCTGCTGGGCCTGATCACCCTGGCGGCGATCCTGTTCTTCAAACACGCTTTCAAGGGGTTTCCCTCCATTGCCTCGGTGCTGCTGGGAATTGTCGTGGGTTATCTTGCGTCCCTGGTGATGGGATGGATCCTGCCCAATTCCTTTGAAAAAGACGGCGTAACGTACACCTATGCATATGTGACCCAATGGTCCAAGGTGGGAAGTGCCGCCTGGTTCGCGCTGCCCAGCATCCTTCCGGTGGCGCCCCAGTCCGGCTTGACGCGATTGTGCCCATGTGCATCATGTTTATCGTGACTTCGGTGGAGACGATCGGCGATACCACCGGCGTTGTGCAGGGCGGCCTGAACCGCGACGCGACCGACAAGGAACTGTCCGGTTCTGTCGTCTGTGACGGCTTCGGCTCCGCTTTCGCGGCCCTGTTCGGCGTGCTGCCCAACACCTCGTTCAGCCAGAACGTCGGCCTGGTGGGCATGACGAGGGTTGTCAACCGCTTTGCCATCGCCATGGGCGCGGGCACTCTGGTGCTGGCGGGCCTTTTCCCGAAGATCGGCGCGGTGATCAACATCATGCCCCAGCCGGTGCTGGGCGGCGCCGCGATTATGATGTTCGCCAGCATTGTGATTTCCGGTATCAACCTGATCACGAAGGAACCGCTGACCGGCCGTAACGCCACAATCGTCGCGATCGCGCTGGGACTCGGCTTCGGCGTCGGTTCCGCATCCGCTGTCCAGGGATTTATGCCCGACTGGATGAAGTATATTTTCGGCGGATCCGGTATCGTTCCGGCGGCGCTTATCGCCATCCTGCTGAACATCCTGATCCCGAAAGACAAAGAGGCCGAACCGTTCCGGGTGGAATGACAGACGCCCTTCTCCGGGCGCGCTGACGGACCGGATTCAGAGAGCTGCAGGAACTTTCCTGCAGCTTTTTCATACCCGAAGGAGAAATGCCGGGCGAGCTTGACAGGAGCCGGCCTTCATCATACAATGCATATGGTTATTTTTTTAAAAACATAACGGTTTGTCCCCAAAACGGACAAAAGGAGAAGCCTGTGAACGCAAAGCAGGAAACAGCCGTGCCTGTAACGGCGAAGGTCAAGCTGACGCTCTGCACAGACGAGCGTTTTTTCGGTCCGGGTGTGTGCGAACTGCTGGAGGGGATCCGGGAAACCGGATCGATCCAGGCGGCAGCAGCCCGGATGGAAATGTCCTACACCAAAGCCTGGAGAATCCTGAAACGGGCGGAGGAGGAGATGGGCCTGAACCTGATCACCCGGGTGACCGGAGGGAAAAAAGGCGGCAGTTCAACCCTGACCGAAGCGGGCAAAAAAGCAGTGGCAGATTTCCGGGAGATGGAAGCGAAGCTGGCCGCTTACGCGGACGAACTGATGCAGTCACATCCTTCATTCAGACGAGGGGAATAAGCATGGAAACGGAAGCAAAACTGACCAAACTGGCGTCCTGCGCCGGATGCGGCGCCAAGGTGGGCGCGGGAACGCTGGCCAAACTGCTGCAGGATTTCAAAACACGGACGGATCCGAAGCTGATCGTCGGGTTTGACAAGAGCGACGACGCCAGCGTGTATGTGATCAACGATGAAACGGCGTTGATCCAGACCGTGGATTTTTTTCCGCCGATCGTGGATGATCCTTATCTGTTCGGCCAGATCGCTGCGACCAATGCGATCTCGGATGTCTATGCCATGGGCGGAGAACCGCGGCTGGCCCTGAACGTCCTGTGCGTGACGGAAACCATGGAAGAAGAATGGATCCGGGAGATCCTGCGCGGCGGATACGATAAAGCCTACGAGGCCGGTGTGATCATTTCGGGCGGGCATACGATCCACGGCAGCGAGCCGCTCTACGGGCTGGCGGTTACCGGCTTCGCGAAACCGGAAAAGATCCGGAAGAACGATACGGCAAAACCCGGGGACGCGCTGATCCTGACGAAGAAACTGGGCGTCGGGATCCTGACCACGGCGGCGAAAGCCGGGATGATGACGGATCAGACGGTGATGGACAGGCTGTACCGGCAGATGACGCAGCTGAATAAAACCGCCTGCGAAGTGATGCAGCGGTACCGGGTTCACAGCTGCACGGATGTGACCGGGTTTGCCCTGATGGGGCACAGCTGCGAGATGGCGCAGGGCAGCGGCTGCACGCTGCATCTTCAGGCCGGAAGTATCCCGTTCCATCCGGAGGCGCTGGAGATGGCGGATATGGGACTGGTGCCGGCAGGCGCCTACCGGAACCGGGATTTTGCTGAAAAAGCGGTGGAACTGCGGGGGGAAGTATCCCGAGCAATGCAGGACATCCTGTATGATCCTCAGACCAGCGGCGGGCTGCTGATCGCCGTGGACGGACGGGACGGGGAAGCGCTGCTCCGGGAACTGCGGTCAGTGATCCCGGACGCGGCCATGATCGGGTACGCAGCAGAAAAAGAAGAAAAAGCGATTGTTGTTGAGGGATGAAGCAGATGATCATTGTTCGCGGGGCAGGGGATATCAGCACGGGGACCATTCACCGGCTTTTCCGCGCCGGATTTCCTGTGCTGGCGCTGGAAACGGACCGGCCGTCGGCCATCCGGCGGAAGGTGGCGTTTTCGGAGGCAGTGTACGACGGAACCGCGACGGTGGAGGACCTGACTGCCGTCCGGATCGGCGACGCCGGGCAGGTGAAGGAAGTCCTGGCGGAGGGAAAAGTTCCGCTGCTGGTGGATCCGGCCGGGGAAAGCATCCGGCTGCTGAAACCGGAGGTGCTGGTGGACGCGATCCTGGCAAAAAAAAACCTCGGCACCTCCATGGAGATGGCCGGCCTGACCATCGCCCTGGGTCCGGGATTTGAGGCGGGACGGGATGTCAACTATGTTGTTGAAACGATGCGGGGGCATGATCTGGGAAGGATCATCATACAGGGATACGCGGCGCCGAATACCGGCGTTCCCGGCATCATCGGCGGATACGGGGCCGAACGGGTGATCCACTCGCCGGCGGCCGGCGTATTCCGCCAGCGCAGGGAGATCGCGGACGAGGTACAGGAGGGCGAAACGATCGGGACCGTGGATACCGGTACGGAAGAGATCACGGTAACCACTCAGATCGCCGGCATCCTGCGGGGCATTATCCGGGACGGTTATCCTGTCACCAAGGGGTTTAAACTGGCGGACGTGGATCCCCGGCTGGAAGAAAAGAAAAACTGCTTCACGATCTCCGACAAAGCGCGGTGTATCGCGGGCAGCGTACTGGAACTGGTTTCGGCTTACAGCCGTGCCAGGCTGCAGGGATAAGCGTCCCTGTCGATCAGGCTGCAGAGCAGGCGGGCACGCTCCGGGTCGGGCAGGACATCCGTCTGGTTGACCAGATAACAGTCTGCCAGCGCCTCCCGGTTCAGGACCGCTGCAATATGCTCCTCCGAGACCAAAGCATCCGGCGTGATACCGACCAGTGAGGCAAACAGCTCCGGGCAATGGCACACTTCGGAAACGGGCCTGCCGAACCCGGAGGCGCCGACCAGGCAGACCGTCAGCCCGGAACAGGCCGGAACGACCGGCTCCCAGGACCGGTGCGCCTTGAGCGGGCGTCCGGCAGCACCGTCCGCTTCCACAAGGATGTGATCCGCTTCAGGCAGCAGATCCTCAAAAGAGATTGTTGAAGACGGGTCAGCCAGTTTGCCGGAAGGCTCGGATTTCCCGAGGCAGACGACCTGGCTGCGGGCCAGTGCGGACCGTACAGCAGGCAGGATCTGTTCCCGGTCCGTGGAAGCGGTATCGATCAGCGGGACGTCCGGAAAAGGCCATATATGGGTTGAAGTCGTCAGGATCACCGTTCCGGGGAGCCGCGCCGACAGATAACGCAGGAAGGTTGTTTTTCCTCCGCTTCCGATCACGGAAATCAGCTTTCCGGATGGATTGAATTCTTCAAAGGGTCTGTACATTTCAGCAGGCCTCCGTTCCGGTTTATTATAGTACAGGAAAGGCGGTTGGTCTATGCCGGGCTTTTATGAAACAATTATCCGCGGGAAGGCGAAGGGGCAGCTGCTGGCAGCGTGGATCATTGACGGGGAAGGCACCGGGACCAAAGCGCTCTTTGACCGGCAGGAGCAGGTTTTTCGGGATGAGGGCTTTCCGCTGGAACTGGCGGAGGTGATCCGGACAATGGACTGCCCACAGGCCGGTCTCCTGGAGCAAAACGGATCGCAAGTTTTCCTGGAACGGATTTCAGACAGGAAAAGGCTGGTGATCTGTGGCGCCGGGCATGTGGCCTTATGTGTGATCCGCATCGGCGTGATGCTCGGCTATGAAATCACCGTGATCGAGGACCGGCACGAATTTGCCGAAAAAGCCGGGGAGGCCGGAGCCCATCGGGTGATCTGCAAACCTTTCGGGGAGGCGCTGGATGAGGCTGGCGATGATCCCATGACGGCCTTTGTGATTATGACCCGCGAACACAGCCACGATGTGGAATGCCTGCGCAGGATCCTGCAGCGGCCTTCCGCCTATATCGGCATGATGGGCAGCAGGAGCCGGACGGAACAGATCCGGCAGCAGATGCTGGAAGAAGGATACGACGCCCGGAAGGTGGAGCAGATCCATATGCCCATCGGACTGCGGATCGGCTCCAGGAC
>CAZUXV010000171.1:0-6269 GCA_964624445.1 uncultured Oscillospiraceae bacterium | reverse complement strand
GGATTGCTTTGTTGAAGTCTGCCATTTATTTCTTCCCCTATTCTTAAACGTACTGCCATGACTGCGGGGCTCTCTTTAATCCAAACTCCGACAGTTCCTTCGGCTTGTCGTAGACGATCGGGTTTTCCAGCGCCATGTAACAAAGCTTGTCGCTGTTGCCTGCGTATTCATACAGTTCCCTTGCTGTCAGGCACGTTCCGTATATCTGGTTTCCGAACGGTCTTCCATATTCCGTGATGCTCACACAGGTTGCTTCTCCTACGATTTTACCGTTCCCCCTGTAAATTTTGCCGTCATCATAGTTATGTATTTCCAACAATTCCCATGGATCATGCGTGTTCGGCTTCGTACAGTACAGATAAACCTTAAACGGGCATTTCTGCAGCGGCGCGCGTTTCCGGACTTCTTTGGTTTTCGCTCCGGACAGGATCAGTCCGCACCACTTCGGGTTGAGACTCATAATGACTGATTTCATAACTGCTTCCTCACCTGTCATAAATTCACACGCGCTTAAATATCGCCTACATATCCGTACGGCCGCGTTTCCGCGTAATACTCCGGCGCATGGGTAGCTATCGGTACTCTTATTCCATTCGCGTTCTGGACGGTTTTGATTACTGTTACTCCGTAATATTCGTTCTCTGTTTCCGGGGACTTCTGAGTTTGGATATTGGCGTATCGCATCAGATTGTAGAGGTCCTGTGCTTTCTGCGAGCTTGCTGACCCCGATTCGCTGCCGGCATACACATAGTTTGTCCCTATCAGATGGAGCCCGAAGCGCACAACAGCAACGAGCATGATCGTGATCAACACAATCAGGGCAACCTGCCAGGGGTTGTTTGTGTCCAGGAGGACCGAAGGCTTATCAGATGCTTGATCTTTTTTCATAATCGGGTTTCCTTTCAGTTTTCGTTTACTGCTTCGATTTCTTTTACTGTCCGTTTACTGTTCCGTACTGCTGTGCATCGGCCGCCTGTACCTGCGGAGGTTCCGCGCTTCAGGCGTGTTCCTGAATAAAATCCGCCGCTTCTCTTAACGCTTCCGAGACGACACTGATCATGTAATCCCTGTTCTCCGGGTCACAGACCGCCTGCTCGGCTTCGCGGATCTTCTTCAGCAGGGACTCCGCGCTATCGTTTGATTCCGTTTCGGGCGGTTCGGGCATCGGCGCCCAGTGCGTCACCGTAAACGGAAACAGCCTGTTATGCATGTATTTCCAGCGTTCCGTACGGACGCCCCTTGTCAGCACACGCTCGTACAGCAGCGGGGTTGTCCAGCGCTTTCCAAATCCGTTTTCACACGCTGCGATCACTGCCACGCTCGCGAAGTCCTCGTCAGGCAGTTCCGGCATTCCCTTTTCTATGCTCGTAAATTTCATGCGGCTCTCTCCTAAAGCTGTTCAGGCAGTATATACGTCACATCCACGACAGGAATCCGGAACTCTTTATCCGCCAGCAGATAGTTCTTGCCGTCAAACTCAATCCTCCGGCACAATACCGGCGGGCCGTTCCTTAAGACAATCCGGATCCTGTTCTTTTTATACTGTTCCTTTGCCTGCCTGGTCTCTTCCATGAAGCATCGCCCCTTTTCTTCCTATATAAATTATTTTACTGGTTTTGGGGCCTATTATTCGTCGTTCTGGTCCAGTTCGGCTACAAAAACCGATCCGTCCTTAAACTGGAAAGCGAGCATGTTTTCGGTCTTGCCCGACTGGCTCGCGGCGATCAGCTTCCTGCCGTAGTATTCGTCGCTTTCTCCTTCTCCGCGGTTGATATCCCACAGCGTCTTATGAACCGCAGTCAGCGCGGCTGCCATATCTGCCGGGCTTCCGTAAACCGTTGAGCCGAATATGCAATGCTTCATCAGGATTGAAATAAAAGCTTCTTCTTTGGCCATTTCAATGATCTGGTTGATGGACAGGCCGGTGTCTTCCATGAGCCCTTCATATCCACAGATAGCGTCGATCAGGTCTTTCCGGATTCCTGCGGATGTCAGTTCCTCCTCCAGCCATGCCTCGTCGTCGATTTCGCGCGTCATGAAATTCCGGTCCCACAGGATCGGGTCTTCATCATATACCGTGTGGACCTTGCTGAACCCGTGCGCTTCACAGAAGCTGTTCGGCAGGCTTGATTCGATATCCGCGAGGTTAAACATCCCGCCGTTGGATAGGATCATGTCCCTGCCTTCACTGGTTTTTGCGTAGTCCTCGACCGCGCACTCCAGCGCTGTCTCCAGGTCAAAGCTGTTACCCGGCACCTCAAACTCCACTGCGATCACCCGGTCCTCCAGGCCGCCTCGCTCAATCGCTGTCAGTGTTTTTATCGTTTTTTCCGCCATTTTTCCGTCCTCCGTTCAGCTGGTTTTTGTTCGCTTTTATTATACTATCCCCCGTAGTTATTTGTCAACAATAACGTGCGTTTTCCCGGCTTTTGGCAACGGAAGCAGGCCCCGTAATGGATTGCTCATGCTTCGGAGTAAAAATCTTTTCTCCGACTGCGGGAAAATGTAAAAAACGGATTTTACAACTGGCATTTTTCTCGTTTTTCTACATTTTTTTCAGAGAGTTTTTGGGATCCCCGCAAAACCGCACTCATAAATTTATTTGTCCGTATTTTTCAGAAAGCGTCTGGGAAAGCCTATTTTTAAGTATTATTCCTATGTAACGACTTTCATGGAGATGTTTGTATGACGCGTGGATTTGAAATCGTAAAATCCGGTTTTCGCAAAACGGACGCGGAGATCATCCTTCCGATCCGGGCTACCGCGCATTCCGCGGGACATGATTTCTACTCCCCCGTGGAGATCCTTTTGTCCCCCGGCAAGCCCACAATGATCTGGACGGACGTTAAGGCGTATATGCCGGAGGATGAAGTGCTGCTGCTTCATGTCCGCAGTTCCATGGGCAAGGTTCCGGTGATCCTGGCGAACGGGACTGGCATTATTGACGCGGATTATTACGGCAATCCGGGGAACGACGGGAACATCGGCATCATGCTGCTTAACCTGAGCAACCACCTGCATCAGATCAATATAGGAGACAGGATCGCCCAGGGGATTTTTGTCCGTTATTTTGCTGCCGACGGCGATGCGTCCGGTGAAAGAATCGGCGGGTTCGGCTCGACGGACATCCGTATCAATCAGAAAGACAAGCTTACAGAAGTAGCATTGGAAAACGAAGCTGTATTCCAGAGTGTTTCCCGCGGCGTTTCTGCCGCGAAACAATAATTTAAGGAGTAATTATTTATGAAAAAGGTTTTCTCTGTTTTACTTGTGCTTTGTATGGCTTTCTGCGCGGCCTCCGCGTTTGCTGACGATCCATCCGGGGAGGTTACTATCAACCTTCGTCTGGCAATGAAAGACGGCGCCACGGGCATGTTTACCGAGGGGATGGAAGGCGGCGAAGCGGTTTCCGCTGCTATTGAAAAAATCATCAACAACCTTGGCCTGTCTGTTGTTTCAGACGGTTCGGATGCCGAGGCGGTCATTATGATCGGGGAAAAAGCAGCCGTACAGTTTGCTGTCCGCAAGGATGATAACGGAGTTATTATTTACAGTGATCTTTTCCCGTCCTTCGCTGTCCGGGTTGATAATGACAGTGCCTCCGCTGTTGGCATTCCCGAAATCAAGGTCGACGAAGAAGCCCTTGAAAAAGAAGTCAACGACTCGTTCCAGGAACTGTTCGACAAAATCACCGGCAAAATCAGCGAGCCGGCTTCCATTAACGAGATGTTCTTTGATACACTCTTTACCGCCAGCAGGACCGTCGATATCTCTTCTGTAGAGCTGGCAACCCTGCTTCACGACACATTCCTGGATTTACTGCAGAAAGAACAGATGTCTTCCCTGATTGAACAGCTGAGCAAAACCGGCGTTTCCATCAGCATGGAAGACATTGATAAGGCATTGGAGGAATTTAAGACATCCGACGACATCCCCGAGATCAACATTGAAGTGTTTGAAAACGACGCAAAAGATCTCCTTATTCAGATCACATCGCCCAAATCCGTCTCTACATCTTCCAGTGTCAGTTCCGGAATTGCCGGTATTCTGTCTGTCGGTACAGGAGAAAGCTTTTCCTCAAGTTCCGGAGAAACAACCGAGTCTTCATCCACAGGCCACAGCGAAAGCCAAAGCACGGGGATTGCAGGCGTTCTTTCTGTCGGGACCGGTGCAAGCGCCTCTTCCAGTTATGGTGAAACCATTGGAGCGGAGGCAGCATCCAACGGCAAGAGCGAGGGAGTCAGCACAGGCATTGGCAACGTCCTTTCAGTCGGTATTGGATCCTCTTCTGGTTCCAGCTCGTCCAGTGTTGATGAGATTCTGATGCAGCTCGGAACCATCAGTGACCATCCCGTTATGCATATCGAATCCAATGAAGCCCAAATGGATCTTAAAATGACGGAAGACACGATTGATGCCGTTTTAACGTCTGCTTTCCAGGGAACTCCCGCTTCTGTCAACTTAACGGTTAAAAAGACCGAAACAGGATCCGAGGCTGTGTTCACTCTGTCTGTTAACGGGCAGGAACTGCTTGCCGGCCTCTGTGATGTTCGTGAAGGCGCAGTGCTTACCGGCAGCCTGACGGGCGGCGACAAGAAAACTGTTTCGATCAGCGACATTATGAACCCCGAAAGCGAGGACTATATCGCGTTTATGACAGACCTGCAAACCGGGAGCATGAGCCTTCTGAGCGTACTTTTCGAAGCAGTTCCGGAGGCCGCCTCCCTGTTTGGGGCACAGCAGTAACACAAAAGCGTCTGCAGGACTCAGCCCCGCAGGCGCTTCTTTTATGTTCCAGAGGACGCGGTTTTACGCCGTTTCCTGCAGGTAGTATTCCCCCGCCTTTGTTACGCAGTATTTTCTCTCCCGATGAGGGTTTCTTGTCAGCAGGCCGGCGTTTACCATCCGGTTCAGGTACCCGGCGGTTGTTGAAATCGAACTCAGGCTGCTTGCCTTCCCGATTTCCCGCACGGTCGGTGGTTCGCCCGCTTTTGCGGTGTAGTCATACACAAACCGGAGCATGGTCTTTCTTCTTTCCAGATTGCGGGGCGCCGATATTTTCATCGTCCGTTCCTCCTTCTTATTTGATATTTTTATTATACTATCCTCCGTAGCTAAAAGTCAAGACAAAAAAAGCCGCTCTTTTCAGAGCGGCGGTAATATTACTGCTTTGCCATTTCCTCGAACTGGCGCTCCGTAAGGATCGGTACGCCAAGCGCCTGGGCTTTCGCGAGCTTGCTGCCCGCGCTGGCTCCGGCTACAAGGAAGTCCGTTTTTGCGGAAACGCTGCTGCTGGCCTTCGCGCCGAGACTTTCAATGAACCCATTGATGCCCGTGCGCGTAAAGTGCTCCAGCGTGCCTGTTACCACAATCGTCTTCCCTGCGAACACGCCTCCCTTTGCGGTTTCTTCCTCCTGATACTCAGGAGCAAGGCCATCGCACAGATCCACGAGTTCGAGCCACTTGGCCAGGTTTTCCGGCACGTCGAAGTAAGCATAGATATTCTTTTGGCTTACTTCCCCGAAATCCGGGAGCTGCGTGAAGTCAAACCCGTCCATCAGCGCTTTGACAAACAGAATGTTACTTCCCTTGAACTGCCTGGAGATATCCCTTGAAGCATGCCGTCCGACGTTCTCGATGCCGATTGCGATCAGCAGCCGTGAAAGCGTCGCGTTCCTGCGTGCATTTTCAATGGATTCAATCAGGTTGTTGAAGGAGGTTTCACCCCAGCCATCCCATGTCATGATCCGGGGATGGTCTTTAATAAAGAAGAAATCCCTGAACTCTTTCAGGATGCCGTGGGAAGCCAGTTCTTCAATCGTCTTTTCAGACAAACCGGCGATGTCCAGGCTGTCCTTATCCGCGAACTTTATCATCTTGCGGACCTGTTTCGCGGGGCAGTCGTCATTTGTACACATTAAATTTCCGTTCTGGATGACGATCTTTCCTCCGCAAACAGGGCAGGTCTCCGGCAGCGGATAAGTCCCGGTCTGATCCAGGTTTTTCTCGATTGCCGGGATAATCTGGTTTGCCTTATAGACCATAATCCGGTCTCCGGCGCCCAGTTTCAGGTTATTGAAGAAATCCACATTATGCAGGGTTGCCCTGCTCACCGTGGATCCGTCAATTTCCACCGGGTCAAATACTGCAGTCATGCTTACCCGGCCTGTGCGCGTCGGCTGGAAATCGACCTCGCGGAAGATCGTTTCAACGGTTTCGTCGGCCCATTTCAAAGCGATTTTATTCCGGGAATGGTGTCCTGTGGCCCC
>CAZUXV010000170.1:0-6274 GCA_964624445.1 uncultured Oscillospiraceae bacterium | reverse complement strand
CTCAGTCCGCTGGTCCGGGGCCGCAAGGGAGAGCATAAGGAACTGTTCGTGTCCGCTCGCAAGAGCGGCTATGTCCGCGTCCGTGTGGACGGGCAGATGTATGACCTGGAAGACACGCCGGAGCTGGACAAAAAGAAAAAGCACACGATCGAGATCGTGGTGGACCGGCTGATCAGGCGGGATACGGACGAGTTCCGCCACCGCCTGGCGGAGGACGTCGAAACGGCAGCCGTCCGCGGTGCGGGGCTGGTCATCGTGGACTGCATGGACAGGGGCGAAACCCTTTACAGCATGAACTACGCCTGCCCGGACTGCGGCGTTTCCATTGAAGAACTGGCGCCCCGGATGTTTTCTTTCAACAGCCCCTACGGCGCCTGCCCGGCCTGCAGCGGACTGGGCATCCGGATGAAGATCAGCCGGGAGGCGATCTTTCCGGACGAGCGGATCACTCTGCGGGAAGGCGCCATGAACCTCATGGGTTTCAACGCCTCGGAACAGAACGGTATCGCTGCCCAGTATTTCGGCGCCATGGGAAAGAAATACGGGTTCACGCTGGATACGCCCCTGGAAGATATCCGGGAGGAGGGTATGAACGCCCTGCTCTACGGCACCGGGGACGAGCAGATCAGCATCACCTATGAAGGCGCCCGGGGCCAGCGGGAATACACCACCACCTTTGAAGGCATCATCCCCACCCTGGAACGGCGCTACCGGGAAACCACCTCGGACGCCATGAAACAGGCCTATGAGGAATACATGGCCGAAGAGGTCTGTCCGGAGTGCGGCGGCAAACGCCTGAAGGCGGAAGCGCGGGCCGTGACGGTCGGCGGAAAGAGCCTGCCCGAGGTCAGCGATATGAGCATCCGGCAGGCGCGGGAATTCTTCTCGAAGCTTGAACTGGACGGCAACAGCCGGATTATCGCGGCCCAGATCCTCAAGGAGATCGACGCCCGTCTGGGTTTTCTGTGCGATGTGGGCCTGGAATACCTGACGCTCAGTCGGAGCGCGGAGACGCTTTCGGGCGGCGAGGCACAGCGTATCCGCCTGGCGACCCAGATCGGCAGCGCGCTGATGGGCGTCATGTATATCCTGGACGAGCCGAGCATCGGCCTGCACCAGCGGGACAACGCGAAGCTGATCGCGACCCTGCGGCGCATGCGGGACCTGGGCAACACGGTCATCGTCGTGGAGCACGACGAGGAGACCATGCTTGCCGCGGACTGGATTGTGGACGTGGGTCCCGGCGCGGGGCTCCACGGCGGATACATCGTGGCGGAGGGCACGGCGGACGATATCCGCGCCTGCCCGGAAAGTATCACCGGCCAGTATCTGAGCGGGCAGAAAGTGATTCCCGTACCGAAGACCCGGCGGAAGCCGGCGGGCTGGCTGACCGTGAAAGGCGCGGCGGAACACAACCTGAAGCATATCGACGTGCGGGTTCCGCTGGGCGTGCTGACCTGTGTCACCGGCGTCAGCGGCAGCGGCAAGAGCAGTCTCGTGAACGAGATCCTCTACAAGCACCTGGCCCGGAAGCTGAACCGGGCCAAGACCCGGGCCGGCCGGTTCGACGGCATGGAAGGACTGGAGCAGCTGGACAAGATCATCATGATCGACCAGAGCCCCATTGGCCGCACACCCCGGAGCAATCCTGCGACCTATACAGGACTGTTCGACCTGATCCGCCGGCTCTATGCCCTGAGTCCGGAAGCGAAGGCGAGAGGCTATAAGGAGAACCGCTTCTCCTTCAATGTCAAGGGTGGCCGCTGCGAGGCCTGCCAGGGAGACGGCATGAAGCGGATCGAGATGCATTTCCTGCCGGACATTTATGTTCCCTGCGATGTCTGCCACGGCCGGCGCTACAACCGGGAAACCCTGGAGGTAACCTGGCAGGGAAAGAACATCAGCGAAGTGCTGGACATGACCGTGGAGGAAGCGCTTAGCTTCTTTGAGAACCATCCCCAGATCCTGCGAAAGCTGGAGACGCTGTATGACGTGGGCCTGGGATACATGAAGCTGGGCCAGGCCTCCACCACCCTGTCAGGCGGTGAAGCGCAGCGGGTCAAGCTGGCTACGGAGCTGAGCCGCCGGGCGACCGGCAAGACGATCTACCTGCTGGATGAGCCGACCACAGGCCTGCATATGGCGGATGTGGACCGGCTGATTCTCGTGCTGCAGCGGCTGACGGATGCCGGCAATACGGTGCTGGTCATCGAGCACAACCTGGACGTGATCAAGGTGTCGGACCATATCATCGACCTGGGCCCGGAGGGCGGCGACGGCGGTGGTACGGTCGTGGCGGAAGGCACCCCCGAGCAGGTGGCGGCTGTCGATGCTTCCTATACAGGGCAGTATCTGAAGAAAGTTCTGTGATATCAAGCGGAAGGATGAAAATCAGGATGGAACGGAAGAACAGGAAAGCAACGGAATATATTGGTTTTGCGGTACTGCTGGCCATCTACGCCGCGGTATCCGCGCTGCTTCCGCGCGCGTCCGTTTCCGGGGATATGATCGTCATCGGCAGCGCCCGGCTTCCGGTGTCGGCTTTTACCGGCGTCCTTTCGGCCCTGGGCAACATGTGCATTATCTGTCTGGTGGTATATTACGGGAGAACCGGCTTTATTGTTGCGATGTGCGCGCTGCTGATCCAGTTCCCGTTCTGGATCTGGAACACTTTTTTCCGCCAGACGCTGGCCAGTATTCCGGGTGCGTCCATCAACCTGCTGACGGTCATCGCCATCATCCTGATCCGGTCCCGGGACCGGCAGATCGTGAAGTACCAGTCGGAGGAAGTGGAACAGCTGACGGAGCGGCAGCAGCTTTCCCAGCGCCTGTTCGAGCAGACGGTGACGGCCCTGGTTACCGCTATCGACGCGAAGGACGAATACTCCCACGGCCATTCCCTGCGGGTGGCGGAATATGCGGAGCGGATCGCCTGGATGATGGGGAAGAGCGAAGAGGAGTGCCGGAAGGTTTATTACGCCGGCCTGCTCCACGACGTGGGCAAGCTCGGCATTTCCGACGGCATCATCAACAAAAAGAGCGAACTGACGCCGGAAGAATATGAGATGATCAAGCAGCATCCGGTGCTGGGCGACCAGATCCTGTCCAGCATTAAGGATTATCCCTATATCCGGATCGGCGCGCATTACCATCATGAATGGTATGACGGCACGGGTTATCCGGAAGGGCTGAAAGGGAAAGCAATTCCCGAGATCGCGCGGATCATCTCTGTGGCGGACACCTACGACACCCTGTCTTCCGACCGGAGCTACCGGCTGGCAATCCCGCAGCAGCTGATCCGGGAGGAGATTATCGCCGGGGCCGGTACGCAGTTCGATCCGGAGATTGCCATGATCATGCGAAACATGATCGATATGGACGGACTGAACTACATCAAGGAACAGGAAGCGATGCGGGAACTGGCCGGCGGCCGGGAGATCCATTGCAGCGGAGAACGGAGCGAGGTTTCGGAAGGCATTCTGCTGAATCCGAAGCCCGTCACGATCCACCTGACCTGCCGGGCGGAAAACCCACGGGACGGCGGGGCGGAGCCGTCGGTGCTCCTGTATGACTCTCTGGACGGACAGGCACGGAACGACGAGATGGCCGTGCGTGACCTGCACTATAACGAATACTGCATGATCCGGCTCGGCGGAGAAACCGTCCAGCGCAGTGCGCGGGCGGTAAAGACCGTGGTGACGGAACACGCGCCGGCGGTTCCGGCGGAAGGGGACCGGACGGTCTGGAAGATTGAGGCGGTGAAGTGCAAGGACCATGTACTGATCCGTGCGGACGACGGACAAAAGACGACGGAAGTAACCGCTGCGCTGCAGAACAACTCCCTCTTTGCCTATCTGGCCCTGACCGGAAAGAACTGCTTCATCAGCGATATCCGGATGGACAAGGCGGAAACCCCGGTGCCGGATGATTATATCCCGCGGATCGCGGAGGAGATCAATTATATCGACGGTCCGGACGGAGACATTCCGAATGTTCAGGTTGACAGCATCCGGAGCGCGGCCACAAAAGGGATTCCGGTAACGGACGGAATGAGTTTTTCCTTCCATACCAGGAGCCTGCCTACGGCGCGGTTGATCTGGCACTGTCCGTATATCGTGCTGTTCCGTTCCGCGGACGGAACGGTGAACGGGCTGGATTACCGGGAGTATGCGGTGGTTCGCCTGAACGGAGAGGACTGGGACCCGGACGGTGAAGCGACGAACCGGACAACCGTACACCGGGACGCGGATTTCAAGGGCTGGAATGTCTGGAAACAGAAAAACAAGGAAGGCTATGACTGCAGGGTGGACTTTGCCAGGAACGGCGGTCAGATCACGGTCAGCACGAAGAACCTGGGACTGGACGTGAAGAACATTACGACGCTGCCGGAGGCGGACGCAAACGGCACGGTTTACGCAGCGCTGACCGGCGATCAGTGCGTCCTGACCAATATCCGGATCAACACGGCTCAGAACGTCTGAACGCATTGACAAACAAGGTTTGGAAAGGTACAATGACCGTACGCGCAGAAGCGTTTTTTGAGGACGAAAGGAGACGGAACGATGGCTAGTACCGCAATCGTCGGAGTCAATTGGGGCGACGAAGGAAAAGGCAGGATGGTTGACCTGCTGACTGAAGCGTTTGACGTTGTTGTGCGTTTCCAGGGCGGTGCCAACGCCGGCCATGTCGTCATTAACCAGTTCGGCAAGTTTGACCTGCATCTGCTTCCTTCCGGCGTCTGCCGGCCCGGCGTGGTCAACATTCTTGGCAACGGCGTTGCGCTGGATCCGGAAGCCCTGGTAAAGGAAATGGCGAACCAGAACGGTATTGCCATTACGCCGGACAACCTGAAAATCAGTGAAAGAGCCTCCCTGCTGCTGCCCTGGCACCGCCAGGTGGATATGCTGGAGGAAAACCGCCTGAAGGACAAGACAACCGGGTCCACCAAAGAAGGGATCGCGCCCTTCTATTCCGACAAGAACCAGAAAAAGACGATCCTGGCAGGCGAGCTGTTCTATCCGGAGCGGTTGAAGAAACATGTGAAGGACCTGTGCACATGGAAGAACCTGACGCTGGAAAAGGTATACGATGAAAAGCCTGTCAGCGAAAAGGAGCTGAATGCATGGCTCCATGAATACTGCGATCCGCTCAAGCCTTATATCCAGGATACCCGGGCTTATCTGCTCAAGGCGGAAAGCGACCATAAACGCATCCTGTTTGAAGCGCAGCTCGGTGCCCTGCGGGACCTGGATTTCGGCGTCTATCCCTACACGACTTCCGTCAGCACGCTGTCTTCATACGCACCCATCGGTGCAGGCGTGCCCGGCATGGAGATCGACCGGGTCATCGGCGTGACCAAAGCTTATTCCACCTGTCTGGGCGAAGGTCCCTTTGTTTGTGAGTATTCCGGCAGCGAAGCGGAAGCCTGGCGGGAAATGTGCCACGAGACGCACGACAGCGGAAGACCCGTCCGCATCGGGCCCATCGACCTGGTGGCAACCAAATACGGTGCGGAGGTCCAGGCGGCGACTGAGCTGGCGATGACCAAGCTGGATGTGCTCAGCGAGCTGGACGAGATCCCGCTGTGCGTCGGATACAAGCTGGACGGCCAGGTGATCACGGAGATGCCCTTCCCTGCCGCGCTGGAGAAGTGCGAGCCGGTCTACGAGACCATGAAGGGTTGGAAGTGCAGTATCTCCGGCATCCGTAACTGGTGGGAGCTGCCGGAAGAGGCAAAGGCTTTTGTCAACCGCGTCGAGCAGACCGTGGGCCAGGTGATCCGCTGGATCTCCGTCGGTCCGGAACGGCACAGCATCATCCGCCGCGGATAACACAGATGGTTCATCCAGTACATGGATCATATATAATCAATTAACATTGAAGGAGAAACAACATGAATCTGTCACCACTTCAGAAGGCAAGATATGAGTACAGTCCCAAGCTTCCCGGCATGCTCCGCGGCGGCATTTCCGAGATCTCCGTCAAAGTCGGCGCACCCACCGAAAGCGTAGCGGACCAGGCCAAGATCAAGGCACTCTTCCCCAACACCTACGGAAAGGAAGAAATCACCTTCGTCAAGGGCAGCAACACCTCCGTAGCCAAGAAGCAGGTTGTGGGCGTGATCCTTTCCGGCGGCCAGGCACCCGGCGGACACAACGTCATCTGCGGTCTGTATGACGCCATCAAGGCAACGGACAGGAACAACGTGCTGCTGGGCTTCAAGGGCGGTCCCTCCGGCCTGATTGATGACAATTATACCGAGTTCACTGATGAA
>CAZUXV010000169.1:3531-6291 GCA_964624445.1 uncultured Oscillospiraceae bacterium | reverse complement strand
AAGCCCTCTTGATTGCTTGATTCGTATTTTGTCTAACTTTTGGGGGTCACTTCAGATTCGCTGGCTATAATTATGAATTACAAATTCTGAATGATGAATTACCCTTCATATCCCAGATCAAAAGCTTTCAGGTTCATATCGATGAACTGCAGCTTAACCACCTTCTGCAGGGCGGCAATCCACTTTTCCTTCGGGATATCCGTATGCTTTGCGAAATGCCCCATCAGCACGATATTCACCGATTTCGCGCTGCCGGCCTCCATCGCAGGCGTCAGGGCGTCAAAGTCGTCGATATCGAATCCCTTCGCCTTCAGCTCCTCCAGCACATTCACCGGATACTCCGCTGCGCCGGTAATGACAGGCATCGGATCGATCTCCTGGGTGTTCACGATGATCTTCCCGCCCTTGCGCAGGCATCCGGCATACCGGGCCGCTTCCAGTTTCTCAAAGCTGATGATATAGTCGCACTCGCCCTCGGTCACGATGGGGCTGTATACCTTCTCGCCGTAGCGCACATAAGTCACGACGCTGCCGCCGCGCTGGCTCATGCCATGGACTTCGCTGACCTTGACGTCGTATCCTTCATCCGTCAGCAGGGTACCCAGGAGTCTGGAAGCCAGCAGGCTTCCCTGTCCGCCGACGCCGACGATCATAACGCTCGTTGTTTTCATTCTTCATTCCCCCCGATCGCTCCGAATGCGCACAGCTGGCTGCATACGCCGCAGCCCACGCACAGCGTGTTGTCGATCCGGGCCTTGCCCTCCTTGAAGCTGATGCTCGGGCAGCCCATCTTCATGCACTTCTTGCAGCCGCGGCACTTGTCCGTGTCCACCTTCAGCGGCTTCTTCGGCTTCACATACTTCAGCAGCACGCAGGGACGGCGGGAAATAATCACGCTCGGTTCTTCCACCGCCAGTTCTTCCAGCACCGCTTCCTCGCAGGCCTTCAGGTCGTAGGGATCCACCACGCGCACCCGGTTGATGCCCAGCGCCTTGCACAGGGCTTCCAGATTCACTGCCGCAGCCGGATCACCCTTGATGTTGTATCCGGTGGTGGGGTTCTGCTGGTGGCCGGTCATACCGGTAATGGAGTTGTCCAGGATGATGACCGTGGAGTTCGTCGCGTTGTAGGCGATGTTTACCAGGCCCGTCATGCCGCTGTGCATAAAGGTGCTGTCACCGATCACGGCCACGGTCTTCTTCTCGGTTTCCTTGCCGCGGGCCGCGTTGAATCCGTGAATTCCGCTGACGCTGGCGCCCATGCACAGGGTGGAATCCAGCGCATTCAGCGGCGCCACCGCGCCCAGCGTATAGCAGCCGATGTCGCCCAGCACCGTAATCTTGTTCTTCACCAGGGTGTAATACATTCCCCGGTGGGGGCAGCCGGAGCACATCATCGGCGGCCTGCCGGGAACCGCGGGCGCCTCGCCCTGGGCTTCCGGGATATCGTCGATTGCGACGCCTTCCTTCAGGAACGCTTCGCGGATCGTCTTCTGGCTGAACTCGCCGATGGCGGAGAACAGGCGCTTGCCGGTCACTTCGATACCCAGCGCCTTCACGTGGTTCTCGATGATCGGATCCAGTTCTTCGATCACATACAGCTTCTTTACCTTCGCAGCGAAGTCGCGGATCAGTTTCTCGGGCAGCGGATTCGGCATGCCGATCTTCAGCACGCTCACGCTGTCGCCGAACACTTCTTTCACATACAGGTAGCTGCAGCCGCTGGTGATGATGCCGATGTCGTTGTTATCGGCCATCTCCACACGGTTATACATGCAGTCTTCCGCCAGCGCCTTCAGCTTCTCCGTCCGCTCCTCCACAATGGGATGGCGCAGCTTGGCGTAGCCGGGCATCATGATGTACTTGGAGGGCTGCTTGACGTAGTCCTTCATCGGGACGGCTTCCCGCTCCCCGACGTCCACCACGCACTGGCTGTGGGCGATGCGCGTGCACATCCGCAGCAGCACCGGCGTGTCATATTTTTCGCTCAGCTCGAACGCGCTCTTCGCGAAGGCGTAGGCTTCCGCGCTGTCGGAGGGCTCCAGCATGGGCACCTTTGCCGCAATGGCGTAATGCCGGCTGTCCTGCTCGTTCTGGCTGGAGTGCATCGCGGGGTCGTCCGCCACACAGACCACCATGCCGCCGGTGATGCCCGTATAGCTCAGCGTGAACAGCGGGTCCGCCGCCACGTTCAGGCCTACGTGCTTCATCGCGCAGACGCTGCGCATCCCGGCCAGGCTCGCGCCGAAGGCCGTCTCCATGGCGACCTTCTCGTTCGGCGCCCACTCGCTGTGGATGTCGTCATACTTTGCCAGGAACTCCGTGATCTCCGTGGAGGGCGTTCCCGGATAACTGCTTACCAGCCCGATGCCTCCGTTGTAAAGGCCCCGCGCCACCGCTTCATTGCCAATGAGTAGTTTTTTCATGATTCCCAACCTTTTCTCTAAGCAAATACAAGTTGCTCGTTTTACGGTCTTTTGGCAGGGTGTGGGGCGCAGCCCCACCCCTAATTTATCCCCGTTCCCGCTCCAGTCAATACGCTCCATGCATTAAGCTGCAGAGCGGGGAAGGGAGCAGGGGGGAAAGGGTTTCCCCTGAAAAACCTTCTTAGCTTCTGTTTTGAGAATCTACCAAACCTTCCCCACCGTACATCCGGCGAAGCTTCGGCTTCTCGATCTTGCCCGTGGCATTCCGGGGTACCGGCGCCAGGATGATCTTCCGGGGCCGCTTATACCGCGGCATCCCCATGCAGAATTCGTTG
>CAZUXV010000169.1:0-3521 GCA_964624445.1 uncultured Oscillospiraceae bacterium | reverse complement strand
GATATCGTCCACCGTAGCCGTGGCGCCGGGCACCAGTTCCACGATTGCCGCCGCGATCTCGCCCAGCCGTGCATCCGGCAGGCCGATCACCGCCACGTCCTTGATCGGCGGATAGGCCGCCATGAAGTTCTCGATCTCCACCGGATACAGGTTTTCGCCGCCGGTGATGACCACGTCCTTCTTCCGGTCGACCAGGTAGATGAATCCTTCCTCGTCCTGCCGCGCCATATCGCCCGTCAGCAGCCAGCCGTCCTTGATGGTTTCGGCCGTCGCCTGGGGATTGTTGTAATAGCAGACCATGACGCCCGGGCCCTTCAGGCACAGCTCGCCGACCTCGCCCGGCGCTACTGTGGTGCCGTCCGGACGGATGATCTTCGTCTCCCAGCCGTAGCCGGGGATACCGATGGCACCAACCTTGCGCACGTTCTCGATGCCCAGGTGCACAGCGCCGGGACCGATGCTCTCGCTCAGGCCGTAGTTCGTGTCGTACTGGTGGTTCGGGAAGTATTCCAGCCAGCGGTGGATCAGGCTCTGGGGCACCGGCTGCGCGCCGATGTGCATCAGCCGCCACTGATCCAGCTGGTAGTCGCTCAGTTTCAGTTCGCCGCTGTCCAGCGCGGTCAGGATGTCCTGTGCCCACGGCACCAGCAGCCATACGATCGTGCACTTCTCGCTGCTTACTGCTTCCAGGATTGTCTTGGGCCGGGTGCCCTTCAGGATCACGGCCTTGCCGCCGGAGATCAGGCTGCCGAACCAGTGCATCTTCGCGCCGGTATGATACAGCGGCGGAATGCACAGGAAGCAGTCATCCTTCGTCTGGTTGTGGTGTGCCTGCTCCACCCGCGCGGAATGGATCAGGCTCCGGTGCTTATGCAGGATCGCTTTCGGGAAACCCGTCGTACCGGAGGAGAAATAGATCGCCGCGTCGTCGTCTTCCGTCAGTTCGCAGGGCGGGAAATGGGAGCTGCTCTCGTTCATCAGCTCGGACAGGTCGTCCGCAAAGCTGGGGCAGCCGGGTCCGGCATATACCAGGGAGACATGTGGGATCTTGTCCGCGATCTCTTCCACGCGGCCGATGAATTCCGGCCCGAAGATCATCATATTGCTCTCGCTCAGGTTCAGGCAGTATTCGATCTCATTGGCGGCGTAGCGGAAGTTCATCGGAACAGCCAGCGCGCCGGTCTTCAGGATGCCGAAATAGATCGGCAGCCAGTCGATGCAGTTCATCAGCAGGATGGCAACCTTCTTGCCCTTGCCGATGCCGTGGCTCTGCAGCATGTTGGCCACGCGATTCGCCTTTTCATCGAAAACCGCCCAGGTAATCTCCCGGCGGTAGTGCTTCTGCTTTACGCTGGGCTCAACCAGTTCAAAATCGTGCCAGGTAACCCTTCTGGTCTCCGGCTGGTCCGGGTTGATTTCCACCAGTGCGGTGTCGTTCGGCCACTCCCTGGCGTTTCTCTCCAGCAGTTCAATAATGGTCATGTTTGGTTCCATCTCTTTCCTGAAAGTCAGTGCATTCAGTTTACAAATATCACCATTGAAAGTCAATCAAAGTCCAGTAAAAGAACAGAAGGGTCCACATCCTTTGCCCATTCCGGCAGGCTCGTCACCCGGATCAGCTCCCCGGTGACCGGATGCCGGACTTCCAGCAGGGCGCTGTGCAGGGCGAAACATCCCGGGAACGCTTCCGGCAGTTCCGTTCCGTATAAAAAATCCCCTTTCACCGGGCAGCCGATATGGCTCAGATGCACCCGGATCTGGTGGGTCCTCCCCGTCTCCAGCTCCAGCAGGACCAGCGCGCCGTCTCCCTGTTCCCGCAGCACCCGGTACTTTGTCCGGGACGGTTTTCCCTCTTCGCTCACAATCCGCTTCACCCTCGCGCCCGGCGCTTTTGCAATCGGAAAATCCAGCACACCTTCGCCTTTTGCCGGCTTTCCGTCTGTCCAGGCCAGGTACCGCCGCCGGAAGGCGGGCGTATGCAGCTGTTTCTGCAGCAGATGCTGCGCATGGGGCGTCCGGGCGACGGCCATGAGCCCGCCCGTTCCCTTGTCCAGCCGGTTTACCGGCCGGTAGATAAAGTTTTCAGGGCATCCGAACCGGGCGTACACCGCGTTCTCCAGGCTGTCGTCCGGATGGTTCCGGCTGCTCTGGCTGGCGATGCCCGCCGGTTTCACCGCGATCAGCAGATGCTCATCCTCCCAGGGGACCTCCACCGGCATATCAAAGGGCTTGAGGGCGTATACCGGCGCGTCCTCCGCCCACTCGATCTCCACCGTGTCCCCAGCCGACGCCTTCGCGTCCGCGCGGACGGTTTCCCCATTAAGAAAGATCCTGCCGTTCCACTTGGCGCTCTTCAATGCCGTATAGCTCACGCCCATGCTTCCCCGCAGGATATCCCGGACCTTCCGCCCGTCTTCTTCAGGTTTTACCTTATATTCCATTTATTTCTTCCCGAATCTGATTTTTTCAAATACCGGAAACACCTTCGGATAAACTCCGATGACAATGAACAGGATGATCGCATACCGCGCCGTCCGCACCAGGTTCGGCACCAGTTTTCCGCTGTCCAGCCATTCCGTGCTGAAGGGCATCTTCAGCACCTTGTTCAGCACGAGATAGATCGCGAAAGCGCCGGCGACCCGCAGGATCATCGCGAAGGGATTACGTGTATCCCGGAAATTCACATATTTCTTTTCAAAGGGCACCGCCGCCGTCATACCAATCAGCATTCCCAGGCCGGTATAATAGTCCCGGCTTGAGCACCAGAGAATTCCCGGCAGGGAGATCGCCAGCAGGATCACATAGCGCAGCCATTCCTGCTTCACAACCTTTTCCATCAGGATGCTGAACAGGATCGCCAGAATGCCGATGACCCATCCGACCAGGACGTCCGTCGGATAATGCACGCCCACGATAAAGCGGCTCACGCCGATCAGCAGTGCGATCACCACAGCCACAATCCAGATCCACCGTTTTTTCAGTTCCCGGGCAACCCCGCCGTAAACCGCCACCGCGGTGGCGCAGTGACCGCTGGGGAAAGAAAAACCCTGCTGGATGATATCCATGGGATCCGCGTCCGCCTCCACGATCGTCAGCGCCTTTACCCTTTCCGGATGAGCCATGTATGGGCGTACGCGAAGGGCAATATTCTTGATCATCGGGAACCACATGCTGGCTGCAAGGATCGTAAAGCCGCAGCGTTTCCCTGCCTCTTTTTTATAGCAGAAAAGCATGACCAGCAATATGATCAGCAGGCAGGTCTCGCTGCCCAGGAAGGTAACCACTTTGGAAATCGCCTCTCCGACGGATCCCATCGCGTTCTGGATCCACACAATCAGATCCACTTCCCAATCAAAATAAAAAACATTGCCCATATATCTCATCTCCGATCCCGGCCATTATATCCGATTTGATCCCATCCTGCAACAAAAAGCCCTTGACGCTTTCCTGCACTCATGTTAATATTATCGGGCTGGTTAGCTCTGGAGCGATGGCCGAGCGGTTGAAGGCGCTGGTCTTGA
>CAZUXV010000168.1:0-6413 GCA_964624445.1 uncultured Oscillospiraceae bacterium | reverse complement strand
ACTGGATCTCGCCCCGGCTCAGGGCAGGCTTCAGGATGTTCGCCGCGTCCAGGCTTCCTTCCGTTGCGCCCGCGCCGATGATCGTATGGATCTCATCGATAGACAGCAGCACGTTGCCAGCCTTGTGCAGTTCTTCCATTACGTTCTTCAGCCGCTCTTCAAACTCACCCCGGTACTTCGTCCCGGCTACCATGCTGCCGATGTCCAGGCTCATGATCTTCTTTCCGATCAGCAGTTCCGGCACGTTGCCCTGCACGATGCGCTGCGCCAGGCCTTCTGCCACGGCGCTCTTGCCCACGCCGGGTTCGCCGATCAGCACCGGGTTGTTCTTCGTCCGCCGGATCAGGATCTGGATGATCCGCTGGATCTCCGTTTCCCGGCCGATCACCGGATCCAGTTCATTTTTCTCCGCGGCCGCGGTCAGGTCGCGGCTGTATTTCTCCAGCTCGCTCTTGCCGTTGTCGTTATTTCCGTTCCGTCCCTTCGCCGGGGCAAAGGGCGGGAATCCGGGCATCATGCGGCGGGGGCTTTCTTCATTCCCCGCGTTCTCGCGCATCTGCCGCAGAAGCTGTTCCCGCGCGGCGCTCAGGTCCACCCCATGCTTCCGGAACAGGCCGCCGGCCACGCCGTCGTCGTTCCCCAGCAGTGCCAGCCAGATATGCTCCACCGTCACATAGTTCTGTCCCAGCTTGTGACTCTCCAGCACGCTGTTCTCCAGGGTCTTCTTTGCCCGGGGGCTCAGTTCGATCCGGGGGCTACGTGGCGTATCCGGATCCTGGATGCCCTTCAGGTGCTCCCGCAGTTCAGCGACCACATCCTCATAATTCATCCGGGCGGAGACGGCTTCCGGTATGGAAGCGCCTGCTTTCAGCAGCGCCAGCAGGAAATGCTCCGTGCCCACATAGGGCTGCTGCAGCTCCGCAGCGATCCGCTGGGCCAGCGTCAGCGTCTGCTGCGCTTTCTGGGTAAAACGTCCGAATATCGGCATCGAAAATTCCTTTCTGTTTTCGTCTTCTGTGTTCGCCCGGATCGCGCTGAGCACCGTGTTCAGCAGGCTCCGCACGTTCCCTTTGACCAGGTCCGCATTCATCCGGCTCATACAGTCGGCGCACAGGTGCCTGACCGAGGTCTCTTCTCCGGCGACCACGGAAACCGTAAAGTTTGCTTCATTCACATGGCATTCTTCGCACAGCATTCTCTTCGCCTCTTTCCTGCCATAAATTTCATATTACGAATTCTGAATCAATTGCGGTTGCGGGCCGCAATAGACATCAGCATCGACTTCATCATTTTCGCCCGCATCGCGTCCTTCAACACGTCCGGCACCGGCACACTCAATGCCCGGGTGCTCACCGCGCTGGCCATGAGGGCCGCCTCGTCCGCGGTCACAATCATCTGCTCTTTCAGCTGGCTGATCAGCCGCAGGCATTCCTCTTCGCTCAGGCTGTCGCCGATCCGGTCGTTCACCAGATACATCAGTCGCTGTGATCCGCTCTGCACCACCCGCACGATCCGGATATATCCGCCGCCGCCTCTCCGGCTTTCCGTCAGATAGCCGTGATCCGGGCTGAACCGGGTCGCCAGCACATAATTAATCTGGCTCGGCGCACACCCGAAATACTCCGCCAGTTCATTTCTCTTCAGTTCCACTTCCGTGGATTCCTGGTTCAGCAGTTCCTTGATAAACTGCTCTATCGAATCACTCAGGCGCATCATGAACCCTCCCTTCGTCAAAGGAGACGTCTGACTTTCTTTGACCTATGTAGTTTATCACAGAAATGGAAGATATTCAAGTCCTAATACTTTCGCGATCGCCTTATGCAGATGCTCGTCTTTCTGATGAACATACTTAACCGAGGACGGGATCACTTCCCCGTCGTTCCAGCGGAACACGCCGCTCCCGTCCGGATTGAGCCCGTAATCCGTCAATCCTTTCCCTTCTTCAGGCACCAACACTGTCAGCCTGTTCAGCACCCGGTTTCCCAGGAACAACACAAACGCGTCCCGCTCCGGATCCATGGACACATGGTTCCCCGTAAACCCGCCGATCCCGAAAGCACGTTTCCCCATATAGCAGGGAATTTCCGAATAGTACTGGTCCGGATGCCGCACATAGCACTGGACGCCGAGGAACTGGGTCCATTCGCCGTTGGCGCGCTTCCGTCCGGTCCGGTTCACCGCCATTTCCTTCAGGGACTCCTCTCCCACGATCTTCCGGTCCAGCACTGCCCGGCAGAACCGGGCCATATCGCTGCAGGTGGAAAACAGCCCGGCGTGGCCGCAAAGGTCTCCCGTATCCCCCTGCATCACCGCTGCTTTGGGATCATGCGGAACCCCCGGCTGCCATCCTGTCCGGAGAATATACTGCCCCTTCTCGATCCGGTGTTCCCGGTCATAGCACACGCAGTCCTTTTTCCGCTCCGGCGGCACCGCCGCCCAGGTTTCGTTCATCCCGGCCGGCTCCAGTACGACCTTCCGTACGCAATCCGTAAAGGGCATCCCGGAAACCGTTTCCAGCACGTACTTCAGGATCATCGCAGGAATGTCGGAATAGATCCGGCGCACGTCCTCATGAGGCGCCGCCGTGGAGGCAAACAGCGCTTCCATCGCGCTGTCCCTGTCCGCGCAGGCGTCCAGGCGGACAGGTGTCCGCACCGTCACCGCGAAGATCATCAGCTCCCATACCGTGGTTTCCTTCAGGAACCGGAACCGCGGATCATAATCAAAAACAGGCCTGCCGGGATCCAGCAGACCTTCTTCTTTCATTTTCATCAGACACATGCCCGTAAACAGCTTTGTTACGCTGGCCAGATCAAACACACTGTCCTCCCGGACAGTTCCGTCCATCGCTTCCGCCATGCTGTTTCCGGACCCGCAGGCAACGGAAACGCCGTCCAGTATCGCCTTTTCACGGGTGAAATACTGCACCGCCTTCAGCAGCTCGGGGTTGTTCTTCATGCGTCCACACCGATCCGGGTGCAGGGCACCCGGCCCTCTTTCAGATCGCTCAGCCGGTGCCGGGCATGACCGATAATTACCGTCGTTCCGCCCTTCACGCAGCCCAGCGCGTATTCCAGCTTGGCCCGGGCGCCGTTGGCGCCGGCCCGGCTGGCCCCGACGCAGGCGTTCTGCAGCTCGCGCACCTTTCGCTCGACCTCTTCATAGGTCTTGCCGATCACATCACGCACCAGGGTTTTCGGATCACCCCGGTCCTGATAAATCCCCTCCGTGGAGGTCATCAGCACCAGCGTCTTCGCTTTCACCAGTCCCGCAATTACCGCCGCGGTCTCATCGTTGTCCACGCACTCATGAACCTCGCCGCCCTTTTCCCGCCGGGCTGCCAGTTCCATCTTGCGGTTTTCTTCGTCGCTCACCGGGTCGTTGTAGTTCACGATCGGGATCGTCTTCTGCCTTGCGGCGCGGATCAGCAGCGCCCGGATGTGCTCGCTCTTTTCCGGGTCGTTGAAGTGGGTGTGCTCCACCAGGATCTGGCGAATACCGTATTCCGGCGAAACAAACTGCCGGTAGTTCTGCATCAGGATCGTCTGGCCCTGGGCGGCATAGTCCGCCTTGTCCTGATCCGGATCTCCGCTCAGCTCGCAGCCGGTCCGCTTGATATAGTCCAGCCGGCCGATTTCCGTCGCGCCGCTGGTCACCCAGATCATCCCGGGTTTCAGTTCCGACCCGATCCGGGAGAAAATGTTATAGTCGATATCCCTGTCTTCCTGCCGGATCAGCGCCATACTGCCGATCTTGCCGACCAGTTCAAACTGATAATCCATCTTTCCGCTCCTGCCTGCGTCACAGCCGCTCCCGGACCAGCCGGGTCAGGATGTAGACCGCCATATGATATCCCTGATCGTTCTTCAGGGTAATGTCTGCCAGTTCCCGGTAGACGGGGAGCCGTTCTTTGTAGACTCTTTCCACTTCCGCCAGGCCCCCGTCCCGCAGGGTAGGTCGCCGGTCCAGTTTGATGTCGCTCAGGATATCCTCCAGGGGCCTGTCGATCAGCACGATCGTGCCCCAGGAACGCATAATGTGACGGTTGATCGGGTTCATCACCGTGCCGCCGCCCGTGGAGATGATCATCGGCCGGGCGTAGGTCAGCGCGGCAAGCGCGTTTGTTTCGGCCCTTCGGAACGTTTCTTCGCCGTATTTCTCGAAGAATTCGTTCACCGTACCTCCGGCGCTCTGGGCCACGATCGCGTCTGTATCCGCGAACGGTACGCCCGTTTCTTTCGCCGTGCGCTTACCCAGGCTGCTCTTGCCGCATCCCTGCATGCCGATCAGAAACAGATGCTTTTCCAACGCCGTGACCCTCCTTTCCGCCGGTATCGTTTCCGGACCGCTTCATCATGATACATATTTTTGGCTTTCCGTCAAGCCTTTTCCAACGTAAATCGGAATGCTGCCCCGCTGTCCGTGTCCAACAGCCTGATTGTCTGCCCGTGCATCTCCATAATGCGTTTGCAGATGCTCAGTCCCAGGCCGGTTCCCTTTCCGGCCGTATGCGCCCGGTCCGCCGTAAAGAACCGGTCAAAGATCTTCTCCCGGTCTTCCGGAGCGATTCCGCAGCCGTTGTCCCGCACCGTGATCTCCGCTGTCCCGTCCTTAGACGCAGATTCCAGCGTGATTGTTCCGCCCTCCGGCGTAAACTTGATCGCGTTGTCCAGCAGGTTTATCACCACCTGCTCAATGCGGTCGCTGTCTGCCCGCACCGGGCAGCTGTCTTCCTCAAACTCACAGCTGACGTCGATCTTCTTTGCCTCCAGGTCGTTCATCCGGACGATAACCACTCGTCTCAGCATCTCGTTTATATCGAAAACTGACATCTCCGGCTTTGCGTCGTCCCGTTCCAGCCGACTCATCGCCAGCAGGTCGTCGATCAGTCCGCTCAGCCGCTTGCTCTCGGCTGCCACCAGCCGCAGGTATTTCGGCTGGTCCTCTTCGGGGATCACCCCGTCCGCCATGCCTTCCGCAAACCCGCGGATACTCGTGATCGGGCTGCGCAGCTCGTGGCTCACGTTCGCCACAAACTCCCGGCGTCCGGTTTCCACACCCTGGAGTTTCCGGGTCATCGTGTTAAACGCCCCGCTCAGTTCACGCAGTTCCTTGTCGCCCTGCTTCTCGTTCACCTGTACGGTAAAATCGCCTTCCGCGATCGTCGCCGCAGCCGCTTCCAGCTCCCTCAGTGGTTTCAGTCGCCGCCGGACAAACAGGAATACCACAATACCGCTCAGCACCAGCATGATCGCCGCCAGCGTCACAATCCGCCACAGGATCTCGCCGAGTCCGCTTTCGATCTTCTGGGCCCGCGTCCGGATGAATACCGCGCCTGCCGCTCTGTTGCCCACGGTATATGGAACGCCCACCGTGAAGGTCGGATCATTTCCGCCTTCGGACCGCATCCGGATCGTTTCGCCCGCCAGGATCCGCTGGAAAGCGCCGGCGATCTCTTCGCTGTTCAGGCTTTCCCTGAATTCGGTGTCGTCTGCTTTCCTCGCCTGGTCGTAGATCATCATGTTCCCGTTTTCGTCCATCAGCATAATGAACGCTTCGAATTCCTCGCTCACCCGTGCGGACATCCGGTTCAGATAAACCCGTGTCACGCTGTCCCTGTCCCGGATGGTGTCCATCAGGTTATCGCCGCTCAGGTTTCCCGCCAGGTAGGCGATTTCTTCCGCCTGAGAATTCAGATAGTCGAGTCTCGCGTCGATCCGCTGGTTCCGCAGCGTCAGCCACCAGACCGCGGAAAGACAAACCGTGGTCAGCAGGATAATCGCCAGGACCACCGCCATAATCCGCGCAAACATACCCTCACCTCTTACCTGTCGGTAGCGAACTTATACCCGATTCCTCTGACCGTGTACAGACTCCACCCGTACTTTTCGCTGTCCGCCAGTTTTTCCCTTAATCGTTTAATATGTACGTCCACCGTCCGGCTGTCGCCGAAAAACTCAAATCCCCATACCTGGTTCAGCAGCTGTTCCCGCGTAAATACCTGATTCGGATGGGAAGCCAGAAAATACAGCACTTCCAGCTCCTTGGGCGGCATCTCCAGCCGTTTCCCGTCATAGTGCGCGTCGTATTCCTTCAGGCTCACCGTCAGTCCGGGAAAGCTCAGGTCTCCCGCCTGCTCCTCCTCGCTGCCCCGGGCCCGGCGGAGCACCGCCTTCACCCGTGCCGTCATCTCTTTTCCGTCAAATGGCTTCACGATATAGTCGTCCGCCCCCAGCTCCAGGCAGAGCACCTTGTCAAAGGTTTCACCCTTTGCCGTGACCATGATCACCGGGATCTCGCTGCTCTTCCGGATCGCCTTCAGTACTTCATACCCGTCCGCGCCAGGCAGCATCACGTCCAGCAGCACCATGTCCGGCGGCAGTTTCCGGAACGCCTCGATCGCGTCGTTCCCG
>CAZUXV010000167.1:0-6439 GCA_964624445.1 uncultured Oscillospiraceae bacterium | reverse complement strand
TAAAGGATGCAGGCGGGCAGCAGGATGATCGCGTCAATGAGCGTTTCGGAGACCCATACCTGGACCAGCTTTGCGCTCAGGATCGTCCGGGGTTTCAGGGGCAGCGCCGCCAGATACGCGGCGTCCCGGCCCAGGTACAGGGCGCTGAGCGTAAAGAAGAAAGACAGAATCAGCGTGCCCGCCGTAGTCAGCATCACCGCCACGGTAATCAGCATTTCCGGCGCGCCCATGCTGATCATGATGTCCAGCATCTTGGTCTCAACGATATAAAGGATCACGCTGAGATAGACCACCAGGATAGCGATCGCAAAAAACATTCCGACAGTGCGGCCTTTTTTCTCCTTCAGCGCCGTCTTCAGGTTCTTCGGCTTCAAATCCGCGAACCGGGACAGCAGCTGCAGCCGCAGCAGTGCTTTAAATCCCGTCATGCTTCTTCGCCTCCGTCGTCAGTCAGCTGCAGGAACAGGTCTTCCAGGCTGGCGCCCTTTTCACCGGAGCGCAGCTCTTCCAGCGTGCCCTGGGCCCGCAGGGTGCCATGGTCGATCACGCCGATGCGGGTACACAGTTTCTCGGCGACTTCCAGCACGTGGGTGGAGAAGAACACCGTGTTCCCTTCGCTGCAGTGGCGGATCATTTCCTCCTTCAGCAGGTGCGCCGCGCGGGGATCCAGGCCGCCCAGGGGCTCGTCCAGGATCCAGATCGGGGGATTATGGATCAGCGCGCCGATCACGACCAGTTTCTGCTTCATGCCCTTGGAATAAGTGCGGACCTGGCTGTTGATCGCGTCTTTCAGTTCAAAAATGTCGAGGTACTTTTCAATATGCGCCTTCCGGCGGGTAGCGTCCACCTGGTACACATCCGCCATGAAGTTCAGATATTCCATACCGGTCAGCCGGTCATACAGATCGTTTCCGTCCGGTACAAAACCGATCAGCCGCTGGGCTTCCAGCCGGTCCGTATCCATCCGGTGGCCCGCCATGGTGATCTCACCCTCATCAGGTTTCAGCACGCCTGTCAGCATTTTGATGGTCGTGGTTTTGCCGGCGCCGTTCGGACCGATAAAGCCGAACAGTTCCCCGCCGTCCACATGGAGCGTCAGGTCGTCCACGGCCTTTTTCTTATTCTTGGCATAGGTCTTCGTCACATTCTTAACATCGATCATGGGACTGCCTCCTTTTCTTTTAACGGCTAAGATCATACCATAAAAATGTCAAAAACGGAACGGCATAGCCGGAAAGTTATCCGTACTTATTTCTTCTCTCCGGACAAAAAAGAAGACGTTATCTCTCCTGATAACGTCTCCATGGACCGAATGATGAATTATGGTTTTTCCTTCTCCCTGCCCAGTCTGAACTCGACAGAGCGCTCGAGGTACTCCAGGTAGTCCTCATCCCTGCACATTTCCTTCCCCTTGGAGTCACTCAGTTTTGCAACGGCCCGCCCGTTGACAAACTGCAGCTTGATCACGATATTCAGCGCTTCCTCGCTTGTGTCATTGGAGCAGAACGTTCCGATCCCGAACGACACCTTCGCCCGATCCTTAAAGTGCTCATAGATCGCCTGCGCCCTGTCAAAGTCCAGGCTGTCGCTGAACAGCAGCAGCTTCGTTTTCGGATCTGCGCCGTATTTCTGATAATGCGCGATCATCTTCTCTCCCCACTCATAGGGATCGCCGCTGTCGTGCCTCACGCCGGTAAAGTTGTTCACCATCGCCCGGTTGAAATCCAGCAAGAACAGGTCCGTTGTGATCGTATCGGTCAGCGCGGTGCCGTTATCGCCCCGGTATTCGTCATACCAGTCTTCCAGGGCGTAGTGGTTGGTATAAGCCAGCGGGATGGAGTCAATCCCCTGGTACATCTGCACAAACTCATGGGCATAGGTTCCGATCGGCTTCAGCCCGTATTTCTTTGCCAGCATCACATTGGAAGTGCCAACGCAGTTCTTCGTTTCCGTTGCCAGGCGGCGTACCACTTCGTCTTCCCATTCCCTGGAAAGCCGGCGGCGGCAGCCGAACTCGGCAAAGCTGAAGGTATATTTGCCGCTCCGGAAGGCGGCGATCTTCTCGTCCAGCCGTTTCTCCGCGTCTCTTCTCAGCGTCATATAGTCATATTTCAAGCGGAAATAGACCTCGTTGACGATTTCCAGCAGATAGATCTCAAACTGCATGGCGGAAAACAGCGGGCCCCGCACCACGATCTTCAGCCGTCCCTCGTCAGTCAGCCGCGTTTCCACATAGTCGCGGATCGGCCGCCACAGGCGCAGGAATTCAACATAGTCATTCTTGATGAAACGGATTGACCGCAGATAGTCCAGTTCATCCTTCCTGAAGGTCAGCGTGCACAGATGGTCGATCTGCGCGTTAATCTCCTCAAACATCTCCGGCGTAAAAACGATCCCCTCGTTCCGGCAGCGGAAATAGTATTCTCCGCTCAGGTCCGTATGCTTGTGAAAGATCACCTGGTCCATGTTGAACTTGTACAGATCCGTATCCAGCAGCGAATTGATGATCGGCTCCAGTCTCATGCTTCGTGCGCTCCTTTCTCATTCAAAAGGGTTCAGAGTCAGCGGCATTCGCCGCTTGTGCATATTGGCCGATTCCCGTTTCCGGATCTTTTCGTCGGTCTGCGGATCACCGCAGCTTCCTTCTCTCAGATACCGATGGATATCCGCGTATCTCAGGCCCATATTTTCCTCGTCGCTCTTGCCGCTCAGGCCGTCGCTGGGCGTTTTCTGCACCAGCTCTGCGGGCAATTCCGGCATCGTCAGCCCGACCTGCACCACTTCGATGCTGGTCAGCTTTCCCAGCACCGCGAAATCGCAGCTGGTATCTCCGTCCTTTGTGCAGTAGCCCGTCGTCGCTTCGCTCAGGTTGCCCGTACCGGCAAGCCGAGCGTTCAGCGCCTGGGCAATATAGCGCAGCACCGTCATTCGCAGCCGCGGGCCGACGTTGATGTCCGAAGCACGGCTGACGGGGACGGAGAATTCTCCGTCCCCTGCTGTGTTCCCGTTCTGGTCTGTGACTGCCTTCAGGGCCTGATGGATCGCACCGATGTTGACCGTCCGCTGCCGGATGTCCAACGCGCCGCATACAGCCCGGCTGTCGCTGATGTCTTTCTGCTCTCCGTCAGGCAGCATCACGCCGTATACGTTTTCTTTACCCAGCGCCCGCGCGCACAGCGCGGCGGTCACTGTGGAATCCTTTCCCCCGGAGACGCCGACCACCACCCGGCTGAAGCCCTGGGCTGCCGCCGTCTCCCGGATCAGTTCCACCAACCTGTCCCGCACCGCTTCCGGATCAAACCGATATGCTTCCATTTTATGCTTCCCTTCTGACTTCAGCCGTTGATGATGGGATGGAAGTCCTCGATCCGCATTTCCTTCTCCGGACTGATCCGGATCACAAAGCAGACCCCGCCGCCGTCATGTTCCTCGGCCTTGTCTTCATACATTACATAGGTGCTGCCGTTCTTCCCGTAGATCCACTGCACCTGGAGATCCTTCACCTCATTTTTCCGCGCATAATGGATATTGTCAAGATATTCCATGAAGAAATTCTGTGCTTTTTTATCCGTTTCCGCGTCCAGTCCGGTTTCAAAGTCATACGCCTCGTTCAGGTCTCCGACGCCGTCAATCCATTCGGCAGGCGTGACCTGGATAAAACAGAACCTCCCGTTCTCATCAAAATAGGTTTCCTTCGTGGTCCCGTCTTTGCCTCCGGAGATCCGGACGACATAGTAAGTGCCGTTCCACTCGCAGGAAACGGAGGTGGAGGACACCATTTCAAAGCCGGTATGCTGCCACATTTCCATGGCTTCCAGGCACATCTGGTCATTCAGGGCATCATTGTAGGCCGGCTGGACTTCTTCGCCGTCAACCGGCATGTAGGAGTCCTTTGCCAGGGTAACGTTATAGTCCTTCGGATCAAATTTCTTCAGCATCGAGTTGCCGATGTCGCTGGTCTCTGCCGTAAAAGTGATGTCCAGCAGTCGCGTGCCTTCCTCGGCCGTTTCCATCGCCAGGCTGACGGTGCCCTCCGCGTGCGCCGGATAGCCGTTTTCATCCGTTTCCACGGTAATCTCGATATTCCGGACCTTCACGCCACGCATACAGTAGAGGATCCCCTGGGTCGTTGTGCCGTAGTTGCTGATGGCAGAGTATGTGCCGTCGGCCGCAAACTGGTCATAGTTAAAGTTGAAGTACCGCTTTGCGGCAAACCGGATCGCCTCGTTCAGGACCCCGTTCACCAGTTCCGGCGTATGCTCGTCCAGTTTGATCCGGAACGTTCTGTCCGCCGTCTTCGTGATCGCGTCTTTCCCCAGCACCAGGTCTGCCTGGGAAATCAGCGCCCGGCCCAGGTCGATCAGCTGCTGCGATTCCACTGTATTCCGCAGCGCAGAACGCCTGTCGCCGACGGTACCGCACCGGAAAATGCCCGGCGTAAAGTCTTCCATCAGGTAAAGGGCGTTTCCTTCCGCCACGATCGTGTATCCGTTCTCCCGTTCCGTTCCGTCTTTCTTCGGGGAGCGCAGGTGCAGTTTATGGTAGGCCCGGTCCCCGTCCTGTTTCATTGTAATGTCCGCGGTCTTGAACCACTGTCCGTCCAGGGAAAACTCCACGGACGCGTTCATGGTCATATTGTTATGGTCAAACAGCAGCGTCGTCGTGCTGTTGTACAGTTCGACCGCCGAATCATTCGCAAACGCCGCCGCGCAGACGATCAGCACAAGCAGCACAGCCGTAATCAGGATAGCCAGTTTCTTCATGTTTCTATATCTCCTTCTGTTTCTTTGGGAACAGGTTGCCGGATGCCGGTCAGGTTGTTTCCCGCATGCCCTGCCCTGTTTCCGGATTCATGATACCGGGTCAAGCTTACTTTCCGGTGACTTTCATCTTACATTTTCGTAAGTTTGGCCGCCTGTCTGTTTCTCTGCGGAAAAAAGCCTTGCAAACCATGCAGAAACCCGATATCATGATTCCATAGAACAGACGAAAAAGACAGCCGTTACCATCCCGGGAACTTTTTCCCGGTTCCGTCGTCATACAGAATGAAAGAACAATCCGGAGGTGTTATCCATGAAACGCATGCTTATCCTGATGTCCGTCCTGCTGCTTGTCCTGTGTGTGACAGCCTGTGCCCAGGCCGCAGAAATCCGCCCGCAGGATATCAATCATCTGGAGATCGACCTGACTGAAGGCACCTTCTTTCTGGGTGTAAAAGATGCCGACAGGATCATCGACGGCGGCTGGTTTACCGCTTCCCTGTATGTGCCGGATCATTACGATGCGGCGCAAATCGAGGCCATGGTGCCGGGCGATACCGTCCTCGTGAACGGTCAGGCCTGGACCATCCGCGAAGTGGTTCCTCATGGAGCGGATGAACCCGGTCTCGTCGATACCTATGAAATCTATACCGAAGAGGAAAACGACGGTTATATCGTCTTCATTCATGAAACCGACGGCTGCTACATCTGCCAGATCGACGACTGGGCTCCGGTTACCCCTGTGGCGGATGTCCGCGTGATGCTGCCCCTGCCGGATCAATTTGAGTATTACAGCGGAGATGATGCAGAACCCCGTGACATGGATGCGTTCCTGAACGACCTGGAAGAATACGGCGGCACCTTCGTTCCCTATAATACCTTCTGTTCCTTTGAAAACAACCTGCTTTGCCAGGTGATACACTCCTCCTATCCGATGGGTCCGGAAGCGGCGCCGGATGAGGATGAACCGGCTGTTGAACCGGATACGACGGACGACACGGAAGCCGTTCCGGTCTGGCAGTTCTGTCACGGCCTTCGCGACGGTCTGGAATCAGCAGAGATCAAAGGATATACCAGCGACTGTGAAGAAGGCCCCTCTGAGATCGAAATGACAACCGAAGAAATTGAGGATATCCGGAACATCGCCATCAACGGCGTGATCACCGGCAAAGCCAACGATATGTCCGTCACCGGCGGCACCTGGTTCTATACCTTTGAAACGCCGGGAGGCAAGCATCTCCTTACCATCGAGCTTTACAAGGGTTGGATCGTCAGCGTCGACGGGATGTATACCTATAAAAAATAACCACATGCATTGAAAAAGCACCTGCTGAAAAAAAGCAGGTGCTTATTTTGTTGGCGGAGCGGGTGGGATTCGAATTGCGCATGGACTGTCTTTGGGATGATAAAAAGTGCTAAGATGATTGTAAAACAACAAATCCATGAAACAGACTGTTGCACAGGGTTAAGATGACGTTTGCCCCATCTGCCGCCGGATAATCGGAACCGGCGATATCCATATAATACATTTGGGATTTATCCGAAGCAGCAGCGCTCATAATAATATAGTCCCCGTCCGGGATTGCCTGGCTATAGCCGCTTGTCATTTCGGAGCCTTTTATTGTTTCACTCCAGCCTTTATACCTGAACGCGCCAAGAAAGCCGTCACCATCCCATGC
>CAZUXV010000166.1:0-6480 GCA_964624445.1 uncultured Oscillospiraceae bacterium | reverse complement strand
TCAGTAGTCAGTTCTTTTGCCCTTGCCGCTAATATCATTATCTGAATGACATTGGGCCTGACGGCTGTGCCTTTTTTTCAGGTTTATTTGCCGGACTTCATCCGGACTGCTTTGGCAGCAGGTTCTGATTTCTTCGCGGCCGTCCTGCTCACCGGTTCCATATGCCAGATGGTATCATTGTATTCCCGGATTGTGCGGTCGGAGGAGAAGATGCCGGACATGGCTGTGTTGGTGACGGCCATTTTCAGCCACTTGTCGCGGTCAGCGTAGTCATTGTTCAGTCTGCGCTGAGCCATGCTGTAGGAACCGAAGTCCTTCAGAACGAAATAGTTGTCTCCCATGGAACCCCAGCTGCCCAGCAGCAGGCTGTGATACAGATCCTGAAGTGCCGCAGGATTCCCGGGCATCAGTGTTCCGTCGATCATCTGGGTCATGGCCAGGCGGATTTCCTGGTTCGTTTCGAAGATGTTCATCGGATTATAGTTGTTCTCGCGGTACATATCACGCACTGTATCAGATCGCATGCCAAAGATATAGATGTTATCCATTCCGACCTGTTCGCTGATTTCAACATTCGCGCCGTCCATTGTGCCGATGGTGACCGCGCCGTTCATCATGAACTTCATGTTGCCCGTTCCGCTCGCTTCTTTGCTGGCAGTGGACAGCTGTTCGGAAACTTCTGCGGCAGGGATCAGGACTTCCGCACTGCTGACGTCGTAGTTCTCAAGGAATACGACCTTCAGCATTTTCCGGGCCCGCGGATGCTTTTCAATCAGTTCGCTCAGTGCGCAGATCATACGGATGATTTGCTTCGCACGGTAGTATCCGGGGCTGGCTTTCGCGCCGAAGATGAATACCCTGGGTTCCATGGTATAGTTTTCATCGTTGACAATGCGGTTGTACAGCACAAGGATATGGAGTGCGTTCAGCATCTGCCGTTTGTACTCGTGCAGCCGCTTTGCCTGAACATCAAACATGAAGGACGGATCCACAACCGCTCCCTGTCTTTGTTTCAGCAGGTCGGCAAGGCGTTCCTTGTTATGCTGCTTGATCTTCGCAAATTCGGTTCGGAAGGCGGCGTCATCCGCAAAGGGACGCAGTTCGCTCAGCCGTTCCGGCTCTTTGATCCAGCCGGTGCCGATGGACTGGCAGATCAGGTCGGTCAGTTCCGGGTTGCAGCTCATCAGCCAGCGGCGGTGTGTAATACCGTTGGTGATTGCAGAGAATTTCTCCGGCATAACCAGGTTGTAATCGTGGAAAGTTTCCGCTTTCAGGATCTCGCCGTGCAGCTGGCTTACACCGTTCACGGAATAGCTCATCGCTACGCACATGTTGGCCATATGCACGTTGTCATAGCTGATGATCGCCATACGTGCGATCCGGTCCCAGTCTCCCGGGAAGAAGTTCCACAGCCGCTCGCACAGCCTGCGGTTCATTTCACAGATAATCTGGTAGCAGCGGGGCAGCAGCTGCTGTACCATATTCACCGGCCACTTTTCAAGGGCTTCTGACATGATGGTGTGGTTCGTATAGGCAATGGTCTTCTGTACGATCGTGGAGGCCTCGTCCCACCCGAGTCCTTCTTCATCGATCAGCAGGCGCATCAGTTCGGGGATTGCCATGCCGGGATGGGTGTCATTGATATGGATGACGACCTTTTCCGGGAGCTTGCTCATATCGTTGCCGAAGCGTTTCTTGAAATCCTTCAGGATGTATTGAAGAGAGGCGCTGGTGAAGAAGTAATGCTGTTTCAGTCTCAGCATTTTGCCTTCATAGTGGCGGTCTTCAGGATAGAGCACCTTGCTGATCGCTTCCGCCAGCTCGATCTCCTCGGAAGCCTGGACAAAACGGCCTTCGCCGAAACGTCCCAGATCCAGTTTCTTCGGGCTCCTTGCAGACCACATCCGCAGAGGGTTCACAATCGTGGCGTCGTAACCGACAACGGGCATGTCATACGGAACCGCTTCAACGGTATAATAATCCCGGGTCACGAACTTTTGCTGACCGTTGATCTCAATCTCGTCTACATGGCCGCCGAAATGCACCTCGCAGGTGTCTTCCATGACGGCGGTTTCCCAGATGTTCCCGTTGTCCAGCCAGCTGTCCGGCATTTCAACCTGCTGTCCGTCGACGATCTTCTGGCGGAACAGGCCGTATTCGTAACGGATTGTGCAGCCCATGGCAGGCAGGTCAAGACAGCTCAGGCTGTCCAGAAAACAAGCCGCCAGACGTCCCAGGCCGCCGTTTCCGAGGCCGGGTTCCGGTTCTTCCCTGAGAACATCCTTGATATCAATACCCAGTTCCTTCAGGGCTTCCGTATATTCCTTCGTGGACAGCAGGTTCAGCATGTTGCAGTACATGCTGCGTCCCATCAGGAATTCAATGCTCAAATAATACAGGCTTTTGCCCTTCTGTTTCTTCCATGCTTCGCGGCTGATCATCAGCTTCTGCATAATCTGGTCGCGGACCGTGGAAGCCACGGCGCGGTAAATCTGCTGGGGGGAAGCTTCGTCGATCGTCAGACCGTTGTAACGCTGGATTTTTCCGATGATCGTATTTTTAATGGACTCTTTGTCAAACTTGGTGGCAGGCATGTTTTTCCTCCTGTGTTGTTTCAGGTGAATCACTGCGATACTTGCAAAGGATTTCAGGAAACCTGTATCCCTTGCAATCCAATATATTGTACCATTTTCTTTCTTTATCTACAAGGCAACAGAAAGGTCGATTTTCGACCATCTATGCCATGTCGAACAGTTTCATCGCATCGATCCGGTCTTTTTCGATCTGTTCCCTGAGCGCTTCCGGGGAATCAAACCGTTTTTCTTCCCGCAGCATCGAGAGCAGGGTCAGTCGTACTTTCTTTCCGTACAGCGCCGGACCGGTGTCCAGCACATGAGCTTCCACCGTCACATGACCGCAAGGCATTGTCGGCTGGTTCCCGATGTTTGCGACCGCCGGAAAGATTGTCTCCCCTGTATCAAGCAGGCAGGTATATACGCCGTATTTCGGCAGTGATTTCCGTTTCCAGGGTTCAATATTTGCTGTCGGGAATCCGAGATTACGGCCCTGATGCTTTCCCTGGACCACCGTACCGGTGATGGCGTAATCATGGCCGAGCAGGTCACGGGCCTCCCCGATCCTGCCTTCCTTCAGCATTTTCCTGACCAGACTGCTGGAGATCGCCGTTCCGTCGTCCAGCGTTTCAGGAGGCACGATCAGCACCCTGTATCCGTGCGATTCTCCGTCAGCCTTCAGAAGTTTCGCATCTCCTCTTCCCTTTCTTCCGAAAGTATAGTTCCATCCGGCGACCACAGCCCGGACTTTGGTCGTTTCCCTCAGCCTTTCCAGAAAGGTTTCCGGTTCCATGTCGGCAGTGTTCCGGTCAAAACGCATCAGTTCCATCTCGTCAACGCCGAGCAGGTACATCTGGATTGCTTTTTCCGGAATCGTCGAAAGCAGTTCGGGCGGATTGTCCGGCCGTAAAACTTCCAGCGGATGACGGTTGAATGTGCAGACCCGCAGCGGGATCTCCATTTCTTTCGCAAGTTTTTTTGCACTGCGGATCAGACTGCTGTGTCCCCTGTGAACACCGTCAAACGTCCCTAGGGCTATCACCCGTTCGCCTGCGGTATGCGTATCCTGGATCACGCGCATTTCATTTCATCTCCTCCGGTCCGTCCTCCGGCGCAATCTGCGCCTTCCAGACCAGTTCCTTGCCTCTCCGTGCCACAATCCCCCAGAAGCTGTTTTTCAGATAGATCCTGACAGGTTCGTCTTCTGCCAGCGTCTCCGTTCCCGGAACCAGCGGCATTTTTGCGCCGTTAATGACGAGCCTCTCCATTCTTTCGGGGATATCGGTCCGCGGAAGGTGGCCCAGGGCATAATCCGGCGGCAGCAGGTATTCGTTAAGCTTTCCCTTCTCAGCCAGTTCCTTCGCCTCTTCCGGTGAGATTGCGTTTTCGATTCTGAACGCGCCGCTCCGGGTGCGTACCAGACTCCTCATATGGGCCGGACAACCGCATCGTTTGCCCAGATCGTCGCATAGCGTCCGGATATAGGTTCCCCTTCCGCAGCAGACACGGATCTCAAACCCGTGGTCCGCTGTTTCCCGGATCAGTTCAATTGATTCAATCCGGACAACGCGCTGCGGAACATCTACCGTTTCTCCTCTTCTCGCCCGCAGATACAGGGGTTTTCCGCCGACCTTGATTGCGCTGTATATGCTTGGCGTCTGGGTGATTTCTCCGGTAAGGCTTTCAGCGGCGCGCAGAAAAGTGTTCCGGTCCGGATAATTGTCACCCTGTTCGATTACGGTCCCGGTGGCGTCCTGTGTGTCCGTGGCTGCGCCGAAGGCGCAGACAGCCACATATTCTTTTTCCTTATCAGCAAGATAATCAAAAAGCCGCGTGGCTTTCCCTGTCATCACGGGCAGTACGCCTGCGGCCTCCGGATCGAGTGTACCTGCATGGCCGATCCGTTTTACGCCGGTCAGTCTGCGCAGTACCGCCACAACGGCGGCGCTGCTCATCCCGGTCGGTTTTGCTATGTTAAAATATCCGTTCATCTTTTATCCATTCAGTTTGCAGATCATCGCATCCAGCACCTGCCGGACAGTCTCTTCCAGTGATCCGTGCATTGTGATCCCGGCGGCCTGGGGATGTCCTCCGCCGCCGAAAGACTGGGCAATATCGTTCACACAGTCGGGTTCTTTTGCGCGCAGTGAAAACTTGATCGTTCCTTCGCTGTCTTCACGGGCAAGCAGCGCCATCCGAGTTCCGACGGTATCCAGCCCGAAATTCACAAGCGTGTCCGCATGTTCGGCCAGTGCGCAGCAGGCCCGGAAATCATCCCGGGTCAGTGTCATGACCGCGATCTTTCCTTCTTTATGATACTTCAGGCCGTTCAGCGCCTTGCCGAGAAGCAGCACCTGCGGCATGGCCCGTTCCCGGAAAAGGATTCGGTTCAGTTTCGCAATCGGCAGCTGCTGCGCCATCAGTTCACTCATCAGGTTGAAACAGTCGGCATTTGTCGCTGCGAAGGCAAAGTTCCCCGTATCCGTACTGACACCCGTATAGAGGCAGACAGCCAGGTCCGGGTCCAGTTTGACATTCAGTTTGTTCAGCATTTTGCGGATCAGCAGACAGGCCGCCGGCGCATTTCCGTCCACCCAGTTTGCTTCCATAAACAGCGGGTTCGTCGGATGGTGATCGATCTGAGCGGTATGAGTGCTTTTTTTGATCAGACCGGCGCAGCACCCAAGGCGTTTGGGATCGCTGACGTCAACGGAGAGCATCAGGTCGAAGGGACCTTCGTTTTCCCCGGGTATGCGTATTTCATGTATGCCCGGCAGGAAGGACAGCTGGTCCGGAACCTTGCCGTCGCAGAATAAACTGACATCCTTGCCGAGCCGGGTCAGCGCAATCTGCATGGCAGTGGCGCAGCCGAGGGTATCCCCGTCAGGATTGACATGGCTGCATACGGCAATCGTCTGTGCATTCCGGATCATGCCGGCAACCGTATCACAGTTCCTGTTCATCGCTTCCATCTGATGCTGCCTCCGATTTGGCTGTGTCCGCAAGGACCTTCGCAATATGGACGCCGTATTCGATGTTTTTGTCGCTGACAAAGATCAGTTCCGGCGTGTACCGGATGATCATCCGTTTGCCGAGTGAACGGCGGATATACCCTTTCGCATTCTTCAGGGCATCCATCAGGCCGTCCCGGTGGTCATCTTCCAGCACGCTGATAAAAATCTTTGCATAGCGCAGGTCTCCGGTCACTTCCGCCCGGGTCACGGAATAGGTACCGCTCACGCGTGGATCGTGCAGTTCCTCGCGGATGATGGCGTCCACTTCCCGGCGGACTTCTTCAGAAATCCTGTCAATTCTCTGATAGCTCATATCAGCGCGGAATCTCCTCCATAATGAAGCATTCGACAACGTCGCCTTCCTTGATGTCGTTATGGCCTTCAAGGCTCATACCGCATTCATATCCCGCTGCCATTTCCTTCACGTCGTCTTTCAGATGGCGCAGGCTGCTCAGCTTGCCCTCGTGAACGACTACGTTGTCACGAAGCAGGCGTACGCCGGCGTTCCGCTGCACCTTTCCGTCCGTCACATAACAGCCTGCAATGATACCGGAACCGGTAATCTTGAACACATTCCGTACTTCGGCATGGCCCAGCAGCACCTCGCGGTATTCCGGTTCGAGCATACCCTTCATCGCAAGTTCCATATCCTCAATCGCCTTGTAGATGACGGTGTACATCCGGATATCGACTTTCTGTTTCTCTGCGGCTTCCCGCGCGGAAGCGTCCGGCCGGATATTGAAACCGATGATGATGGCGTTGAATGCAGACGCCAGGTTGACGTCGTCCTTGGTGATGGCGCCGGAAGAGCTGTGCAGCACACGGCTCTTGACCTCGTCGCTGCTCAGTTTTTCAATAGCCTGCTTCACCGCTTCCACGGAGCCCTGAAAAAC
>CAZUXV010000165.1:0-6481 GCA_964624445.1 uncultured Oscillospiraceae bacterium | reverse complement strand
ACATCCGCGTCGCGGATAAATGTGAAATCTCCGCCGGCCGGGATGCTTTCAATACTGTAAAGCGTTGTTTCGATCGCTTTGACCGTAATGTTTTTGACCTCGACCGCACTGTCGTTATGCACGGTAATGGTAAAGCGGACTGTTCCGGGGATCTTGTAGACCACTTCCCGGTCCGACGCCGCATCCAGGCTCAGCACAATCTGCTGGGTCGGATCCATGGCAATGATCTTCACCCGGCCGGTCGCCGTTTCGACGCCCTTGCCGGTGGTCTCGTCAGCCGTGACGGTGAACTGGAGTTCCTGGGTCGTGGTGATGGTCAGATCTTTTTCCAGGGTCAGCGTGTCGCCGGCCTTGACGGATTCGCCGCTGAATACGGTGCCCAGTTCGGGGTCGGTTACGGTTACGTTGGTAAAGTCAAGGTTGCCTGAATTCTTCAGCGTCAGCGTCAGCTTGACGGTATCCCCGGGCGCGCCGCCCTTCTTGTCTGCTTTCAGGGTGGCGGACAGGTTCACCTCGCCGTATTTGACGGTGGCGCTCTCCACCTTGGTAGTGAAGGTCTTGCCGCCGGCCTTGTAGGACACGGTGGCGTTGCTGGTCAGATCCTTGCTGCCCATAACCGCGGTGAAGGTATAGGTGCCCGTGGCTCCGGCGGCAATGGAATCGATCGTCCCGGATTTGGAGGAAATGGAGGTATTCTCCTTGATGTTCACGGAGGTGACGTCCACGGAGCCGGTGTTGGCGATCTCATAGATCACGCTGACTTCCTGGCCCTTCTGGGCCGTGGTGGGCGTAATGGACCGGGTGACGCTGATCTCGGGATCGGCGCCGGTAAAGGTGATCTTCTTGGAGAAGTTCTTGCCTTTCTTGATCAGCTGCGGTTCTCCGTCGCCGGTATCCTCATAATAGGCATAGGAGATCTTGAACGCGACCTTTCCGGCGTCCAGCTGGTCCTGGGTCACTTTCCAGTCGCCGGTCCAGCGTTTGCTTCCGCCGACGGAAAGGGTGGGCGAGCCGAATTCTTCGATCTGCTTGCCGCTCGGATAATACAGCTTGACCGGCGCGGGCATATCTCCATCTCCGATATTGGTTACGGTGATGGAAACGGTGATCGTCTCCGGTCCGGAAAATTTATATTTGCTCAGTTCCATGGAGACCTTGATCGGATCCTCCGCAAGCGCAGCGGATACGCACAGCAAAACCAGGGCGATCCCCAGTGCCAGTGCAAGGAACAAGCGTTTCCTGTTCATATGGTGTCGGAGCCAGGGGCTCCTTCCTCCTTCCCCCCGACGGCGGCCGCCGGACGTGTCAATGTGGATGGATACAGGACATCTATAGTATTGTATAGGGAAAACATAATTCTGTCAATAATTTGTAACAATTAACGGAGGATACAAAAAATGAACAAAAATCACGGCCCCGGCGCTTTACTCGCCGGAAAACGGGTGTATAATGGGCGATACAAAGTAAAGGCGCTTTGATACCTTAATATTTGAGGAGGAAACAAGAATGAAAAAGCTTATCGCTCTGGCTCTTGCCCTGGCGCTGGCACTGACCGTGTGCTCCGCTTTCGCTGACGAGCCCATCACCCTGAAGATCGCCCATATCGGACCGACGACCGGTGCCGCCGCCCTGTACGGCCTGGCCACCCAGCACGGTGCCGAGATCGCCGTGGACGAGATCAACGCCGAGGGGAAATACAAAATCGAACTGATCAATGAGGACGACGAGCACAACGTTGAAAAAGTCATCAACGCTTACAACGCCGCGCTGGACGCCGGTGCCCAGATGATCCTCGGTTCCACCACTTCCAAGCCCTGTGAAGCCGCAGGCGCCCAGGGATACACGGACCGTGTGTTCTTCCTGACTCCTTCCGCTTCCTCTGTCAACGTCATTGAGGATAAGGACAACGTCTTCCAGGTTTGCTTTACCGACCCGAACCAGGGCTCCGCTTCCGCCGAGTATATCGCAAGCCACAAGCTGGGCACCAAGATCGCCGTGATCTACAACAACGCCGACGTATACTCCACCGGCATCCGTGACACCTTCGTTCAGAAGTGCCCCGAACTGGGTCTGGAGATCGTGAGCGAAGAAACCTTCACCGATGAGACCACAGACTTCACCGTGCAGGTTGGCAAGGCTCAGGAAGCCGGCGCCGAGATCGTCTTCCTGCCCATGTACTACACCCCCGCTTCCCTGATCCTGAAGACCGCTGCCGACAAGAACTACAAGCCGATCTTCTTCGGCGTGGACGGCATGGACGGCATCCTGGACGTGGAAGGTTTCGACAAGTCCCTGGCGGAAGGCGTCATGCTGCTGACCCCCTTCGTCGCCACCTCTGAAGACGAGAAGGTCAAGAGCTTTGTTGCCGCTTACCAGGCCAAGTTCAACGAAACGCCCATCCAGTTTGCCGCAGACGCCTATGACGGCATCTATATCCTGGTCAAGGCCGCCGAAAAGGCCGGCATCACCTCCGAGATGTCCGCTGAGGAAGCCTGCGATCTGCTGATCGCCGCAATCCTTGACCTCAGCTACGACGGCATCACCGGTTCCATGACCTGGGACGAGTCCGGCGCCGTCACCAAGACGCCTATGGCCGCCACCATCGTCAACGGCGTGTACGTCTTCGAAGACTGATCACTCCTGCGCATTTTCGCGGACCGGTCCTTTTTCAGGACCGGTTTCGCTTGTTTTTACTTTGTGTTATCATCACAGTATTATGACTGAACGTCCAGGGTGTCTTCACGGCTGCCGCCATCAGCGATGCGGGCCGGGAAAACGTTATCCATCCGCCGGAAAACCCTGGTCGTGCCGCAGGCACGAAAGGATTATTGTATGATTTTTCTCGATCACCTGATCAACGGTCTGAGCCTGGGGTCCATCTACGCGATCATCGCCCTGGGTTATACCATGGTCTACGGTATCGCCAAGATGCTGAACTTCGCCCATGGCGACGTCATTATGGTCGGCGCGTATATCGCCTTCTGCGGTCTGCAGTACTGGGGGCTTCCCCCGGTCGTTGCCTTCCTGGTCGCCATGGTGTTCTGCACGCTGCTGGGCGTTACCATTGAGGGACTGGCTTACCGTCCCCTGCGCCAGGCCACGTCGCTGGCGGTGCTGATTACTGCCATCGGTATGAGCTACCTGCTGCAGAATATCGCCCTGATGATCTGGGGCGCCAATCCGAAGTCCTTCCCCACGACCTTTATCAACGGTACGTCCATCCATCTGGGACAGCTGAACATTTCCTCCGCCACGCTGATCACGATCCTGGCAAACGTGGTCATCATGCTGACGCTGACGCTGTTCACCTCCCGGACCAAACTGGGCAAGGCGATGCGCTGTGTGTCGGAAGACCGCGGAGCCGCTGAACTGATGGGCATCAACGTCAACCGGACGATCTCCCTGACCTTTGCCATCGGTTCCGCGCTGGCGGCCATCGCCGGCGTTCTGCTGTGCTCCTCCTACCCGATCCTGCAGCCGACCACCGGCTCCATGCCGGGCATCAAAGCTTTTACCGCCGCCGTATTCGGCGGGATCGGCTCCATTCCCGGAGCCATGCTTGGCGGCGTACTGCTGGGTGTGATCGAGATCTTCGGCAAAGCCTACATTTCCACTGAGCTTGGAGACGCCATTGTCTTTGCCGTGCTGATCATTGTGCTGCTGGTGAAACCGGCCGGCCTCCTGGGCAAGCCGATGCGCGAGAAAGTGTGAGGTGAGGAAGATGACAAAAGCAAAACGCAAGCGCCTCATCTACAACCTGATCACTTTCGGTTTGGTCATCGCTGCCTATCTGATCCTGCAGAATATGATCGATGCCAAGGCCATCAGCCGTTCACTCAAAGGACTGCTGGTTCCGATCTGCTCCTGGATCGTCATGGCGGTTTCCCTGAACCTGGTGATCGGTTTTTCCGGAGAACTGAGCCTCGGCCATGCCGGTTTTATGAGCATCGGCGCCTATACCGGCGCGATCATCAGCGGCTGGTTCCTGTCGGCCTTTGACATGCAGGACCCGACGCTGCGTCTGGTCCTGGCCATCCTGATCAGCGGCGTCGTGGCCGGAATCTTCGGAGCGCTGATCGGTATCCCCGTCCTTCGGCTCCGCGGTGACTACCTGGCCATCGTAACCCTGGCCTTCGGGGAGATCATCCGGAACCTGGTCAACGTGCTTTATGTGGGCACGATGGACGGCAGGCTGTATTTCTCCTTCCTGAACAAGAAACTGCCGGAAGGGATCACCATGCTGGTCGACGGCGCAAAAGGCGCGGTAAAGATCAAACCGATCTCTACCTTCACCATCGGCTTCGCCCTGATCATCCTGACGCTGATCATCGTGCTGAACCTGGTCAATTCCCGGGCCGGCCGCGCGATCCAGGCCACCAGGGACAACCGGATCGCAGCTGAGTCCATGGGTGTGTCTGTGACAAAGTATAAAATGATGGCCTTCGTGACCGCCGCCACCCTGGCCGGCATGGCCGGTGCGCTGTACGGGCTGAACTCTTCCACCGTGGTTCCGACCCAGTTCACCTTCAACCAGTCGATCAACGTGCTGGTCTTCGTCGTGCTGGGCGGTCTGGGCAACGTGCTGGGCTCTGTGATCTCCGCCACCTTCCTGACCGTCCTGCCGGAAGTCCTGCGTGAATTCGCCGATTACCGCATGCTGGTTTACGCGGTGGTGCTGATCCTGGTGATGATCTTTACCAACAACCCGCTGATCCGCTCCGTCATGAACCGTCTCTTCGGGCCGGTCAGGGCGCTGTTCCGCGGAAAGCAGAAAAAAACGCCGGGAGGTGACGCAGCATGACGGAAGAAGTCAGAAGGCACCGGTCCGATACAAAAATGGTGCCGGTTCCCTCCCATTCGATCGTTCCGGAACGGGACGTGAATGAGATCCCGGTCCTGGAAACCCGCCACCTGGGCATTGAGTTCGGCGGCCTGAAGGCCGTGGACGATTTCAACCTGACCATCGGCAAGACCGAGATCGCCGGTCTGATCGGCCCCAACGGCGCCGGAAAGACCACGGTCTTCAATCTGCTGACCAAGGTGTATGAACCCACCAGCGGCGCTGTCCTGATCAACGGTCAGGACCTGCACGGTATGAGCATCGTTCAGGCTTCCAGGCTGGGGATCGCCCGTACCTTCCAGAACATCCGCCTTTTCGACAAAATGACGGTGGAAGAAAACGTACGCATCGGCCTGCACAACCAGATCAAATACGATATGTTCACAGGCATCCTGCGCCAGCCCCGCTACTGGAAACAGGAAAAGCGCCAGCATGAGCGGGCCATGGAACTGCTGGATATCTTCGGCATGCAGGATCTGGCGGACGAGGTGTCCGGCAGCCTGCCCTACGGCGCCCAGCGCCGCCTGGAGATCGTCCGTGCCCTGGCTACGGATCCCAAACTTCTGCTGCTGGACGAGCCTGCCGCGGGCATGAACCCCCATGAGACAGAAGAGCTCATGGAAAACATTGCAAAAATCCGCGATCAGTTCCAGATCGCGATCCTGCTGATCGAACACGATATGAGCCTGGTCATGGGCGTATGCGAAGGCATCTGCGTGCTGAACTTCGGCCGTATCATCGCCAAGGGCACCGCAGACGAGATCCAGGCAAACCCTGACGTGATCGAAGCCTACCTGGGCAAAAAGAAGGAGGGCGGAAAATGAGCGAGAACACTGCCCGCGATCAGAATCTGCCCCTGCTGAAAGTCAACGACCTGCACGTATACTACGGCGCCATCCATGCCGTGAAGGGCATCAGCCTGGAAGTCCATGAGGGCGAGATCGTTACCCTGATCGGCGCCAATGGCGCCGGTAAATCCACCACGCTGAACACCATTGCCGGGCTCCTGAAGCCCCGCCAGGGCTCCATCGTGCTGGGCGGCATTCCCGTCGACGGTACCGGCGCCTCAAAAATGGTCTATAAGGGCCTCAGCCTCTGCCCCGAAGGCCGCCGCATCTTCCAGCATATGACCGTCAGGGAAAACCTGGAGATGGGTGCCTACAGCCGCCCGAAGGAAGAGATCGAAGCATCCCTGGCGGACGTTTTCAGCCGCTTTCCCCGCCTGAAAGAGCGGGAAAAACAGATCGGCGGCACCCTGTCCGGCGGCGAACAGCAGATGCTTGCCATGGCCCGGGCGCTGATGAGCAAGCCGAAGCTGATGATGCTGGACGAACCCTCCATGGGCCTCGCGCCGATCCTCGTGGACCAGATCTTCGGCATTATCCAGGAACTGCACGACTCCGGCGTCACGATCCTGCTGGTGGAGCAGAACGCCCAGATGGCGCTCTCCGTCGCGGACCGGGCCTATGTGCTGGAAACCGGCCGCATCTCCATGTCCGGCAACGCTGCGGATCTCCTGCAGAACGACGACGTACAGAAAGCCTATCTTGGAAACTGAAAAGGATATATCAAAGCACCGGCCGCCATAAGGCGGCCGGTGCTTTCTGTTTATTCGTTCGGATCTTCCGGAATCCCGTCAAA
>CAZUXV010000164.1:0-6573 GCA_964624445.1 uncultured Oscillospiraceae bacterium | reverse complement strand
CACTTGGTTCTCTCTTTGCTTTCCCTTTCTGTTACCTATGTATTGTACTCATACACGTTTGACCTGCCGGATCTTTCCGTCTCCCCCTTTTTGTTCATTGCAGTCTGCTCCTTTTTTTGGTAGTATAATGCTGCAGGAGGCGACAATATGAAACATGAATCCGATATTCTCATCATCGGCTCGGGGATTACCGGCTGCGCGGTCGCAAGAGAGCTTTCCCGTTACGCTGCTTCCGTAACCGTTCTTGATCGGGGAAGTGATATTGCGGAAGGGGCCACAAAGGCGAACAGCGGTCTTGTCCACGCAGGATATGATGCCGTACCCGGGACCCAAAAAGCGTACTACAATGTTCGGGGCGCTTCGCTGTATCCCGTCCTTTGTGCTGAACTCGGCGTACCTTTCCGTCAGAACGGTGCCCTGGTCATTGCGCTGGATGATGCCGATGTGCCTACGATTCAGAAACTCAAAGCCCGGGGGGAAGCGAACGGTGTACAGGGCCTGGAGATTTTGGGCCGTGATGCGCTGCTTGCGATGGAACCGTCTCTGAATCCTCAGGTTGTCTGTGGCCTTTATGTACCGACTGGAGCCCTTGTCAGTCCCTATGAGATGGCTTTTGCCCTTGCCGACGACGCGGCTCTGAACGGCGTTTCGTTTTATTTCAATGAAGAAGTGACATCCGTCTCCAGGCTTCCGGATGGTTCTTTTTCTGTGATAACCGGTTCCTCTGAATATTGCTGCAAAGTGCTGGTAAACTGTGCAGGCGCATCCGGCGCTGATCTTCATAATCAGCTATCTAACAGGAAGCTTCATACCGTTCATCGTCGCGGACAGTATTACCTGCTCGACCGCGCTGTTAAGCCTCCTTTTGAACACACGGTCTTTCAGTGCCCTTCAGCCCTGGGAAAAGGTGTTCTGGTTACTCCTACGGTTCACGGAAATCTCCTGCTCGGTCCGAATGCAGAAGATATTCCCGATCCTCTTGATACTGCAACAACAGCCGACGGTCTTTCAGAAGTGCTCCGCAAGGCCGTACTGACCTGGCCGGCTCTTTCTGTGCGTTCAAACATTACAAATTTCAGCGGCGTTCGGGCTCATCTGACTGTTGACGACTTTGTGATCGGCCCCTGTGACGGCGTTCCCGGATACTTTGAAGCGATCGGTATTGAAAGTCCCGGCCTTTCCTCTGCGCCTGCAATCGGTTCCGAGCTTTCCGTCATGATTGCCGGGTTCATGGGACTGGCCCGGAAAGAAAAAACCGTTCCTTATCCGATTCCTGCCAGGCCTTTCCACGATATGACGGATGAAGAACGTGCCGCAGCAGTGCAGTCCGATTCTGCCTACGGTCAGATCATATGCCGCTGCGAAACCGTAACAGAGGCTGAAATCCGTGCTGCGATCCGGCGTCCTGTCGGCGCCCGTTCCATTGACGGCGTGAAGAGGCGCACACGCGCGGGAATGGGGCGCTGTCAGGGAGGTTTCTGTCTGCCCCGGGTCGCTGCGATTATTGCTGAAGAAACAGGACAATCCCTTCAGGAAATCACAAAAAACGGCGGCGCCGGCTATCTCCTTGCAGGTTCTCTTGATTCCTTTCTGAAGGAGGCATCGGATCATGAATGAACGGCATGTTGATGTCCTTGTAATCGGCGCCGGTCCTGCCGGACTTGCCGCTGCGATTGCAGCGCGGGAAAACGGGATTGATTCCATTCTGGTCCTGGAGCGGGAAAACGAACCGGGCGGCATTCTCCGCCAGTGTATCCACAACGGTTTCGGTCTTCATCGTTTCAAGGAAGAGCTGACCGGTCCCGAATACGCCCAGCGGGATATTGACCGTGTAAATGAATTGCATATTCCTGTCGAGTGTTCAACCATGGTATTGTCTGTTTCCCGGGACCTGAGCGTTTCATGTGTTTCATCCTCGAAAGGTTTTCAGATTATCCGGTCAAAAGCTGTGATCCTTGCCATGGGCTGCCGTGAACGGCCGCGCGGAGCGCTCTGCACGCCCGGAACCAGGTGCGCGGGAATCTATTCGGCCGGCACAGCACAGCGTTTTGTCAATCTGGAAGGATTCATGCCCGGGCGGCGTATCGTTATTCTCGGTTCCGGCGATATCGGATTGATCATGGCCCGCCGTATGACGCTTCAGGGAGCCGAAGTCCTCGCCTGCGTTGAGATCATGCCCTATTCCTCCGGCCTGAACCGCAATATCGTTCAGTGCCTGCAGGATTACAATATTCCGCTTTTTCTCAGTCACACAGTCACCGATATCCGAGGGCGTGAAAGGCTGGAAGGTGTTACCGTTTCCCGGGTTGATGAAAACCGGAATCCGATTCCCGGCTCGGAGATCAATTTCGACTGTGATACATTGCTGCTTTCCTGCGGTCTGATCCCGGAAAACGAACTCAGCGCCGGAGCAGGCATTGAAATGTCTCCTGTCACTTCCGGTGCTGTGGTGGATGAAACCTTCTGTACCAGTGTTCCGGGCATTTTCGCCTGCGGAAACGTACTGCATGTGCATGACCTGGTCGATTATGTGTCGGATGAAAGCTTCAAAGCAGGTAAGGCGGCTGCTGCTTTTGTTCGCTCCGAACAGCGTGAAACGAATTATATCACTGTAAAGGACGGCGAAGGGGTGCGCGGAACTGTTCCCCAGAAGATCAGTATCGGGACTGAGCAGCCTGTTTCCCTGATGTTCCGTCCGGCGGCGGTGTATCGGAACAGCGTGGCGGTTGCCGAATGCGGCGGCAGGGAGCTCTGCCGTAAAAAAGCCATGATTTTTACCCCGGGGGAAATGGCGCTTCTCACGCTGAATCCGGATGATCTTCGCGATCTTCCTGCTGATACTATTTCCGTGCGAATCGTAAGGAGCTGATATAATATGGAACAGACCATCACCTGTATCAATTGTCCGGTTGGATGCCGGATGACCGTTACGCTGTCTGACAGCGGTGATTTTGTTTCCGTATCCGGAAACACATGTCCCCGCGGCGCTTCCTATGCCCGGCAGGAATGCACCCTGCCCGAGCGGATGATTACCGCGGTGATTCCCGTATCCGGAAGCCGGACGCCGCTTTCCGTCAAAACATCTGCACCTGTTCCCAAATCAATGATACAGGCTGTGATGACGGAGCTCGGCAGGTTAACGGTCGCCGCTCCGGTCCGTATGGGTCAGGTCGTCCTTCCTAATGTGCTTCAGACCGGCTCTGATATCATCGCAACCAGAAGCCTGGACTAGCTTTTCAGTGTTTGTTTTTTCAATGCTTTGTCTTGTATCCGTCATCATTGTCTGATATAATATCATGGCATTTGAGCTTGAAAGGAGTTTCTATTATCATGTTTGACAGTCTTTTCGGTATTTCCGCCGCCATAGCTGAAACAGCAGCAGACACAGCAGCTGCCGGCGGTGAGGCGACTGCGGGCAGCAGTATTGCCTCCCTGGCAGTGACCTTCCTCCCGATGATCCTGATCTTTGTCGTTTTCTGGTTTATGCTGATCCGTCCGCAGCGGAAAAAGGACAAACAGGTCAAAGAGATGCTGAACAATCTGAAAGCCGGTGACAGAATCTGCACAATCGGCGGAATTTACGGAACGATTACCGGTATCAAGGATGACACCATTACGCTTTCTATCGGTAAGGACAATATGAGCATGGTCGTTGCCCGCTGGGCCATCCGCAGCGTTGAAGAGATTGCAATCGAAAACGACGCGCAGGAGCTGAACTGATATCTTTTCAAAAAACCATCCCGGTTTGTACCGGGATGGTTTTTATTTCATTTCATCAACAATATCAACAGGTTCATGGCCGAACGTTTCATAGATTGCAGCAAGGTACGCGTCATCATTTCCGTCTGCGGCGGTCGTATTCTGATGTCGTTCGGCTGCAAAGCTGCATTCTGCGCCTGTAATGTCATTCAGAATACCGCAGATTGCGGCTTTTCTGTCCTCCCTGTTTAGCGCAGTGATATACTGTGTTTCACCGTCCGGCTGCGAAGCCTGCCAGCGATAATCATGGCCGCTGCAGCTCACAAGGCTTCCCTGGGACAGAAAACTCCATGCGGTAATGTCCTTCTTCTGAATTCTTTTCATCGTTTCAGCCCAGACTGCTTTACCGTCAGTACTGACTGATGTCGTTTTCTCCTTCCGGTTTTCTTTTACGGATTCTTTTTCAGACCTGACGGCATTTTTGTCTGTAACAGGCGATTCCTTTTCTTCAGCGGACCGGAACGATGCGCCCTGAACAAGTCTGTTGTTCAGTTCTTCGATCCGTTTCTCAAGCTCAGTGATCCGGTCCATGAGTGCCTGATGATCCGCTTCATCTGTTCTCAGGCAGCATTTTAATGCCGTATTCTCCAACGCGATCCTCGGACTTGATGAATATCTCATTTCCGTTTCAAGTCCCATGAAGAGATCGAGCATTCTTGTCAGCCTGCTCAGTGTATACTGCTCAGCCTGCCTGACATATTCAGCTGCTTCTTCTTCCGTTATATCCATTACTTTTGCAACGTCATCCGGACTGGTTTTGGCGATAAGCAGCGCTCTTACATGTCTGCAGACATCCCTGGCAAAAACCCCCGGATCTTTTCCTTCACGGATCATCCGCTCAATCAGGCAAAATACGGTCCCTGCATCCCGATTTGATATCGCGCCGCAAAATTCAAAAAGAAACGAGGACTCGCTTGATCCCAGAATGTTCCTGACCAGTGTTTCGTCGACATTGTCACTGTATCCGAGGCACATGTCCAGAATACTGAGCGCGTCCCGCATACCGCCTTCTGCGGCACGGGCAATCAGGATCAAAGCACCGTTTGATACAGTCGCACCTGACCCGTCAGCCGCTTCTTTCAGTCTTCCCGTGATCTCCGGAATGGAAATCCTGCCGAAATCAAAACGCTGGCATCTGCTGAGAATTGTTTCCGGAAGTTTCTGCGGCTCTGTTGTAGCAAGGATGAAGACAACATGCGCAGGCGGTTCTTCCAGCGTCTTCAGAAGCGCATTGAAAGCGGATGTGGAAAGCATATGAACTTCATCGATAATATATACTTTGTAAGTTCCGAACTGGGGAGGATATTTTACCGTATCGCGCAGTTCACGCATTTCATCCACGCCGTTGTTGCTGGCGGCGTCAATTTCAATTACATCCAGCGTTTCTTCATGTTCAGCCCGCAGGCAGTTCTCGCATTTTCCGCAGGGATCGCCGTTAACCGGATTCAGACAGTTAATTGCCTTTGCAAGGATTTTCGCTGTGGATGTTTTGCCTGTTCCCCGGGATCCGCAGAACAGGTAAGCGTGGGCGATTCTGTTTGTGATGACCTGATTCCTCAATGTATCAATGATTGCATTCTGTCCGACAACATGAGAGAAATCCTTTGGTCTCCATTCCCTGTAGAGCGCCCGATATGCCATATTATTCCCTGCTTTCTCCCTTTGTTAGATCGATCATATAGCGAAATTTACCAAGTGTTCCGGGGCCTATTCCTTTTACCGCTTCCAGATCTTCCGCGTAATAATACGGACCGTGTTCTTCTCTTTCGCTGATAATCAGGCTGCTCAGTGTTTCCCCGATTCCCGGCAGCAGACGCAGCTCTTCCTCATCGGCTTCATTCACTGCAATCTGCCCGTTCGTTTCTGTTTCGATCCGGGAAATGCCCCATTCGGCTTTTGTTCCGGAGCGAAAATACTGTTCTTTGTTCCCTTTCTCAGACAACAGCGGAATCATACTGACCGCAAGGCCGGCCAGAACGAGCGTTATCCCAGTAAAACGCTTCAGTTTTTCAGACATCTTTACGGACCTTTTGTCCCTGTTTGGTATCTTCGAGAATGTATCCGGCACTGATGATTTTGTCGCGAAGCTCATCGCTCTTTGCCCAGTCTTTATTTTTTCTCGCTTCCGCTCTTTCTTTCACCATCGCCGCGATCTCTGCCGGCAGTTCTTCTTCTTTTTTGCTCAGCAGGCCGAGTACGTCGCATACAGCCTCGAGGCTGTTCAGCGCCGCTTTGGCTGCCTCTCGGGAAGCGTTCTGCGCAAGTGTGACATTGGCATCTTTGACCAGTTCAAAGATGGCACCCAGCGCGTCAGCTGTATTCATGTCATCGTCCATCGCTTCATCAAAACGTTTTTCATATCCATTGAGACGTTCCGTAAAAGCTAGTTCCGAGTCATTAAGCGGCCGGTCTTCTCCGTTTTCTGTCTGGAATTTCAGCGAATTCCTGGCAGTATACAGACGGTTCAGGCTGGCGTTTGCGGCTTCAATCTGATCCTGGCTGAAATTGATGGGGCTGCGATAATGAGCGCTGAGCATAAACATGCGCACCGCTTCAAGATCATATTTCCCTGCGATATCCCGTACCGTAAAGAAATTGTTCTTGCTTTTGCTCATTTTTTCATTGTTGATATTGATAAACCCGTTATGCATCCAGTAATTTACGTATTTCTTTCCTGTCGCTCCCTCGCTCTGGGCAATTTCGTTTTCATGATGGGGAAAGAGCAGGTCTTTTCCGCCGCAATGAATATCAAAATTCTCGCCCAGATATTTCATGCTCATGGCAGAGCATTCGATATGCCACCCGGGGCGTCCT